>PLDT01000331.1:0-11751 GCA_003136255.1 Actinomycetota bacterium
GAAATCCGCTAGCACGCAGAACAATGTGCTCCAGCGGCGCGGGCGGGTCTGTAGTTAAGGTCGCCCGCTGTGGTCAGGGTCGGCCGCCAGCGAGAGGATGCAGGGCCGCAGCAGCCTGATGACCTGCGCGGGGGCGGCGGTGGCGAGTTCGTCGGATTTGATGAGGTGCCGGGAGACCGAGATGCCGAGGGTGATGGCGCTGATGATCGCGGCCCGCAGGCCCGCGTCGTCGGCGGGGATGGCCTGGGCGATCTGCGCCTCGTAGCGGGCGATGCCGTCGCTGGCGGCGCTGGCGGCCTCGGGGTTGGTCAGCATCGAGCGCAACAGGGCCAGCGACGCGACCGGCTCGCTCGCCAGCCGGCTCGCGAGCCCGGCGAGGATCTGCTCGGCCGCCTGCCCAGGCGCTCCGCTGACCTCGGGGACCGGGGCGGCGTCGATCACTCGCCGGAATAGCTCCTGCTTGGACCCGAAATAATGCATGACCAGGCCGGCGTCCACCCCTGCGGCCGAGGCCACGGCCCGGATGGTCGTCCGGTCGTACCCGGCGCTGAAGAAGGCCTGGGTCGCGGCGTCGAGGATGCGCGCCTCGGTGCGGCGGCGCTGCTCGGCACGCGAACCGGGCCGGGGAGTGGTCACCGTTTCATTCTACGGGCGTTGACAGAGGGCTCACTTGATTCTACGCTTGATCAATGAACGGCCGTTGAATGAACTGGCACGTTGAAGGGAAACACTGCATGCCATCCGCCACGCCCGCCGATGTCCTGGCCTACCGCCGCCAGCTGATGCTGAGCGGCGATGCCGACGGCCTCGCTGACCTGTTCGCGCCCGATGCGGTGATCGAGTTCTCCTTCCACGGGCCGCCGGGCACGCCTGTGCGCCTGGAGGGCCGGGAGACGATCCGCGAGTACTCGCGCCGTGTCATGGCGTCGCCGCTGCGGCTGGAGGACTACGAGGTGACGGAGCTTTACCAGAGCCAGGACCCGGAGGTGGTAATCGCGGAGATGCGGGCGAAGGCGACCGTGACCACGACGGGCCGGTCGATCACGGCCACGTCCATCCAGGTCCTCCGGATCCGGGAAGGTCATATCGTGCTCTTCCGCGACTTCGCCGACCCCCGGTTGCTGGAAGACGTGACCGGGGAATCGCGTCCGGGAAGCTGACGTAGTGTCGTGCGCCGGGTGGAAGTTGATCGTACTTGCTACGATCGTAGCGGAATGGCTACACTCGTTTTATGAGCGCTATCCCGGCACGCGATCTCCGTAACCACACGGCGGAGGTGCTGCGACGCGTTGAGGCAGGCGAGGAGATCGAGGTCCTGAGGGACAACCGTCCGGTGGCAAAGATCATCCCGCTTTCGCGGCGGCGACAGTGGCTGCCCGCACCGGAGATCGGCCACGAGCTCGTTCGGCTGGGTCCTGATACCACCGGGCTGGCGGATGAACTGCGGGCGGTTCTGACCGAGACGACTGACGATTTGCCGTGGTGACGGCCCAGCGGGCGCTAGCCGACACCTCGGTGTTCATCGGCCTGGAGGCGGCGCGTTTCGATGTCGGCAGGTTCGCCGATTTTGAGTGGGGTATCTCGGCGATCACGCTCGGCGACCTGCGACTCGGCGTGCTGCAGGCCAAGGACCCGGAGGCCGCGTCCCGCAGGCTGTCAACCTATCTGCTCGCTCAGCGGTTCGAGGCGCTGGCCGTCGACGAGGCCGTCTCCGAGGCCTGGGCGCTGCTGGTATCGCGGCTTCGCGCGGCAGGTCGGAAGGTGCCGATCAACGACAGTTGGATCGCGGCTACGGCCATCGCCCATCGTGTTCCGATCGTGACTGCGGATTCTGATTACGACGCCATGCCCGATGTCCAAGTCATCAAGATCTGACGCGCAAGCTCGTCTCCGCCCACCTGAACATCCCCGAGGAAACCCTCGCCACGTTCCCCCGCGGCGCCCAGGGAATCGTCCCGCTGAAATAGCCGTGTCAGCTCCATCCGCCTGCTGATCCGTCGCCTGGCAGGAGACAATCCGTGCTGGGGTCACCGGCGCATCCAGATCGGAGCGAGTGATGAAGGCAGTTCGTTTCAGCCAGTTCGGGGGCCCGGAGGTCCTGCAGATCGTGGATCTCCCCGATCCGCATCCGGGTCCCGGCCAGGTCCGGATCGCGGTGCGTGCGGTCGGCGTTAACCCGAGCGACTGGAAGAAGCGGCAGGGCCTGATGGACGGGGAGCTCCCGCAGACCATGGGCTACGAGGCGGCGGGCGTCGTCGACGAGCTCGGCGAGGGCGTCACGGACGTGGCCGTCGGCGATCGCGTGTTCGGCTTCTGCGCCGAGGGGGCGGCCGCGGCCGAGCTGGCGGTGCTGTCTTACTATGCGCCGATCCCGCCGTCGCTTGACTTCCCCGGCGCCGCCGCGCTGCCGGCCGCCATCGAGACGGCCACGCGCGCGCTCGACCAGCTTGGTGTCGGAAACGGCAGCACGCTGCTCATCAACGGGGCCTCCGGAAGCGTCGGCAGCGCCGCGGTTCAGCTCGCCGTGGTGCGCGGCGCGCGCGTAATCGGCACCGCCAGTGCGGCCAACCACGAGTACCTTCGCTCGCTGGGGGCCGAGCCCGTCGTCTACGGTGAGGGCCTCGTCGAGCGGGTTCGCGCGCTCGCTCCCGACGGCGTCGACGTCGCGCTCGACGTCGCCGGGAGCGGGGTGCTTCCCGAGCTCATCGAACTCGCCGGCGGCCCGGAGCACGTCGTGACGATCGCCGACTTCGCTGGCGCCCAGGAGCACGGGGTGAGGTTTAGCCGCGGAGACGCTGGCCGCGCGCTCCACGCGCTCGGCGAGATCAGCGAGCTGATCGAGTCCGGGCGCTTCTCGCTCCCGGTCGCGCAGACCTTTCCGCTCGCCGAGGTGGCCGAGGCGCACCGGGTGAGCGAGCAGGGCCACGCGCGCGGCAAGCTCGTGCTGCTGGTCAGCGGGGACGGCGCCGGCGAGCCAGGCCGCTGATGGCGGACCCGGTCGTCGTCCTCGTCACCTGCCACGACCTGGGGCGGTACCTGGGGCTGTACGGGCGGGAGACGGTGCCGAGCCCCCGGCTCGACGCCCTCGGGGCGTCCGGCGTAGTGTTCGACGCCGCCTTCTGCACCGCGCCGCACTGCAGCCCGGCCCGCGGCAGCATGAGCACGGGACGCTACCCGCACCGCAACGGCCTCGTCGGCCTGGCCCACCCTCCGTACGACTTCCGCCTGCGCCGGGAGGCCGTGACCACCGCTGCCCACCTGGGCGCCCACGGGTTCGGCACCCACCTGTTCGGGCTGCAGCATGTGGCCGCCTCCCCCCAGGCCGCCGGGTTCGCCACCGCCCACCCGTACCCCGGCCCGGCCGCGATCGGCGCGGACGTCGCCGCCCAGGTGGAGCGCTTCACCCGGGCCCTGCCGGCCGGGCCGCTCTACGTCGAGGTCAACCTGGAGGAGCCGCACCGGCCCTACGCACAGGGCGGGGCCGTCCCCGACGACCCGGCCGGCGTGGAAGTGCCGGCGTTCCTCCCGGACGGGCCGGCCAGCCGGGCCGAGGTTGCCGCGCTGCACGGAGCCATCCGCCACGCCGACGCCGCTGTGGGCCGGATCGCCGACGCCTTCCGGGGCAGCGCCCGCGCCGGCGACGTGGTGCTCGGCTTCGCCGCCGACCACGGACTGGCCATGCCCAGGGCCAAGTGCACCCTCTACGACCCCGGGATCGAGATCGCCCTGCTCCTCGCCGGCGCCGGGGTTCCGGCCGGCGAGCGCCGATCCGATCTGGTCAGCGGCGTCGACGTCGGCCCGACCCTGTGGGCCCGCGCCGGGGTCGATGCCCCGTCCGGGGTCGACGCCCCGTCCGGGGTGGACGCCCTGGCCGGCGTCGACGGCCATGACCTCCTGGCCGGCCGGGCGCCACGCGAGCGCGTCTTCGCCGAGAAGACCTTCCACAGCTACTACGACCCGATGCGGGCCGTGCGCAGCCCGGTCGCGAAGCTCATCGTCAACTTCGGTGTCGGCTTCCGGGTCGAGGTGCCCGCCGACGTCACCGAGGGACCGATCTTCCGCAGCGACCCGGGCCGGTACACCGGCGGCCCGCACCCCGTCGCCGAGCTCTACGACCTGCGGGCCGACCCCCTCGAGCGCCACAACCTGCTGAACGGCGATGCCCGGCCGGCGCCGTTCGAGGAGCTGCGGGCCGCGCTGCTGGCCTGGATGCGGGACGGTGACGATCCCCTCCTCGGCGCCCGCGGCCCGCTCACCGCACCGCAGCACCGCCAGGCGCTGCACCTCCTCGGCGCCTGAGTTTACGCTGGCCGAGTGGAATTCCACGTCGACCTTTCCGGTCGGCGAGACCTCGCCGGCCAATGAGCGCGGCGCCGAGTACGATCCGGAACACCGGGTGGTTGATGACCGGGACATCCTTCAGCAGCGCGAACATGACGTTCTCCCTTGGCCTCGCGGCGCAGCCAGGCCAGTCGCGCGCTGCATGATCATCATGCGAGCCAAGGTAGCCAGGGGGAGCGGTCCGGTACCAGGGCCAATATCGCCCTAAACACCTAGACCAATTTACGAGGCTCTACCGTCGGGCTGCCATTTCTGCCCGACCCCGGCGAGACCTCCGCACCACCCGCCCCCTCCGCCCCCCACGCCCCAACCGCCCCGCGCCGGGACCGTCCCCCAACGTCATGGAAGCGGCACCCTGATGGATCTTCCCATCACGCTGCTGCATTCACGCTGTTCCTTCCCTCCCGCAACGGGACTCTCTCCGGGCAAGGGATGGTGCCGATGGGAAGCGCGGGACGCTGGAGGCCGCGTTCCCCGCGGCGGCCTCGGCCAGCTGCTCAAGCTCGCGCCGCCGGCCGGTGAACGAGGCGACGACGGCGACCCGTCACGAGCTGGGGAGCAGTCGAACCGGGTGAGCGTTCCTCATTCAGCGACCATCACTGCGCCGATCCGGCAAGGCTGGCCGCCTTCGCCGGCTTGGGCCGGCCGGCCAGCAGTAGCGCTGGGATCAGGGCCAGGGCGGTGAAGCCGGTGCACCACCAGAACGTGTGTGCGTAGGCGGTGGCCAGGCCCGCCGCGCCCGCGGCCGCGTGGGCGGCAGCCTGGCGGTCGAGGATCAGGGCCACCAGCACCGCGGCGCCGAACGAGCCGCCGACGAACTGCAGGATCCGGATGGCACTGCTGGCGTGCGGCACCTGCTCCCGGCTCAGCCCCCCGAACGCGCCGGCCATGACCGCGATCGTGGCGGTGCCGAGCCCGGCGCCGCGGACGACCAGGGCCGCGCCGAGCAGCCAGTAGCTGGTGTGCAGCCCGGCCAGCGCGAACGGGATCGTGCCGATGGCGGCCAGCGCGACCCCGGCCAGCACGACCAGCCGGGGGCCGATCTTGTCGGTGAGCTTGCCAGCCAGCGTCCGCGGGGCGATGCTGCCGAGGCCCTGCGGGACCATCAGCAGGCCAGCCGTGAGCGCGGTGTCGTGCCGGACCTGCTGGAAGTACAGCGGCAGCAACAGCATCGCCCCGTAGATCGAGAGCCCGGCCAGGAACAGCAGGGTGCTCGCCCCGGTGAACCCGCGCAACCGGAACAGCTTCAGGTCGACCATGGGCGTCGCGGACGTCCGCAGCGCGTGCACGCAGTAGGCCGCGAGCAGCACGATCCCGGCGCTCAGCGGGATGATCACCCCGCGATGCGCGAAGCCGCCGTCGGTGCTCACCTCGGCCAGGCCGTACAGCAGCCCCACGAGCGCGGGCGGCAGCAACACCAGACCGACCAGGTCGATGCGTGCCGCGCCGCCCTGCGGCCGCCCCCCCGGCAGGTGCCGCCAGGCCAGCACCAGCCCGGCCAGGCACATCGGCACGTTCACGTAGAAGATCCAGCGCCAGCTGATGTTGGTGATGATCAGCCCGGCCACCACCGGCCCGAAGATCGGGACGACGACGATCGGAAGGCTGATCGCGGCCATCAGCCGCCCCATCTGGCTGGTGCCGACCGCCTGCACCAGGAGCGTCGTGATCAGCGGCGTCATCATCCCGCCGCCGATGCCCTGGACCACGCGGAACGCGATCAGGCTGTCGATGTTCCACGCGGCGCCGCAGGCGATCGATCCGGCCAGGAACAGGGCCAGCGAGAACATCCACACGACCCGCCCGCCGAACCGGCTCAGCGCCCAGCCGCTCAGCGGGATGACCATGGCGAACGACAGCAGGTAGCCGGTGATCACCCACTGGATCACCGGCACGGTGGTGTGCAGGTCCCGGCCGATCGTGTCGACGGCCACGTTCACGATCGAGGTGTCGAGCAGCGCCGGGATCGCGCCGGTGAGCAGGACGACGATGAGCTTGACCACGGCCGGGTCCAGGCGCTCGCGGGCCGGACTGGCGGCGGTTCCCTGGTCAGCAGGGGACGTTGCGTTCATGGGAGGTAAACTACACCGTGCAGTGCACTTGGGTAAACTGGTAAGTGTAAAAATGGCCGGCGAGCGAAGCGGAGAGGGCGAGGTGCGGCGATGGCAGGCACGCTAGCTGAGCAGACGGGCAAGCCGTGGCCGGGTCCTGCGGCGGCGGCATCGGACGCGGGCCGGGCGGTCGGCGGGGCCGGCCCGAAGGGGGAGGCGATCGCGCAGGCCGCGTTGCGGCTGTTCCTGCGCGACGGCTACGAGCGGACCAGCGTCGACGCGATCGCGGCCGAGGCCGGGGTGTCCAAGCGCACCATCTATAACCGCTACGGCGACAAAGAGAACCTGTTCAGGTCCGTGCTGCACGACACGTTCACCACGATGATGACGACCTTCCGCCGCATCGCCGACGCGCACCTCACCGACGTCACCGACGTGGAGTGCGATCTGACCGCCTTCGTCTGCGAGGCGGCGCTTACCTTGACCATGGCGCCGGACCGGATCGCGCTGATCCGGCTGATCCTGACCGAGGCCCCGTACTTCCCCGCGCTGCTGCGGGAGCAGCGGGCCCAGGAGACCATGCACGCGACCTTGGCCCGGATCCTGGCCCGGCTGGCCAAGGCCGGCAGTCTGGCCATCACCGACCCGGACGAGGCGGCCGAGCACCTGTTCGCGCTGACTTTCGCCCTGGCCAGCAACCGGGCCATGTTCGGCGCGGCCAAGCTCAGCGACGCCGAGGTCGAGCGGATCGTCACCGGCGGCGTCCAGGCCTTCCTGCGTGCCTACGCCCCGGCCCGGCCCGCGGCAGGTAAGGACCCCTCGGCTGCCGCGGGCTGACCGAGCGGTCCTGCGTCGGAATACTTGGAGATAATCCGAAATTGCGGCGAACTGGTGATTCCGTCCCACCAGTCATTGAACTGGGCTATCACGATAAGCGTGTCCTGCCAACGCGTGACCGGGACACATGGCACGCCCACGGTCAATACGGGATAATCGTTTCCGGTCTCATCAAGCCGGTCACCTACGAATAGCAGCTCCTCCGCAGTCGCGTGAATCTGCACCATGAGCTTGCGAACTCCGTAGGCCTTGTCGATCCCCTTGCGGGTAACGTCAATCGACGTTGAGCCACCCCCCCTCACCTCGAAGTCAGGCAGCAACGGTGACGCGCGAGCCACGAGCAGGCTCTTCTTCGTTCCGTCCGGGTCCCACGCGGCCTTAGCGTCCAGCGGTGCGGCTTGCCCGAGGGCGGAGTAGGTGACCTGGCTGCCGCGGTCTTCGATGGGTTCGCCCCACGGATGGGGTGCCCAGTACCCGAGAGCTCGTGACGTTTCTTCGAGGACCTGCTTGATCCGAGTCCTCTGCTCGGCGGACAAGTCTTCGGAATATACCAGTGACCAGGCGCCCTGCTGCCAACGGTAGTAACGCGTGCCGCACGTCGGCATCAGGTGAAGCCGGCTGAGGATTTGTTCCGGAGCGGTCAGCCGGTCCAGGACCTGGGCTTGGAATTGCTCGAATCGGCCGCCCGAGATGATGCACACGGGGAGGCGCTGGAGGAGGGATACCAGCGCCGTTGCCATTGAGGGGTCCAGGGGTGACTTGGAGGGCGCGAGCGTGTCGTCGAGATCAAAGACGACCGCCTTCGTGGTATGCGGCATTTGATGCATGATCGCGGCGCGGGCGCGCCTGCTCCTGTCTGGGTCCGGTGATATCCACAGCAGACTAACGGGCGCCGTTCTCAGCTGTGCTGGTAACGAGGTCGGCGGCACAGTCGCGGAGCTTGCGGTGGGTGGTCTGGGAAAGCCGGGTAAGCATTTCGAAGGCCTGCTCGGGGGTGCAGTGGTGCTGGGCGACCAGGATGCCTTTGGCCTGCTCGATGACGGCGCGGGTTTCCATGGCCCGCCGCATGTCCTCAGCCAGCGTCGCGGTGCTCTGGTAGAGGCGGGCGTTGGCGATGGCGACCGCAGCGTACCCGGCGAAGGTCTGGGCCAGCTCGATGGCGTCCCGGTCGAGCACGGCGGGCTGGATGGTGTAGATATTGAGCGCGCCGAGGACGGCTTCCTGGACCGGCAGTGCCACCGACATACAGGAGCGCACCCCGGCGGCGAGGGCTTGCCGGGCGAAGGCCGGCCAGCGGGTCTCGGCCGCCATGTCGGGGACGGCGATGGTTCCCGCGGACTGAGCGGCCTCAAGGCAGGGGCCGAAACCCTCCTGGTACTGAGTCTCGTCCAGGTCCAGGGCCACCTGGCCGGCGAAACCGACGGTGAAGGCCCGGTCGGACTCGACCAGCGTGACCGAGGCGCCGACGATGCCGGGCAGCGTCTGCCTGGCCAGCTCCGCGACCCGGCCGAGGACGGCCTGCAGGTCACCTTCGTCTAGCTTCATCTGGCCAAGCTCGGCGAAGGCCACAAGCGGGTCGAGTGTTGTTCCAGTGATGATGGCTCCAGCGCGCAAGGTCGGCACCCCAGCGGAGGGGTGCTGCACGACCGTGACAGCGGCCGGGACCCGCGCCATGCCGTTCACAGGCGCTGGCTCGCTGCCTCCAGGAGGCGGCAGCCACAGGACCCCAGCCTATCTGCCCCGTCCCGTAACGGTTTATCCTGACGTTGGGCCAGCAGCGTGCCCGGCAGCCGAATCATGACTGCTGGAGGGCAGAATGACCCAGCTGGCGCGTCCAGACCCCGCGCGCGCCCCATCCCGGCCGAGGCGCCCGGGCGGCCTCGTTCCGCGGTGGACCGTGGTCTCGGCGGCGCTGTCACCCGTCTTGGCCACCGCGGGCTGGCTGGTCGCCGACGCGGTCCAGCCGGCCTCCTACAGCCCGGTCCGCAAGACGATCAGCGTGCTGGCTGGCCACGCCGGAACCGATCGGTGGATCATGACCGGAGCGCTGTTCCTGGTGGGCGGGTGTCAGCTCCTGACGGCCGCGGGCCTGACCGGCGTCCGGGTGCCCGCCCGCGTCCTGCTCGCCGTCGCGGGCCTGTCCAGCATCGGCATCGCCGCATCTCCCGAACCGGCTCGCGGCTCGACTCCGCAGCATATCGCCTGGACCGCGCTCGGCGCGGTCGCCATCGCGGTGTGGCCCGCCTTTGTCACCCGGCACGCGCCACCACGGCCGCTGATCCTGAGCAGCTACGGCTGTGCCGCCGTGACGGCCGTGTTCCTGGTCCTGCTCGGCTGGCTCGTCATCCAGACCCAGGGCGGCGCTGACCTGGGCCTAGCTGAGCGCCTGACGACATCGGCTGAGACCTGCTGGCCGTTCGTCGTCGCCGTTGCCCTCCGTGATAGTGTTAGATTGCCGCTCCGGACCTCGGTGGCTGATGGCGCTTGCTGACTGTGCCGCCGCCGAGATGCTCGGAGCTTTTCGATGCTGGGATCGAGTAAGACCGGCTTTGTGTCGACCAGCCGGGACGCCGGCCTCTACCGCCGTTACGCCACCGGGCTGTGCAGGCAGGCGCTGCTGACTCACGCCGACCCGGCGTCGGCCGAGCAGGTCGCCTGTGACGTCATCGTCAACGAGAGGGCGCTGGCCGCAATGGCGGAGCGCGGCGAAGACGACGCACGTCCTCGGGCTCCGCGCGGCCTGGCGGCCCTATGGCACGCGGTAATGCGCCGGCTGGCAGCCTCGTCGGCCGCCGCCCGCTAACGAGCAGGAGCAAAGTGATGCGCACACTCGGATACATCACGGCCATCGCCCTGGCCGCCGCCGGAACGGCGCTTGGGCTGCAGGTGGTCAGATCGCTGCCGGAACTGCGGCGGTACCTGGCGATCAGGAAGATGTGACGCTCAGCCGCCCGCCGTCACCGCTCGCAGTTCGGCCATGGAGGCCTTCATGACGACGGGCAGGCTCCGGCCGTCGTCGCCGTTGGCCCACTGCCTGATGGCCACCCGGAGCACCGACATGCCGGCCTCGGCGGCCAAGGTGGCTTGCAGTTCGCCGACGCCCCGCTGACGCAGGGTAGCGGCGACGGCCGCGGCGTAAGTGGCCAGCTTGGCCAGTTCGCGTTCTTGTAGGTCGGGGTTGGCGGCGATCACGGCCTGGCGCTGCGCGGTGAGATCCCGGCGGGCCTCGCCGAGCATCACGGCTGCGGCGTCCAGACCGCGGGCGACCGCCTCGAGGGCCGTGTGCCCGGTCGGCGCCCCGGCGACGCCCGACACGATCCGTTCCTGGAGGATCTCGGAGCCGCCGAACAGTACTTCCCGCTTGTCGGCGAAGTGCCGGAAGAAGGTGCGCTCGGTCACCCCGGCCCGGGCGGCGATCTCGGCGGCCGTGGTCTGGTCGAACCCGCGCTCGGAGTACAGGGCCAGTGCCGCTTCCTGCAGCCGGCCCCGGCTATCGGGCTCCCATCGGCTCATGGTCCACGTCCTCGGTGTTGACAGTCACTGACATCAGCCCTACAGTGATGACTGTTACAGACATCACTTTAGCTCGCTGGAGGTCCGTTATGAGAATCTTCGTCACCGGCGCATCGGGTTGGATCGGCTCGGCCGTCGTCCCCGAACTCCTCGGGGCCGGCCACGAGGTGGTCGGCCTGGCCCGCTCCGACGCATCCGCGCAGCGGCTGGAAGCCGTCGGCGCCACGGCCCACCGGGGCGACCTCGATGATCCCGAGGGCCTGGCCAAGGCGGCCGCGGACTCCGACGGGGTGATCCACCTGGCCTTCCAGCACGAGGTGGCCTTCGGCGGCAACTTCGCCGCCGCCGGAGCCGCCGACCGGCGGGCCGTGGAGGCCATGGGCGCCGCCCTGGCGGATTCCGACCGGCCCTTCGTGCTCGCCTCGGGCCTGATCGGCCTGACCGCCGGCCGGGCGGCCACCGAGGACGACGGGCTCGTCGCGAGCCCCGAGGTCCGGGCCAACCCCGCCGGGCGCCGGGCGGCCACCGCCCTGCTCACCCTCTCGCTGCGGGGCGTCGGCGTCCGCTCGTCGGTCTTGCGCTTCGCGCCGACGGTCCACGGCGACGGCGACAACGGGTTCCTGGCCACCCTGGTCGGCATCGCCCGCCAGCGAGGCGTCGCCGGATACGTGGGTGACGGCACGAACCGGTGGCCGGCGGTGCACCGTTCCGACGCCGCCCGCCTGGCCCGCCTGGCCGTCGAGTCCGCTCCCGGCGGCTCGGTCCTGCACGCGGTCGCGGAGGAGGGCGTTCCCTTCCGGGAGATCGCCGAGGCGATGGGCTGCCACCTCGACCTCCCGGTGACGTCGGTGGCCCCGCAAGACGCCCCGGAACACTTCGGCTTCCTGGCCCACTTCGTCGCCCTGGACAGCCCCGTCACCGCCACCATCACCCGGGAGCTGCTCGGCTGGGAGCCGACCGGGCCGAGCCTGCTCGAAGACCTCGAGCAAGACCACTACTACCGCTCGGT
>PLDT01000605.1:0-6494 GCA_003136255.1 Actinomycetota bacterium
GGCGCTGCGGTCCAGGCCGGCGCGCATCTCGGTGAGGGCGTCTGCGGCTATCCGGGAGTCGGTGCTGGTCATCGGGTAGGTGCTGTACCTGGCGCGGCGGAACAGGCCGGTCAGCGTCTCGGCCGGCTCGGACCTGACCAGGCCGGCCCGGGTCGCGCGGGCCAGCACCTCGGCCGGGGTGTCGGCGACGGCGGGCGCGGATCCGGCGGCGGCGAACCCGCGTTCCATCGCCGCGTAACACGCGATGATCGCGGCCCGGGGCTCGCCGCCCGCCATCAGCGCCTCGCTGCCCGCGGCCAGGAGGTCCGCCAGCGCGGCCAGGCGGGTTCTGCTGCCGGGCTCGGTCCGGGCCGGGCGCTTGTGCCGCGACCACAGGGTCAGCGCGACAACGACGGCGACCGCGATTACCATGCCGGTGATCAGCGGCCAGATCGAGCTGGCAGCCGTTGCAGCCGACTGGCCCAACCCGGCTTTCGGGACGCCGCCTGGCAGGGGCCGGGGCCCGGGGGGACGGGACTTACGCGTGAGCAGCACGGCGAACGGGGTGACGAGCGCGGCCAGGGCCAGCAGGACGAGGCCGGCCTTGGCCCACCACGGGAGGTTCGGGCGCCAGGGCTCCTCGTCGTCCTCGCGATTCGGCTTGCGCTGGGGCCGGGCGGAGGCCACGACGATAACGAAGGCGATGACGGCTAGCCCTTCGGCGGCGGACAGGGCGATGCCCAGGACCGCGCCGCTGGCCCCGGCCGCCGTCTGGTTGGCGCCGTGGGCGAAGGTGCCGCGGGCCCGCAGCCCGGTAACCGTCACCGCAAGTAGGACGGCGACCGCCGCCACCCGCCGGGCCTCGGTGGCCCGGCGGCCACGCGCGGCGACCAGCGTCAGGGGATGGGCAGGTCGTGGTGTTCCCGGGCGAATTGCCGTTCCCCTTCGGTCAGATCCGCTTCGCGCACCGGGACGACGAGGCTCCAGTGCTTTCCGACCGGGCAGCGCTGGACCCTGGCCACGACCAGGTCCAGCCCCTTAAGCTTCACGCCGGGAATCCAGATGGTGCTGTACACGTGACCCTGACGGCACCGGACGACCACGTTGCCGCCCAGCTTGTAGCCCAGGAGCCGCGCGGCGACGGTCCCGCCTGCGATGACACCTACGACGACCACTACGGGGGTAACAACTCGCCGTGACATTTTGTCATTATCGCACCGCTCAGGCCCGGAGTGCGAGCATGGGCTGGTGAGCTGGGACGAGGGCTTCGCGTACCGCTACGACGAGTGGGCGGCCCACATGGCCGACGACGTCGCGTTCTACGTCGGGCTCGCGCGGCAGGCGGACGGGCCGCTGGTCGAGCTGGCCGTCGGCAACGGCCGGGTCGCGATCCCGGTCGCGCAGGCCACTGGCCGGCCGGTCATCGGCATCGACTCCTCCCCCGCCATGCTCGCCCAAGCCCGGGCCGGGGCCGCCGCGGCCGGGGTCCAGCTCGACCTGCGCGAGGGCGACATGCGCGACCTGGCCCTGGAGGAGCCCGCGGCGCTGGTCTACTGCCCGTTCCGGGCGCTGCTGCACCTGCCCACCTGGGCCGATCGCCGGCGCACGTTCGAGCGGGTGGCCGCCGCGCTGCAGCCCGGCGGGCGGTTCGCGTGGGAGGCGTTCGCGTTCGACCACCGGCTTGCGGTTCGCTACGACGGCGTGCACCAGGCCGAGCCGGTGCCGCACACGGTGCGGTACGCGGTGGGCGAGAACCGGGTGGACATCGTCCGCGACGACGGCGCGAAGAGCTCGCTGTGGTGGGCCACCAAGAACGAGTGGCTCGGGCTGGCCGACGTGGCCGGACTCGAGATGGAGGCGCTCTACGGCGGGTTCGCGGGCGAGCCGTTCACCGACGACAGCCACGAGTACGTATTCGTCACCCGGCTGCCGTGATCACCGCTGTCGGCGAACCGATGCCTCGTCCTATTACGGTACGGCTAGCACGCGTACCAAAATAACGCGGGTTTGCGGTGTGTCTGGGGCTCGTGATGTGGTTTGGTGTTTCACCGCGGTTCCGCCTGGGGCTGCCGCCCGTGAAGATCTGCCGGTTCTGCGGCTTTCTCGGCCGGGCTGGGCGTCTCGGTTGCCTGGTCGATGTCACTTTGTACCTGTTCTTGAGCCCGTAACGCGACTGCCCGGGCCTGGGAGTCGGGTGGGCCAGTTCGCGCCGTGGGTAACTGCCGCCGCGAGGCGCGCCGTCCCCTCACTCCCGTCCGGCTGCCCCGCTCCCCAGCCATCCCTCCTCGCCAGCCCCAGGCACCCCATTAACGCGGAGCATCCGGCTTACGTGGAGGATCCGGGCAGCTGGGGTTGCCCGAAGTTTCCGCTTAAGCCAGATCATCCGCGGTAATGGAACTGGTGAGCTAGTTGGTGCGAGAGTGCCGACGGGGCTAGTGCGGGCGGGGCTAGAGGGCAGGGGGCCAGGGGGCCAGGGGACCAGAGGACCAGGCTGGTGCCCCCCGCACACGCCGGCACGAGAAGGTCATTGACATCACGCCCCTGGCAGTCGCGTTACACGCTTTCTTCCAGGTACGGTGCGTCATCGACCAGGTCAGGCTCGCCGAGCTGTTCAAGGCGGTCGATTACGGCGACGGGAGCGACGAGAGGTTCCTGCGGAGGCTGTGGCGCGACCTGGACGGGGACGAGCCGACCGCAGGTGCCTGAGCCCGGGGTCGCGGCGCGCGAGTTTCAGCGCGTTCGTTCATCCACAAGGCACCGCGGATCCAGCACATCATTTCCGCTCCGGTTCCGTACCCAGGCCTCATGCTAGTACCGCGTGAACGAAGTTCTCTTACCTGGCTTTCAGTGGTCGAGTGGCTAGTCGGCTGTCTTGGTCCAGGTGAACGGGCGGCAGCGTTCGTTCCGCCCGTCAATGAAGGTCTCGATCGCCGCGATGAGGTCCTTGACCGAGGTGAAGGTGCCGCGGCGGATCGCCTGGCGGGTGACGATCCTGAAGAAGATCTCGACGCTCGCGCACGATGCGGAGAAGCTGCTGGCCGGGTGCTAGGCCCTCACGCCTTACGCCACTGATAGCGCGCGTATGCGGCCGTCCATCCTGCCAAGATGGCGGCGCTGACATACGGGAGGAACTTGGAGGCGACAAGCGCTGTGCTCGTCGAGGTGTTCTCCACGATGGCCACGCGCGCGCCGGCCTCGACGAGGTAGCCGACGCCCCACACTGCGGTGACAACCCGGTACGCGCGCTGGTAGCCGGCGAACTGCCACAGCCTGGTCATCTCGCGTCCCCTCGTGCTGTCCGGGCCGACGAACTCGTGCGCGAAGCCGAACAGCAGGGGCTTCGGTGCGCGGAGCGAGCTAAGGCAGGCCAGCCCGAACACCGCGGTGGGCACCGATCCCTCCAGCAGGACGAGCCGGGCGTTATGGCTCACCAGCCCAAGCACCGCTCCGGCGAGGATACCCGCTAGGACGACGGCACCGATGATGTCCAGCCGGCGTCGCTGGATCGCGTTCGCAGTGACGCCGATGGCCGGCAGCACGCCGCTCAGAATCAACGCCGTTACCGCCGGCAGCCCGGCCTTCCGCAGTAGGGCGTAAGCGATGAGAGGGCCCACGACATCGCAGGCGGCGATCCTGGCGGCCGACTTCAGCTTGGTCCCGGCGGGCGGCTGCCCGGCGCCTGGCTGTTCCGCGGTTGGCTGTCCTGCGGTTGGCTCCGGCTCCGCCTCCTCGCTCACGGCTTCAGGATATGTTCGGGATAGGCCCTGGCGACCTGGCGGAGGAATCGCAGGAACTCCTCGTGCCGGTGGCGGGGGTAGCAGGCGTCGGTGACCTTGCCGGTGGCCACCTCCAGGGCGGCGAACAGCGTGGTGGTGCCGTGCCGGACATAGTCATGGGTGCGCTTCTCGGGGATCCCGGGCCGCAACGGGAGGACCGGCGTGGTCCGTTCCAGGGCTTGGACCTGGGATTTCTCATCCACGTACAGCACGACGGCCTTGTCGGGCGGGTTGAGGTAGAGCCCCACGACATCGCGGAGCTTGGCCTCGAGCTCCGGATCGGTGGAGAACTTGAACGTCCCGGCCCGCCAGGGCTGCCGCCCGTACTCGCGCCACACCCTGGCGACTTTCACATTCGACAGGCCCAGCTCCGCGGCCAGGAGCCGGCTCGACCAGTGCGTCACCCCCAGCCGCTCCGGCGGCGGCTCCAGCGTGGCCAGCACCACCGCCACGTCATCGGTCCACCGCGGCCGGCCCGGCTTGGGCCGGTCCCCCAGCCCGCCGATCCCCTCCGCCGCATACCGCCGCTTCCACCCGATCACCGTCGGCTTGGACACCCCAGTCCGGCGCACGATCTCGTTCGTCCCGGCGGCCGCCGGAAGATCGAGACGGGCCGGGTAGACCGGGTGAACGCGGAATACTTTGCGCCAGCGGGGAACTAGGTTGCGATGAGCGGCTTCAAGAACTTCATCATGCGCGGGAACCTGGTGCAGCTGGCTGTGGCGGTGGTGATCGGCACGCAGTTCAGCGAACTGGTCAAGCAGTTCGTCCAGTCCTTTGTCAATCCGCTGTTGTCGCTGGCGGGCCAGCCAGACCTCGGCACCCTGGTCTTTAAGGTCGGCAACGCGACATTTACCTACGGCGCGTTCCTGACCGACGTGCTGTCGTTCCTGATCGCTGCCCTGGTGGTCTACTACGTCATGGTGGTGCCGGTCACCCGCGTGATCCAGCTGTTCGAGCGCAACCACGCGGCGACTCAGCGGGACTGCCCGGAGTGCACGATGAGCATCCCAGTGGCAGCACGGCGTTGCCCGGAGTGCACCGCAGAGATCGCGCCGGCCACGGAGCAGCCTCAGCCGGTCGGGTCCGGCCGGGCCGGCTGAAGACGTCAAGCGGGCCAGCCCGCGACCTGCGCGCGCAAAGGCGGACGTTCTTTTCTGCCCGGGTCTTGTTAGGGCTGCGGATTGCTGGGTAGCCGCACACAATGCGGAGAGGGGGCCTGAACATGGCTAGGCGAGACGACCAACCAGGCGCGGGCGACACCCGCAGCAGCGCAGGCGGGGAGACGATTCCCCCGCAGACCGAGGTGGCTGGCGGCCCGGACACGCCTCTGGAACTGGGCGGGACCGGCTGGGGCAACACGATCAAGCGGGCCGTGAAGAAGTTCGGGCGCGACCGGTGCAGCATGACGGCNNGGGAGCCTGGCCTACCACTGGTTCCTGGCCCTGTTCCCGACGCTGATCGCCCTGCTGGGCCTGGTCACCCTCATGAACGTGGGGGCCAGCACCCTGCACCGGCTGATCGACGGCCTGAACAAGGCACTGCCTCCGGGCGCGGCGGGCGTGTTCAGCCAGGCGGTCACCGCCGCGACCACCCGGTCGGACAAGGCCTCGCTGACCGCGCTGATCATCGGCATCGTGGTGGCGCTGTGGAGCGCCTCGGGCGGCATGGCCGCGCTAGAGACGGGGCTTGACATCGCCTACGAGGTCCCGGTCAGCCGCAAGTTCGTGGCCAAGCGGCTGCGGACCTTCCCGCTCATGCTCGGCACGCTGGTGCTCGGCGGGGTCGCCGCGGCCCTGCTCGTGTTCGGCCCTTCCATCGGCTTGGCCATCCAAAGCCACGCGCCGGTCGCTGGAACGGCCTTCGTCATTCTCTGGACGGTCGTGCGCTGGCTGGTGACGATCATCGCGATCTCGCTGCTGTTCGCGGTCTACTACTACTACGGGCCGAACCGGGAATCACCGCGCTGGCAGTGGGTAAGCCCCGGCGGCCTGGTCGGCACGGCGATCTTCCTAATCGCCTCACTGGGCTTCTCGTTCTACGTGGCCAAGTTCGGCTCCTACGGCAAGACCTATGGCGCCTTCGCCGGGGTGGTCATCCTCATCTTCTGGCTCTACCTCACCGGCCTGGCGGTGCTCCTCGGCGCCGAAATCAACGCCGAAAGCGAACGCGAGGCGGCGGCCCAGGCTGGCCACCCGCAAGCGCAGGCCAGCGCCGAGAAGATGGACCGGGCCGCATAACCGCCCGGTAAATCGGCCTCGGCCGCGGCAGGCGTGCGCTTTATCGGGGTCGGCCGGGAGCGGCTTTCTTGGGGGTGGCTTTTTTTGGGCGGGGGGGCTCGGCGCCTAGGAGGATGCGGGTGAGCTGGTTGCGGCTGTTCAGGAGCTGGTCGAGGGCGGCGTCCAGGTGGGCGTCGGTGATCCGGATTGGGCTGTCGTCGCCGTCGGTGGCGTCGTCGCCGTCGGTGGTGGCGGCGGCGTCGGCTTCGCAGGACAGGAGGGCGGCCTTGCGCAGGAGTTCCTTGAGGAAGGCGGCGGTTACGCCGTCGGTCCGCTCGATGACGTTTTCCGGGTGGGTCAGGTCCAGTATGAGGCTGCCCTGGTAGAGGCGGATCAGCTGGCGGCGGGCGTCGGCGTCCGGCAGCGGAAGCTCGGCGGCGAGGTCGACGCGGCCGGGGCGGGCGGCCAGGGCGGGCTCCAGCAGGTCGGCGCGGTTGGTGGTGAGCAGGAACGTCACGTC
>PLDT01000605.1:6521-21472 GCA_003136255.1 Actinomycetota bacterium
GTGTGGGTCTTGCCGGTGCCGGGGGCACCGTGCAGCAGCACGCCGCGCTTGAGGTGCTGCCCGCTGGCCAGCAGGCGGCCGGAGTGCCGGCCGACGCCGAGCACCTGGCGTTCGATGTTGTCGAGCACGTCGGCGGGCAGCACGATCTGGTCGCGGCCGACCGACGGGCGCTCGAGGAAGCTCAGCGGGGCGCTCCGCCCCCCGAACGCCTCCTTCGGCCCGGGGCCGAACACCTCGGCGCCGACGCTGATCACCTGGCCGCGGAAGACGCTTCGCTCGCTGGCCAGCGTCTGGATCTCGCCCAGGATGGCCTGGATCCGGTCCTGCTCCGCGCCGGTGATCTGCAGCACCACTTCGGGGTTCGGGCCGCGCGACACAGGTTGCAGCACGATGGCCAGCCGGCCTCCGGCGTCGTCCACCAGGTAGATGCCGTGGCTGACGCACGGATGGGTTTGCCCATCGGGGCCGCTGGCCACGGCGGTGGTCATCACGCCGCCGAAGCTGGCCGAGCCGAACGGGCCGTGGTTGGGGGGCTGGAGGAATTCGCCGATCCCGACGATCTCCATGTGGCGCATCATCCCGATGCCGGTGATGCCGAAGACCTCGTGCGTGCGCTCGCGGTCCTGGGCCAGCCAGGCTTCGAGGCCGACCTGGACGTTGACGTGCTCGTAGGACGGCCAGGTGGCCGAGACCGTGGGCAGGATGGCCGCATCCGGGCCCAGGAAGTCCAGGAGCAGCCGCCGCAGCGGCTGGTCTTCGGTTCGCGCGGTCTGCACCGCCCGGTCGACCAGGCGCCGCGCCAAACGGCCGACGTCGGCGAGCTCCGGGTGATCGGGGGGCTCTGAAGTCAGCACATAAGCAGCTTAGGACGGCCTGGCAACTCGTTTTCTGGCTGCTGTAACGTGAGCCGGGTGGCGGATGCACTTCCCGGCCGGCCGGCGCCCCTGGGCGCGACGCCGCGTGACGGGGGAACCAACTTCGCGGTGGCTTCCGGCATCGCCGAGGCTGTCGACCTGTGCCTGTTCGACGAGAGCGGAGCGGAAACCCGGGTCCGGCTGCCCGAGTACGACGACGGCGTCTGGCACGGGTTCCTGCCCGGCACGGGCCCGGGGCAGGCCTACGGGTACCGCGTGCAAGGGCCCTGGGACCCCAGCCACGGGCTGCGCTGCAACCCGGCCAAGTTGCTGCTCGACCCGTACGCGCGGGCGGTGCACGGCGAGGTCGCGTTCGGGCCTGAGGTCGTCGGCCACGACGTGTCCGACCCGGACAAGCCGAGCTCGCTCGACTCGGCCGGGCACGTGCCGCGCAGCATCGTCACCGACGCCACGTTCGAGTGGGGCGCCGACGAGCCGCTGCGGCGCAGCTACTCCGATACGGTCATCTACGAGGTGCACGTNNGTGGAACTGCTGCCCGTGCACCAGTCCGTGCCCGAGGCGTTCCTGCTCCAGCGGGGGCTGACCAACTACTGGGGCTACAACTCCATCGGGTACTTCGCGCCGCACCACGCCTATTCCGCCGCGGTGCGGGCCGGGAAGCCCGGCCAGCAGGTAGCGGAGTTCAAGGCGATGGTCCGGGCGCTGCACCACGCGGGCCTCGAGGTCATCCTGGACGTGGTGTTCAACCACACCTGCGAGGGCGGCGCGGGCGGCCCGACGCTCTGCTTCCGCGGGCTGGACAACCCGGCGTACTACCGGCTGGACCGCGACGACCCGCGGCAGTACTACGACACCACGGGCACCGGCAACTCGCTGAACGCCGGGAACCCGGTCACGCTGCGGCTGATCATGGACTCGCTGCGGTACTGGGTGACCGAGATGCACGTGGACGGGTTCCGGTTCGACCTCGCCGCCACCTTGGCCCGCCAGGAGGGCGGGTTCAGCCCGATGTCGGCGTTCTTCGACCTGGTGGCGCAGGATCCCGTGGTCTCCCAGGCCAAGCTCATCGCCGAGCCCTGGGACGTCGGGCAGATGGACAGCTACGACCTCGGCCAGTTCCCGGTGCTGTGGCACGAGTGGAACGGCCGCTACCGGGACTCCATGCGGGACTTCTGGCGCAGCCAGAAGACCGGCGGCATCGGCGAGTTCGCCACCCGGTTCGCAGGCTCCTCGGACCTGTACCGAAAGGGCGGCCGCTCCCCGGCCGCCTCGGTCAACCTGATCACCGTGCACGACGGGTTCACGCTGCGGGACCTGGTGTCCTACGACACCAAGCACAACGAGGCCAACGGGGAAGCGAACCGGGACGGCACCAGCGACAACCGTTCCTGGAACTGCGGCGCCGAGGGCCCGACGCCGGACCCGGAGGTGCTGGCCCTGCGGGCCCGGCAGGCCCGGGCCATGCTGACCACCCTGCTGCTGTCGTTCGGCGTGCCGATGCTGCTCGGCGGCGACGAACTGGGCCGGACCCAAGGCGGCAACAACAACGCGTACTGCCAGGACAACGAGATCTCCTGGTACGACTGGTCGGCCGTGGACTCCGGCCTGCTGTCGTTCACCGCGGACCTGGTGGCGTTCCGGCGGTCGCACCCGGTCTTCCGCCGGCGCCGGTTCCTGACCGGCGCCGACACCGCCGAGCTCAGCTGGTTCACCCCGGCCGGGACGGCGATGACCGAGGGCGACTGGTCCGACCCCAACGCGCTCGCGCTCGGCATTTACCTGGACGGCTCGGACGATCCGGACCAGGCGGCGGACGGCACCCTGCTGCTGGACGACGACTTCCTGGTCCTGGTGAATGCGTGGTGGGAGCCGCTGGACTTCACCATCCCGGCGGCTCGGTCCGGGCAGGTGTGGCAGCCGGCCATCGACAGCTACGACCCGCAGCCCGCCGCCGGGGCCGGGGCGCCCGCCCAGCAGCACGCCGGCGATCGGGTCACCGTCGGACCCCGCTCGGTTTCCGTGTTGCGCGCCCCGCGCTCGCCGGCCTAGGGCACCGGCGCCCGGCCGGCCGGGGTGAGTTCGGAGCCCGGGCCCGGCCTGACCGGCAGCCAGTGGTCGCGGGTCACCCAGACCCAGGAGGCCAGCCGGTCGTGGGTCACGGACGCGGGCCGGACCTGGGTCATCCGCGGGGCGGCGCAGACCATCATCACCACCGCCGTCACCAGCAGCAGAAACCCGGCCGCGCCGGTAAGCACCGTCGACCTCGAGCGCGCCCCGCTCACGATCGCATTCATGTCCGCACCGTCTCCCCGTTGCGTGCCCCGTCTGTTCTCCACGGTAGGGATCTGGCGGCGAGATTCCGATGGTGCTGACCCCTGATTCCGGAGGGGGGGTTACCCCCACCAGATACACCGGGCCCGCCTGCCATGCACCCTGCCTATCCCGTCCGGGTTGAGACGTGATTGAGCCCCGGTTGTCATCGGGTTTCGCGGCCCGCAGCGGCGAGGGAGAGGGGCAGGGAGAACCAACGGCCGTTCGGGATATTAAAGGGGTTTAGTGTCGGTGCGGGTGATCCAGGCGGCGATGACCGCGGGGTTGCGTGGCCCGGGCTTCTGGTACTCCGCCGGCGTGGGCGGTCCGGTGCCGCCGAGGAACAGGTGGTCGGCGTCGGGGTCCTGCACGACGGTGACCCCGCTGCGGCCGCGCAGCCCCGGACGAACTCGCCGTGGCGCTGCTCCAGGTCCTCGGGATGAAGAGTTAGGGCGGATTTTCTCTTCGCGGGCGCGGGGGCGCTGGCTCGTTGTGTCGCGCGGGCCTGGCGGCGGGCGCGACGGCGCCGGCTCGGAGTCCGGTGATGAGGGCGTCCAACACAACGTCCGCCGCGGCCCGAGCGGTGGCCGG
This sequence comes from Actinomycetota bacterium, assembly GCA_003136255.1. Lineage (GTDB taxonomy): Bacteria > Actinomycetota > Actinomycetes > Streptosporangiales > Streptosporangiaceae > Palsa-504. Next base: position 10,299 of record PLDT01000605.1, read on the forward strand.
CTCGGCCGAGCGTGCGATGTACAGGGCCGCCCCGTACAGGCCGCCGAGGGCGACGTGAGCCAGGGCCTCCATATCGATCCCGGGCAGGTAGGCGGCGGCCAGGGGCGTGAGCACCTGGCTGAGCATGTCTAGCTCGGAATGCTCGGAATGCTCGGAGTGCTCGGTGCTGCCACCCTCCCAGGCTTGACGCTGCAGCACTGGCACGCTGTCCAGGACCACGATCTGCCGGAACTCCGGCTCCAGGCAGGCGTCCAGGAATGCCGACAGGCCCGTGTAGACCGCCTGGGCCGGGTCGTCGGCGGTCAGAGCGGCGGCGATCACCGCCGAGGCCACCTCGGCCTGCACCACCTGGTAGACGGCGGCGAACAGGGCGCCCTTGCCTGGGAAGTGGTGATAGAGGGCCCCGCGGGCCACTCCTGCCCTCTCGATGATGTCCTCGATCGAGGTTCCCGCGTAGCCGCGCTCGGTGAACAGCTGGCGGGCGACGTCGACCAGCTGCTGGCGGGTTGCCTCGGCCTGGCGTTCGCGGAGCCGCTTGACAGCCATTCGGGCATCTTACAGACTGACTAATGGTCGGTGACCGAACATCGGTCGGTGAACTCGGAAGAGAGAAACGATGGCAGCAGCAGACATGGCGGCAGCGCTGGACGAGGTGCAGGCGCAGCTGGCCGGAGCTCACCTGGTCGCCGAATGGTTCCACGGGATAGACAGCCGCGACCTTGACCGGGCCATGGCAACCTGGCATCCCCGGGGCGTCCTGAGCTTCACGCCAGGCCCGGTGCTGGCGGGCCGCAGCGCGATCCGGGCCTTCCTGGACAAGACGTGGGCAGCGTATCCCGAGCTGTACCACTGGGTCGCCAACCTCTCCCTCACTGTGCCCGGCGACAGCACGATGCGCGGCCAGGGCAGGGTCACGGCCCTGTGCGTGAAGCCCTCCGGCACCTCCATCCGCGAAGTGGGCACCCTCGTCCTCGACTACACGAGAACAGCGGGGGCATGGCTGATTTCCCGCCAGGCCGTGACCATCCAGCGCCGCGATCCCGCTGGGTGAGGATGGATCGCGCCACCCGGGTTGCGATGAAAGCCGCGGCTCATGACCAGATGCGGCGATTAAAAGACGAGTCGATCACCTAGGGCGAACGCCATTACGGTGGTCCCTGAGTTACGTCCGGTTACCTGTGGATTAGCTGTTAATAAGCTGGTGGATAACCGCCGCCACGTGCGCATAACGGCGTACGTTCTGTGGATATCGTGTGGATTATAAAATAGGCAGAAATAAATTGGGTAAGGCTCTTGCGGGACAATGCGCCGGGGGCGTAGAAATGCTTTCACCGCCGGAAACGGTTACCACCCGAAGGAAACTCCGGGACGCGGGAGAAGCCGGGAAACCGGGATCTTTTGCGGGTGACTGGCACCGACGGGCGGCCCGCAGCGCGGGGTAAGCCGGGCAACTGGCCGACCCGGTGCGGCGCGGCCTGGCAAGGCCCCCTCCATCTCATACGTGGAGGGGGCCTTGCTCCATTCTGCCCGAGCCCGCCGGGTTTGCCAGGACCGACACGCCAGAATTCGTCCGCTTGCCATACGCGCGTAACGGGCCGGAAGGCTGGGTGGCACCGAGTTCAGCGGCACCATGGTCAGCGGTGGATGAACACCACCCCCAGGGCGACCAGCGCCACCGCGACGATTGTGGCCGTGACCAGCTTGAGTTTCTCTGGGCCGGTGTGGGCCAGGCGGCCCAGCAGCCAGATGGCGGGGACCACGGCCAGCAGGATCAGGCCTGGGATGACCTCGCGCTTCAGCACGACGCCGCCGACGGCGGCGAAGGAGATCGCGGTCCGGGTCCAGGCCAGCGAGGTTCGCTCCCGGGCCAGGCCGCGGTCGGGCTGGCCGGGGTCGGGCTGGCCGGGGGGGCCGGGGGTGGCCGTCATCGCAGGGCCGAGGCCAGGACCACGACGGCGGACACGAGCGCCATCGCGGCGATGATCACGGTCATGATCGTGGGCATGATCGACCTGGGTAGCGGCTGCCCGTGGCGCATGGCCCACTGGCTCCTGGTCCACTCACGATAGGCGCTCACCGCGACGACGGCGCCGAACACGATGAGCGGCACGCCGAGCACGTGCCGGCCCCATGGCACCCCGGGGAACGGCGGCAGCAGCTGCACGACCCCCAGCCCGGCCACGACCAGGGCCAACGCGGTCCGGCTCCAGGCCAGGAAGGTGCGCTCGTTGGCGAAGGTGAAGCGGGGGTCGGGCTCGGTGCCGTCGTCGGCGGGTGGCTGGTCGCCGGAGTCCGCCACCTCGCACCCCCATCGGTTCGGTCGTGAGCGGATCGCAGTAGAAATCATTTCAAAAAAGCGTTGGCCCCAGCAGGGCGCCACGCTCATACGGTCGGGAGCCGGTTTGGGACCGCAGCCCAGGCGGGCCGGGATCGGGGGGGAATCCAGATCCCGGCCCGCCACCGGGGCAGTCCGCTGACGGGCCGGGGCGGCCGGCTAAGACGATTCCGGCCTACCAGGGGACCGGCGTGCCATCCCAGGAGAAGAACTCCCCCGACGGCCCGTCGTCTGGCAGCATCGCCAGCCGGACTGCGCCCGCCGCGGCCTCGGCCGGGTCGCCCTCGCTGGCGGCGGCGGCGACGTTAAGGTCGGTTCGGCGCAGGCCGGGTGCGAGTGCGTTGACTTTGATGCCGTCGTCGGCCAGAGAGTGAGCGTAAAAGATGGTCAGCGCGTTGAGCGCTGCCTTGGACGACCGGTATGCGGCGTAGCTGCCCTGGTGCGGGAACTGCGGCCCGGTCGCCCAGGCCAGCGATCCGGTGCCGCTGGAGATGTTGACGATCCGCGGATGCGCGGACCGCCGCAGCGCGGGCAGGAAGGCATTGGTCACCGCGACGACGCCGAAGACGTTCGTCTCATAAATGCGGCGGAAGGTGCCGACGTCGTCGCGGTCTGCTGTCTTGCCGTCGCCGGAAATGCCCGCGTTATTGACCAAGATGTCCAGCGTGCTTACCTGGCGTGCGGCGGCGGCGACGCTTGCCTCGTCGGTAACGTCGAGGACGAGCAACCGGGCGTCGCCACCGATCTCCTCGACGGCGCGTTCTCCGCGCGCGGCGTCGCGGGAGCCGACCCAAACGACGAGGCCGGCGGCGGCGAGGTGGCGTGCGATCTCCTTGCCGATGCCCTTGTTGGCGCCGGTGACCAGCGCAGCTGAGTTCTCCATGGCGGTCAACTTACTCGGCNNATCTCACGGGTGACAGTCTCTCGATAGACTTCGGCAACCGGGCCGAAGAGCGCCTCTCGCTTGTCGGCGAAGTGATTGAAGAAGCCTCGTCGCCACGGCGATGCCTTGAGGGGGATGGAGCCCGCGTGAGCTCTCCTGAAGCTGGCCCGGTCGAGTCGGCTGCGCAGGCACCGGCAAATCCGACCCGCAAGTGGTGGACCCTGATCGCGGTCTGCACCGCGACATTCATGCTCCTCCTCGACATCACTGTGGTGAACGTGGCCCTGCCGGACATCCAGCGGTCGCTGCACTCGAGCTTCAGTGATCTTCAGTGGGTGGTCGACGCCTACTCGCTCACCCTTGCCGCCTTCCTCCTCACCGCGGGGGTATTGGGCGACATGTTCGGCCGGCGAAGGATATTCGCGGTCGGGCTCATCATCTTCACCGTCTCATCGCTTGTCTGCGGCCTTTCGGACTCGTCCCTCATGCTCAACCTGGCCCGGGCGGTGCAGGGGGTCGGGGGCGCCATCATGTTCGCGACCTCGTTGGCGCTCATCGCTGGAGCCTTCTCGGGCAAGGAGCGGGGCACCGCCTTCGGAATCTACGGCGCGGTCGTCGGCGGGGCGGTGGCTGTCGGGCCACTGGTCGGAGGGGCACTGACCAGCGGGATCGGCTGGCGGTGGATCTTCTACGTCAACGTGCCGATCGGCGTTCTCGCGGTGACCATCACCCTCTTGCGCGTGCACGAGTCCAAAGCCCCCAACACTCGGCGGATCGACTGGACCGGGTTCTTTTCCTTTTCCGGTGCACTCGTCATGTTGGTGGTCGCTCTCGTGCGCGGAGCTGACGACGGATGGGGAAGCACTCTCATCGTCGGCCTGCTGATCGGCGCCGCCGCGCTGCTCGGCGTCTTTCTCCTCGCCGAATGGCGGCAGCGCGATCCGATGCTCGACCTGACGCTCTTCAAGCGACCGGCCGTGGTCGGCGTCTCGCTCGCCGCTTTCACCCTCTCAAGCTCGATCTTCGCGATGTTCTTGTACATAACCCTCTACATCCAAGACGACCTCGGATACGGGCCGCTCGCCGCGGGCGTTCGGTTCCTGCCGATTACCGTGCTCGCCTTTTTTGTCGCGTTCTTCGTCGGCAGGCTGACCGTGCGGATCCACGCGAGATTCCTGCTCGGGACCGGAATGCTGCTGATCGCCGGCGGCTGCCTGCTTATGGCGACCACGCACGCATCGTCTGGGTGGACCGTGCTCCTACCTGGGTTCGTGGTCGCCGGAATCGGGATCGGGACCGTGAACACGGCCCTCGCATCGTCAGCGATCTCGGTCGTACCTCCGCAGAAAAGCGGTATGGCCTCCGGCATCAACTCCACGTTCCGGCAAGTCGGCATCGCGACCGGGATCGCTGGGCTCGGAACGGTCTTCCAGACTCAGATCCTGCAGCGGACCACGAACGCACTCAACGGCTCGCCGGTCGGGCAGGCGGTGGCTTCCCATGGCGGTGCCGCACTCCGGGGCGCACTTGTCGGCGGCAACGTGCACGCGGTGATCACCGCGCTCCCGTCGGAGGCGGCGCGCGCCGTTCTTCTCCACGCCTACCGAGTGGGCTTTTCAGCCACTCTCGACCGTCTGATGATCATCGCTGCGGTGATCGCCTTCATCGGCGCCGTCGGCTCCTTCATCCTCGTTCGCCAGCGGGACTTCGTGCCGAGCTTTGCTCCGCCAACCGGAGCCACTCAGCCGGGGCCGGCGTCTGAGCCGGGGTCGTCGGGAGGAATCTCTCAGGCAGGTGCCGAGTCGGCACGATCACCCGCGACACCTGGGGCCCATGGCATGGAGTGATCACCTCGAGGCCGTAAGCCCTGGCGGTCAGGTTTCCCCGTCTGTCCGGGCGGGGGCGGCTGCCTGCGCGCTGAGGGCTGCGAACAGTTCGCCGAGCCGGCCCCCGACCCGGGCCGAGGCGAGGCGAGATGGTCGTGGTAGTCGCGGGAGCTGACGATCTCGCCGTTGCGGACGCGCCTGAAGCATTCAGGCAGTGGCCGCTCCGTTTTCACCCGGGCACGCGCTGGGACTCGGCGATGCGGTCGAGCCAGTCGCCGAGCAGGCCGCGCTCGGCTAGGGTGAGCGCCGTGAGGTCGGGCAGCGCGGCGCGCAGGGTCACCGCCGCGGCGGCCGGGCCGGTGATGGCGACGGTGCTCGCGTCGGTGAGGATGGTCGCGCAGACCGATTCCCAAGCTGTGTCCGCGACCGTGTCGTCGCGCTCGTCCTCGGCCTGGTCGATGAGGGTGAACACGACTCCGGTGCCGGCCGCCTGAATGAGCTCGACCGCCCGCCGCTCGGTCACGCGCAGGCGTCCCGCCTCGGCGACCCGGTGCACCCGTGCCTGCAGCACCCCGGCACCGGTTGCGGCGGCGGCCCGGCCCTGCGGCGTGCGCAGCCCTGTGTGCATGAGCCGGAACAGTTCGGGGTTCGCGAGGCCGAAACCGACATGGAGCTCCCAGCCGGCGCGCAGGCTCTGGACTGGATCGGAATCCGCGTCGAGGTGCTTGCGTGCCATGTAGCTCGCGAACCCGTGCTCGACCACCGCGTCGAGCAGTCCGCTCTTGTCGCCGAAGAGCCGGTAGATCGTGGGCGCCTGCACCCCGGCGGCGAGCGCGACCGAGCGGGTGGTCACCGCGTCCGGACCCGCGGTGGCGAGCAGCTGCGCGGCGACTTCCACGAGCTGCGCGCGGGTCCGGTCGCGCGGCGACACCGGATTCGGCCCATTCACGTTATCGATGATAACAGAAATTTGCTAACATATTGTTTCCCCTGATATCGTCTTTGACATATCACTGGTAACGCAAAGGACGGCATCACATGATCGTGATCACCGGCGCCACTGGTGCCCTCAACGGCGCCACCGTCGAGCACCTGCTCAAGCGCATCCCCGCGGACCGGATCGGCGTGAGCGTGCGCGACGTCGCGAAGGCGCAGCACTTCGCCGATCGCGGCGTGCGCGTACGGCGCGGCGCCTATGAGGACCCGGCGGCACTGCTCGACTCGTTCGCAGGCGCCGAGCAGGTCCTGCTGGTCTCGTCGAACGATCCCAGCGCTGACGGGGTTGCTCTGCTCCGCGTCGGCATCGATACCGCCGTCGCAGCCGGCGCCCGCCGGATCCTCTACACCAGCCACCAGCACACGGGACTCGACAGCCCGTTCTTCCCCGCGCGCGATCACGCCGCGGCCGAGGCGCTGCTGGCGGATTCCGGCGTCGCCTGGACCTCCCTCCGTAACGGCTTCTACGCGCACAGCCTCGACTGGCTGCTTGGGCCCTGGCGCGAGACCGGCGTGATCACGACGCCAGCCGATGGACCCGTGTCATGGACCGAACGCGCTGACGAGGCGGAGGCGGCCGCCGTGATCCTCGCCGGGGAGCGGCACTTCGACGGTCCGGTCACGCTCACCGCGAGCGCCGCCGTGACGTTCGACGAGATCGCGCGGATCGCCTCCGAGCTCACCGGCCGCGATATCCGGCGCGTCGTCGTAGACGACGACAAGTGGGTCGCCGAGCAGGTCGCGCACGGCACCCCGGAGGTCATGGCCCGGTTCCTGCTCGGGTTCTACCAGGCCGCCCGCGAGCGGCGCTTCGCGGGCGTTGACCCGCTCCTCGGCGACCTGCTCGGCCGTCAGCCGCGTACGGTGCGCGACCTGCTCGCCGACCGGTCCGCGGCCTGAGGGCATCGCCGTCAAGCCCAAGGCTGTTACCTGCGCAACAGCAGATGGCCGCGGCGGAACCACCTAGCCTGCTGCTAGCTGGCTGAGCGGTCTTCGGCAAGGCCGGCGAGTCCGCATCGACGGAGAGGGTGGCCCGCCTGGCCGGGGTCGGCATCGGCACGGTCTTCCGCCACTTCCCCACCGAGGCGGCGCTGCTGGAGGCCGTTCTCGTCAGGGCTTTGTACTGCGCGGCGGGCGCCGGTAGCCTCACCGTGGTGAGCCGGATCTCAGTCGTGGGTGTTCCGAGCAGCGCGGCCAGCTATGCGGCCGGCCAGGACCTGGCGCCCGCGGCGTTGCGTTCGGCCGGCCTGCTCGAACAGCTCACCGCCTCCGGGCTCGAGGTGCACGACGACGGGGACCTGCCTCACCAGGCCTGGGGCCCGGACCGGGATCATCCGCTGGCCCAGAACGCCGACCAGGCGACGACGTCCGTGCAGCAGCTAGCGGACCGGCTCCACCCGTTGCTGGCGCGTGGCGACATTGCCCTGGTGCTCGGCGGGAACTGCACCATCGCGCTCGGGGTCGTGGCGGCGCTGCGGCGCCTGGGCGCCGGGGCGCCGGGATTGCTGTACGTCGACCGTCATTACGACCTCAACACTCCGCAAAGCACCACCGACGGGGCTCTGGACTGGATGGGGCTAGCACACGCGCTTGCCCTGCCGGGCTGCCTGGACACCCTGACCGACGCGTTCGGGCGGCGGCCGCTGCTCGAGGCGGACCAAGTGGCCTGGCTCGGGGTCGAGCCGCGGGTGGCCACGCAATGGGAGCGTGAGCAGGCCGACCGGCTCGGCCTGCACGTCACCACCAGCCAGGCGCTGGCCGCCGATCCGCCCGCCGCCGCCCTGGTCGCGCTCGGCCACCTTCCTCCCGGGCCGCTCGCCCTCCACCTCGACGTCGACGTCATGGACTTCGTCGATGCCCCGCTGGCGGAGAACACCGACTGCCGTAACACCGGACCTACCCTGCACCAGGCCGCCGAGGCACTCACGACGGCGGCCCGCGATCCGCGGATGCGAGCGCTGTCGATCGGAGAACTCAACCCGACCCGCTGCGCCGGGGACCCTGACGCGCTGCCCCGCTTCATCAGCAGCATCGCCCGCATACTCGCAGCCGCGACTCACTGAGGATCAGAGCTGCGACGGCGGTGGCTGGCCGCTAGATGCTGGCGGGCGACTCCTGCTGGATGCCGTACAGGGTCGCGACCGGATTCCACACCTGGACGAACGCCTCCTTCGCGGCGTTCGCCCGCATGTCGGCCTGATTCGCGGCGTCGTAGGCACTCGATTGAGTCGCCGGGGTGCACCCAAGCTGTAGCTGCTGGGCCCAGGCCAGGTAGTCCCGGTCGGCATCCAGCGAACTGCGCAGTGCCGTGGTCAGGTCGGCCTTCACGATCGTGCCATCCGCCAGAGCGGAGGTCGACAGGGCTGATGCCTGGTCGTACTCGGTGCTGCGCTGATCCACCGCGTTCTGGATCTGGCTGACCGCGTTGGACAGGTCCGTACAATCACGGGCCTCGCTGACCGCGCCTTGCAATGCCTTGCGGGTGGTCGCGCTCGAACTCAGCAGCTCGTTCACGGCGGCCGCCTGCTTCGAGGCCAGCGCGGGCCCTGATGACGATGACGGTGCAGATGACGATGGCGCTACCGATGACGATGACGGTGACGGTGCTGAGGTCGCCGCTGGGGAGGACACCGCCGGTCTGTCCCGGGTCGGCCTCGCCGAGACGATGCCGATGGCCACCGCGGCGGCGATGCCCGCTGCGGCCAGAGCAAGGATGAGCCCTATTACGGCTGAGCGGTGCCGGGGCTGCCGAGGGTCAGACTGCACGGGCGCCGGGGGGTATGCGGGCTCGGGCACGGATTCGTGCCGCTCGGCATAGCGGTCCTGGCTGGATTCCGCCGGGGGTTCCGTGACTGGCCTGGTGCGGCCCGCCGAGCGCGGGTCGTCTGGCTCACCGGGAAGGAGCCCGAGCGCGATGCGCAGCTCTTCAGCGAACTGGCCACAGGTCGGGTACCGGGCTGCCGGGTTCTTCGCCAGCGCCGTGGCCAGGACCAGGTCGACTGCCGCGGGCAGGTCAGGACGCCGCGCCGCAGCCGCGGGAGGCGGCGCGTACAGCTGTGCATACATGACCGTCAAGTCCTGGTCCGGCCCGAAGGGCGGCGTGCCGCACAGCAACTCGAACCCCGCGCAGGCCAGCGAGTACAGGTCCGCGCGTCCGTCCAGAGCGCGCCCCTGGATCTGCTCTGGCGCGAGGTAATCCAGGGCTCCCCCGTGGCCCGCCGCGATGATCTCACCCGCCGACAAGTCCCTGCCCATCCCGAAATCAGACAGGTAAACATGGCCGAGGCCGCAGCCGCCGGCCCGGTCGGGTGTTCTCCCGCCCGCCCCGCTGCCGACTTCGAGCAGCATGTTGGCGGGCTTGACGTCGCGATGGATCAGGCCGTGGCCGTGAGCGGCATCCAGAGCCGACGCCACCTGGGCGATGACGCTCCAGGCCCAGGCGAAAGGAAGCGGCCCGAGCCGGGTGAGCAGCGACCGGGCATCGCCGCCTTCGACGTAGCGCATGGCCACGTACACAATCCCGTCCGCATCGCCGGCCTCGTAGACGGGAACGATGTGGGGGTGGCCTAGCGCGGCGGCCGCCCGTGACTCGGAAAGAAACCTGTCCCGGAAGGCAGCATCACCGGCCAGCTCCGGGGCCAGGATCTTGACCGCCACCTTGCGGTCCAGGCGCTCGTCCCGGGCGAGACGGACAACAGCCGCGTCGCCCTGGCCGATACACTTCCCCAGCCGGTAACCGGCAACCTGGCCTGACATTCCCAGGACCGGGCCCGTCCCGCTCACGGACACCCCACCGGGCAAGACGCGATCAGGGTCCGGCCAGCGCCAGCCGGGCTCGCCAGGCTGGCCCCGTGATGGTTTCCGCCGCGCAGCTCACGAGCCTCCGTTCGCGGTACGGCTGGCGGGCCACAGGACCCACTCCCTGCGCAGGTCAGCATCCCGAGCCTCACCGGTCCAGTCCCCGCAGCCCGAATCATCACGATAGTGGCATTTAGCCAGGCCCGCATAGCGAACCAGAATCAGGTCAGCCCAGCGTCCCTGCCCGCCTAAACGCGACATGGCGGCCGCCGCCCTGCCCGAACCCGGGGACTCCTTCAGGGGTTTACGAACTGGTCCCAGCCACCTGGCAGGGTGGTCTGGCCTACCTCGATCAGGTACCCGTCGGGGTCACGTATGTAGCAGCGGAGCTCGGTCTTGTGCTGTTTCGGGGGCGTGAGGAATTCGGCGCCTCGCGCGCTCCACTCCGCGTACACAGCGTGGATGTCCGAGACCCGGATGTTGAGGAAGCTGCTGGCCAGATCCGGGTCGCGCGGTGTCTCGAGCGTGACGGCCGGCTTGTCGTCGGTCGGGCCGCCACCGGCGTTGATGATGATCGAGCTGTTGGCGAGCGCCACGTACGTCGGCTCCCCCGAGCGGATGGTCTTGCCGCCGAGCACCTCCGTGTAGAAGCGGCGGGAGCGTTCCACGTCGTTAGAGGTAATGAAGAAGGCCAGTGAGATCTCATATGCGGGCTGGCTGCCTTCAGGCATCTTGTACCTCGATGGTCCGGGTAGCGGTACGAGCTCCCGGCTGCACGCCGCCTTGCNNTCGGGATCCTGGATCCACATTTCGGTCAGCCCCCAGGGCTCGACGGCAGGCTCCCGGATGACCGGGACTCCGGCCGCGGCCAGCCGGGCGTGCTCGGCGCGGACGTCCCGTACCTGGATCCAGATCATCACCGAACGTCCGGCAGGGTCGTCCGCGTGCCCGGAGACCTCGAGCAATCCCTGACCAAGGAAGAACACCACCCCAGGATCGTCGGGGGGGCCGAACTCCCGGTAGATGGCCAGGCCCAGCGTGTCGCGGTAGAAGCGGCGACTGCGGTCCAGGTCGCCGGGCCGCAGCAGGATCCGGCTGCTCAGAACGTCCATGCCACCATTTCAGCATCACGTTGAGTGAGGCGGCCTCTGGCCGGGCGGGTTGCGATCGGCCGGCTGAGGTTCGGGGGTCGTCTCGTGCCCGGGTTCGCAGTGCCTGTAGCCTGGCCCGGCCGCCGGATCGCCATCTACGCCGTTCTAGATGGGCAGCCCATGCCGTGAGGAGATGCCGTCATGCCGAGCCAGGCCATGCAGAACGCGATCGAGGCTCTCAGGGA
>PLDT01000145.1:0-12162 GCA_003136255.1 Actinomycetota bacterium
CTTGCATCTGCTGGACATTACTCATTTTCGGTTTCCTCTCTGGTACCGGTGGGCTCCCGCGGCTGCGGCGGAGCGGCTAGCGAACAAGCCGGTGAACTTCGGTTACCGTCATCTCGGGCTCGCCTGCTTGTGACAGGTCGACGCCGTGCGCCGCGGCCACCTTGCCCATGGCCGGTTGCAGGGTGGACTCCGCGAATGTCTGGAAGTACTCAGCCGACTCCCACACATCGACGCCGTGCACGCGCCCGTCCTTCTCGTAGTGGACGTGCAGGATCGCGCCAGCTGGCAGCTGGGCGTCAACGCCCATCTCGTCCGTGACGGCGTCGATCACCTCGATCGTGATAGCGGCCGGGAAAACTGATTCAATAAGGACGGCCACGAGTGGCTCCCTTCGGGACGGGGGCGCAGCGTGCCCGGCAGGATCGGCCGCCGCGGTTCCCTTGGCCGCCGCTCGTTGCGATGGCTCGGTAAGGCCATGGTGGCGACGCGGCGTCTCACTGACGCATCAGTTATGCATCACCCGCCATGAAAGCGCCGGTCAGCCGGGTAGACGGGTAGATGGCACGAGCAGAATAGGAGCATGACGGACGGCCCTGACCGCTGGCATCGTTGGCTGCTCGAGGTACGATTCGGCGGCGATGCTCGTCAGCGGGAAAAGGATCTCGCCGAGTTCCTGTACCCGGTACGGGACACGGTGCTGGATAAGGCGCATCTGGCCCCGGGCCAGACATTGCTTGATGTGGGGACCGGTGATGGCCTCATCGCCTTCGGGGCCCTGGACCGGCTCGGCCCGTCAGGGCACGTGATCTTCTCTGATATCTCCCAGGACCTGCTTGATCACTGCCGGGCCGCGGCCAGCGCCGAAGGCCTGCTTGGCCAGTGCCAGTTCCTGCTGGCCCCGGCCGATGACCTGGCCGGCGTGACCGAGGCATCCGTGGACGTGGTCACCACCAGGTCGGTGCTGATCTACGTGAAGGACAAGGCGCAGGCGATGCGCGAGTTCTACCGGGTGCTCAAGCCCGGCGGGCGGATGAGCCTGTTCGAGCCCATCAACGTGCTGATGTCCCTCGCCGATCCTGACCTGTTCTCCGGCTACGACGTCACCCCGGTCAGCGCTCTGGCGGCCAAGGTCCGGGCGCTCTACGAGTCTCTCCAGCCGCGAGGCGTTGATCCGATGATCGACTTCGACGACCGTGACCTGGTAAAGCATGCCCAGGACGCCGGATTCCCCGAAATCGGTCTCGAACTACGAGTCAGCGTCAAGCGCCGCAAGGTACCCGTGCCCTGGGAACGATTCATCCGCTCGTCAGGCAACCCGCTGGTCCCGCCGTTCGGGGAAGTCCTGGACCAGACCCTCAGTCCAGAGGAAGCCGCCGAGTTCACCCGGCACCTGAGGCCGCTCGTAGAGACCGGCACGGGCCTAGAACGCCGGGCCGTCGCCTACCTGACCGCCGTCAAGCAATAGCCGCTTGCCGCAGGCGTCCACGAAGCCAGACATGTGTCACGCGCCCCACCCGCCCCGTGCCCCGCGCGGCCCCACCCACCCCATCCGCCCCCGCCCCCGCCTCCAAGCGCCTCGCCCCGCGACCGCCCCCAACGTCATAGATGCGGCACCCCCTGATGGGTCTACTGAGGCCGGTAGCGGCCTTCACTGTGACCTGGGCTGTTCTTTGTTGACTGGCCGGTTCCGCGGGAACGTCGGGTCCATGAGCCCGCCGGTGGCGCTACCGCCGCAGGTGCCCAGGGTCAGAGGATCTCGCGCCTCCGGGTCAGGATGACCGGGAGCGAGAAGAAGGCCAGGGCGTAGGCGGCGAGGGTGACGACGGCGAGCAGCGGTGTGACCTGGCCGAGGCTGTACAGGCCGTTCCAGCTGATCTGCCCGTCTATGAGCGCGAGAGTGTTGGTGGCGGCGTCGGGCAGCAGGTCGTAGACAGCGCGTACGGCCTTGGGCATCAAGGTGGCGTAGTAGTTCAGCTGCCCTTGCACGATCGTGGTCCACAGCAGGATGGCGGCGAACGCGGCGGCGGCGCTGTTGAGCACGGTGCCGGCGGTCCAGCCTGCTGCGCCCCAGGCCAGGCTGACCAGGACCGCGATGCCGAACGCGGCAGCCAGCCGTCCCGCGCCGGGCAGCGGGCCCGCCGCCGGGGACACCGACCCGGTTATCGTCAGCGCGGCGAGCAGGGTGGACACGCCAGCCACCGCGAAGGTCAGGATCACGCTGGTGACCAGGGCAACGGTGACGGCCAGCGCCTGGCCCAGCGCGGTGCTGATCCTGGCGGGGGCCTGCAGCAGGGAGGTCCTGATGGTGCCGCTGGCCCAGGCGGTCCCGGCGGCCAGCGCGCCGATGAGGAAGAACGCGGCCGTGCCGGGCAGGGTGTAGTCGAATCCGACGCTGTTGAGCACGGCCGGGACGTACTGGCCGGGCAGCAGGGCCGGCAGCACCTGGGACGGCGCGTTCCCGGACACCGACGTGGTGCCGGCCCAGTACAGCGCGTACGGCTCTATGTAGCCGTCAAACAGCGTGACCGCGGGCAGCACCAGGACCAGGGCACGCATGGCCGGCCACCGGCCCATGACCAGCAGCTCCGCGCGGGCTGAGGCCAGCACGCCCGCGCCGGGACCACTGCGCCGGAAGGCCTGCTGGCCGATGGCTGTGGCGCCCTGCCGCGGGGATAGCGGCCAGGGCAGGCGGGCGGTCCCGGCGCTGACGATATCGCGCCGCCGCACCAGGACCAGGGCCACGCCGAGGAAGACCGCGGTGTAGCCGAGCATGATCGCGACCGCGGCATGATGAGCGACCGGCTGGTAGGTGGCCGAGCTGGCGCCCCCGCCGGACGAGCCGAACATGAAGGACAGGGTGGTCACGCTGGCCTCGGGAAAGGCGTTGTAGATGTGCTGGACCACCGGCCCGGCGCTGATGCTCAGGTCGGAAAGATCGACGTCGACCAGGAAGTACCACGCCAGCGCGGCGGCGACACCGCCCGCAGCGCTGCGGCACAGGGTGCCCAGCGCGATGCCCAGCGCCCCGTAAGCCGTGGCGATGAGCAGGCCCGCACCCACCGATTCGGCGGTCACGATCCAGGGCGGGAACGCGTCGTTGCCGGCCGCGCCGGGCGCCAGCGGGCCGGTGTACGCGCGGATCGCTACGCTGGCCGCGGCGGCCACGGCGAAGCTCAGCACCACGCTGATGGCGCAGGCGATCAGGATGGCCGCCGCCTGCCCGGCGAACGTGCGGGCCCGGCTCGGCCCGGCCAGCAGCGCGGTCCTGATCGTGCCCCGCCCCCAGTCGCCGCCAGCGATCACCGCGCCGAGCACGATGAACGGCACGGTGATCGCGACCTGCTCGATGGCCTGGATGTTGAACTGGCCCGGCAGCAGGCCTTCCAGGGCCTGCTCCGGGGTGCCCTCCTGCGTGTACAGCGCCGGGGTGTCCCCGAGATACTCCAGGAACTGCAGCAGGTAGATCGTGAACAGCGTCAGCATCGGCGTGGCCAGGACCAGCGCCCAGGCCACCTTGGACCTGCGCAGGATCAGCAGCTCGGCGCGCAGCGAGGCGGCGACACCGGTGCGGCCGCAGGCCGAGCCGTCCCCGAGCAGCTTGCCGCCGATCACCGCACCCGCCCGCACAGCTCTCGCACCTCGCCCACGTCATAATGCCGATACAGATTTCCGGCAGCAGCCGGCCAGCTCACGCATCTCCGTCCGCCCGGCCGGGTCCCGGCCACTGGACTTGCGGCCTTTGTAGCACAACACTTGCCTTCAACAACGTCAATGAGACCTCTGGGTGCTGCCAGGTGCTCGGGTGGTTCGCCGCTGACAGCGGAGCGCTGGCGTACAGCGGCCGTGTGGGCGAGATCCCGCTCGAAGAAGTACCGCGCGAGGTTACCGACGCGGAGGCGGCGGCCTCAGGGCGGAGTTCACCGCCATGTGATCCAGGCCGGGACCGCCGTGGACCGCCACCACGACCGGGCGCTCAGCGGTCGTGTCTGCCTGCGGGGTGACCGACGGCCCCGACACATCGAACCACAAGGACACATCGCCGAGGCTGATACGCATGCGACCTCCATGACATCTGCGGGCCGGGCTGAGAGATCCACGCTAGTCCCGATGGCGAGCTTGCGGGCCGCTGCTGGGCGGTCCGTACGGCGAGGCCCGGGCCGGGCAGGGAGGCTGATGATCTTGTAACTACATGGACCGGCCGTTCCCCGGTCGGTGGCGGGGAACGGCCGTTGTCCTGAGAGCAGGGTCAAAGCTGGATAGCCGCTTCGATGGCCACGCTTGAGACGTCAGAGCGAGCAGGAGGCCTCGATTACGAGACGGCGCGCTGAGCTGCCCCGACTGATGCGAGATTTATCAAAGACCCCTCTTCCCACCACGCTGCTGCATCCACGCTGTTCCTCCGCCGTCCCCGACGGGACTGTCCGGGCCAGGGGTGATGCGGATGGGAAGTACGGGACGCTGGAGGTCCCGGAGGTGCGGCCCGTTCGCCGGCCATCCGCGGGAGGCCCCGGAGGTGCGGCCCGTCCGCGGGCCATCCGCCGGCCCGAGCCCAGCCAGGACCTGTGGCGTGGTGGCTGGGCTCGGCGGCCGCCGTCGGACCCGGCTAGCGCAGTGACCGGAAGGAGTCCCGCATCTCGGCGGTGAACAGGTCCGGCTGCTCCCACGCCGCGAAGTGGCCGCCTCGGTCGAGCCGGTTGTAGTGGATGAGGTTGCGGGGGTACGCGCGCTCGGCCCAGCTCTGCGGGGCTTGATAGAGCTCGTCGGGGAAGACGCTGATGGCAAACGGGATGGTGATGGGCTTGGCGTCGAAGAAGTCCGCCTTGTTCTCCCAGTACAGACGGCCCGAGGAAACCCCGGTGTTCGTCAGCCAGTACAGCGTGATGTTGTCGAGGAGGTCGTCCCGGGTCAGGGCGCTGGCATAGGTGCCCTGCAGGGTCTTTTCGACCAGCCCGGGCTGGCCGGTACCGTCACCGTGGTCCAGCATGAACGCGGCTAGATCGACGGGTGAGTCCGCCAGTCCGTACATCGTCTGCGGGCGGGTCGTCAGGATCAGCGCGTAGGCCACGTGCAGGGCATAGAAGCTGCTCAGCTGCTCGAACGCGGCTTTCTCCTCGGCGGACAGGTCCGGTGGCGGCGGGTCGCCGCGCTTGACCGCCGTGTTGATGGCCGCTGGAGCGGTGCCGGGCATGTTGGAGTGAATGCCGAGTAGCTCCGGTGCTGCCTGAATACCCATCGTCTGCGTGACGGCCGCACCCCAGTCGCCGCCCTGCGCAACGAACCGGTCGTATCCGAGGCGCTTCATCAGCACGACCCAGGCCCGTGCGGTGCGGATGGGATCCCATCCGGTGGCGGTCGGCTTGCCGGAGAACCCGTACCCCGGCAGCGAGGGAATCACCAGGTGGAACGCGTCGGCCGCGCTCCCGCCGTGCGCGGTCGGGTTGGTGAGCGGCTCGATGATCTTCAGCTGCTCGATGATCGAGCCGGGCCAGCCGTGGGTGACGATCAGCGGCAGCGCGTCCTGGTGCTGGGAGCGGACGTGGATGAAGTGAATGTCGAGCCCGTCGATCTCGGTGACGAAGTTCGGCAGGGCGTTCAGTTTCGCCTCGCACTTGCGCCAGTCGTAGTCCGTTCCCCAGTAGCGTGCGAGATCGTGCATCATCGCGAGGGGCACGCCCTGCGAGTCGTCGGTGACCGTCTCGCGCTCGGGCCACCTGGTGGCGTTTACGCGCCTGCGCAGGTCGGTGAGGTCCGCGTCCGAGAAACCGATCCGGAACGGGCGGATAGCGGTCTTATCGCCGCTGGCCTGTTGGGTGCCTTCGGTCATGTCCGTGCTCCTTCGTCTGCGTGGACCAGACACGGGTTGTGCCGGGCACGCCGCTGATGTTCCGACTGCCTCCACCGTCGCACTGGCAGCGTGCGGTTCGCGCCCGTGTAGGTCCCTGGCGCTGCCCTGGGTCCTACACGGGCACCAGGTGGGCCTAACGTCGATCGTCGCAAGTTTGGCGGACTCGGACAACAGGACTTGGACACCTGGCGGCGGCCGGACCAAGCTTGACTCATGCCCGGGCGCAGGACACCGGACGACGCGAGGCCGGAAGGCCGGCCTGATTCGCCCGGGCCNNGCCCGGGACGCCATGTTCGCCGCCCTGGCCGTGCCCAACTTCCGCCGGTACATCAGCGGCCAGGCGGTCAGCCTGGTCGGGACCTGGGTCGAGACGGTCGCCCAGGCGCTGCTGGTGCTGCGGCTGACGCACTCGGGCGCGATCCTGGGCCTGACCACGGCGGCTCGCTTCGCCCCGGTCCTGGCGCTGTCGCCGTACGCCGGGCTGCTGGTGGACCGGTTCCCGGGGCGGCGCATCCTGCTGATCACCCAGGCCGGGCTCGGGCTGGTCTCGGCGGCCCTGGGCGTCCTGGTGCTGACCGGGCACATTGACATCTGGGGCGTGGTGGTGCTGGCGCTGGCGTTCGGCACGCTGAGCGCGGTCGACAACCCGGCCCGGCAGGCCTTCGTGTCCGAGCTCGTCGGAGCGCCGCTGGTCCGCGACGCGGTGACGCTGAACAGCACCTCCGTGAACGTGGCCCGGGTGCTGGGCCCGACGGTCGCCGCGGCCCTGGTCGCCACGGTCGGGATCGGCTGGTGCTTTGTCGCCAACGCCGGGAGCTTCCTGTTCGTCATCGCGTCGCTGGTCTTCCTGAACACCCGCCAGCTGCACCCGGTCCGGCCCGAGCCGCGGCTGCCCGGCCAGGTGCGCCAGGGCCTGCGCTACGCGGCCGGGATTCCCGCCATCGCCCGGCCGCTGCTGATGATGGCGCTGGTCGGCACGTTCACCTTCGAGTTCGAAGTCAGCCTGCCCCTGCTGGCCGAGAAGACCTTCCACGGCAACGCCACGACCTACAGCTTGCTCCTCGGGTCGCTCGGCGCCGGGGCCGTGGCCGGAGGGCTGTACGCGGCGCAGGCCGCCCGCACCGGGGTGGCCAGGCTCACCCGGATCTCCGTTGCCTACGTCCTGACCATGGCCCTGCTCGCGGTCATGCCAACCGTCTGGTCCGCGATGATCGCCTGCGTCCTGGTCGGGGTGGCCAGCCTCTTGTTCCTCACCACCGGGAACGCCACCGTCCAGCTGGCCGCCGATCCCGGCTACCGGGGACGGGTGATGGCGCTATGGTCGACCGCCCTGGTCGGCAGCACGCCCATCGGCTCGCCCATCATCGGGGCGCTCAGCGATGCCTTCAGCCCTCGGTCCGCCATCCTGCTCGGAGCCGTGGCCTGCGCGGCGGCCGCCGCAGTCGGACGCTGGCCCGCCCGCGCCGAGCGAGCCCCAAAGACCGCAAAGACCCCAAAGACCCCGAAGACCGGCCTCACGGCTCCTTGATCCAGACCGACAGGTGGGCGGGCTCGAGCGCGGCGTGCACCGCGTTGGCCAGTTCGTCGCGGACGGTGCCCAGGTCCACGGCGTCCTGCAGGCGCGCCGCGAACGCGGCGACGATCTGGTCGGCGTTATAGCGGGCCCGGTTGAACCGCCGGTCCACCACCCGCTGCACCCGCCGGCGCAGCGGGTGGAACAGCGCCGCCACGATCAGCGTCGAGCCGGCCACGACCACCGGCGAGGACGACGGCCGGACCAGGCTGGCCAGCAGCACCAGGCTCAGGTACACACCGACCAGCAGCCCGGTGACGATGGCGTAGGCCAGCGTCCGGCTGAAGATCCGGTCGATGTCGTACAGCCGGTACTTCACGATCCCCACGCCGATCGCGGCCGGCAGCATGGCCGCCCCGAGGTCGGCGGCATCCTGCACGGCCTGCGCGGCCGCCGAGGAGTAGTTACCGGCGAAGATCGTGATCGTGGTGGCCACCACGCAGCACGCCGCCCCGCCGATCAGCCACTTGAGCTGCTCCCGCTGGTTCCCGGCCGAACGCCGGTACCGACTCACCTGGCGGCCCAGGATGATCGCCCAGCACACCAGGATCAGCCCGTCGGCGGTCCAGCCCAGCGCGCCGAGGATGCCGCCCGCGGCGGGCACCGCCAGCGGGGCCCCGGACGGCCCGATGCGCAGCGGGTGCCGCTCGATGGCCAGCGCCTGCCCGGTGACCAGGATGGCGGTGAACATGGCCGAGGCGGCCAGGAACACCCACAGCAGCCAGCGCCAGCGCAGCGGCTGGGACCGGCCGTCCGGGAACAGCAGCACGGTCAGCGCGGCCAGCACCGCGATCCCGAACTCCGCGGATTCCAGCGTCACCGCCACCGGCCCCAACGGCAGCGTCCCGCGGTGAATCCGGTAGTCCAGCACCGAGTACAGCAGCGCCACCCCGACCACCGGCGTCAGCAGCGCCCAGCCCAGCAGCAGCCACCCGATCGGGCTGGCGGGCTGGCGCCGGGCCACCACGAAGCCCACCGCGAGACAGACCAGGGCCGCCACCGTGCCGCCCGCGCCGAACGCGGCCCGCTGGTAGTCCCGGGTCAGCAGCAGCAGCACCCCGCAGGCCCCGAACATCACCACGGTCAGCCCGGCCGCCCCCAGCGCGACGCGGCCCGAAGTCCGTGACGCCGCGCCGAACCTGGCCTCGGCCACCATCGCACCTCCGGAAGTCCGGGCTGGCCTCCGATCCCAGCTTAGAAACTCCTAGCCGACTTTCCAGAGGTAGGTGCGGCCGTCACTGTCGGCGGTCGCCAGCGTCTTGCCGTCCGGGCTGAACGCCACCCCGAGAACCGAGACTCCGCCGGGGTCCTTGAGGACGGTCAGCTGGTGCCTGGTCTGCACATCCCACAGGTAGGCGCGGCCATTGCTGTCACCAGAAGCCAGCTTCTCGCCGTCCCGGCTGAACGCAACCGCCCAGATTCCGTACGTCCCGGTGTGGGCATCGGTGAGGGTGGCCGTCTCGCGCCGGGTCGTTACATCCCACAGGTGCAGGTGGCCGCTCCCGTCGGCGGTCGCCAGCGTCTTGCCGTCCGGGCTGAACGCCGCCGCCCACAGGCCGTACTTCCCGGTGTCATTGCTGGTCAGGGTCGTTATCTGGTCCCGGGTCGCCACCTCCCACAGGTAGGCGTGGCCGTTGCTGTCGGCGGTCGCCGCCATCGCGCTGTCCGGGCTCAGCGCCACCGTCGCGCCCGTGGCCCCGGTTCCGGTGTCGGTCAGGGTGGCGATCTGATGCCAGGTGGCCACGTCCCACAGGTAGGTGCGGCCGTTACTGTCGGCGGTCGCCAGCAACTCACCATCCGGGCTGAACACCACGGTTCGCACGCCGAAGCTCCCGGTTCCGGGGTCGGTCAGGGTGGTGATGGGGTGTCCGGTCGCCACGTCCCACAGGTAGGTGCGCCCGTTGCTGTCGGCGGTCGCCAGCGTCCGGCTATCCGGGCTGAACGCCACCGCCGCGATGCCGTTGCTGCCCGTTCCGGTGTCGGTGAGCATCGCCTTGCGGTGCCCGGTCGCCGGATCCCACAGGTAGGTGTGGCCGTCACTACCGGGGGCGGCCAGCGTCTGCCCGTCCGGGCTGAACGCCACGAACCTGACGCTGTATTTCCCGTTTCCGGGGTCGGCCAGGCTGCGGAGCAGACCGTAGCTCGGCGCGCGGGGCAGGCCCGCAGCCGGGTGGTGGGCGGGCGAGGAGGTGGCCAGGATGATTCCGGTAATGGCGCCGGCTACGGCCAGGATGCCCCCGCCCGAGATGGCAAGCAGCGCGGCCCGTCGCGGACGCCGGCCACGGCCCGAGTCCGGGCGCCGCCGCCCGGCGCCCTCGGTGTTTTGCGTGCCGCGCTCTCCGGTAACGGTCGGCAGATCCGGCCGCTCCGCCTCCCGGGAAGACAACTCAGCGCCGATCGACCGAAGCACCGCCGCGACTTGGCCCGCATCCGGCGGCCGGTCCCCGGGCTTCTTGGCCAGCAGGTCGCCAATGAGCCGGTCCAGGCGCACAGGAACGTCCGCGCGGATCTCGCGCACCCTCGCGGGCGTGGTGTTCAGATGGTTGTAGATAAGCGTGGGCAGCTCACCGGACGGGAAGGGCGGCAGGCCGGCCAGCAGCGTATACAGCACGCACCCCAGCGCGTACAGGTCGCTGCGTTGGTCAACGCTCTTTCCGTCCACCCATTGTTCGGGAGACATGTAGGCCGGGGTGCCGACGAAATTACCAGTACCGGTCAGCCCGGTGGCGGACTCAGCCGTCCGGGCAATCCCGAAATCGCAGATCTTGAGCTGGCCGTCGGGCAGCAGGAACAGGTTGGCGGGCTTGAGATCACGGTGGATGACGCCGCTGGCGTGCGCGGCGGCCAGGGCCTCGGCCGCCTGGGTCGCCACCGAAACGACGGTCGCGAGCGGCAGGCCCGCCGGTGCCCGTTGCAGCATCGCGGCCAGGTCCTGGCCGCGCAGCAACTCCATGACGATAAACAACTGGCCGTCATGCGAGCCGACATCGTGCACGACGGCGATCCCGGAATGCTGCAGCCGGGCGGCGATCCTGGCCTCCTGCTGGAATCGCTGGGCGACCCGCGGATCGGCGAACCGGTCCCGCAGCACCTTGACCGCCACCGGCCGGTCGAGTTGGCGATCGACGGCGCGCCACACCTCGCCCATGCCGCCAGCACCCAGCAAGGCTTCCAAGGCGTAGCGTCCGCCGAGCTCAAGGCCAGTCTGCATAAAATCCACCCCAAGCTGAACATAGTCGCATAGCCACGGCCCGGGCCGCCACAAAGGCGCAAGGGCCTAGGCCCATCCGCGTCACCGCCTCCGGTCGCGTACCGTGGCCAAGATGATGGCTGACCAGAGCCCCCGGCTGACCTCCCTGTCGCCCGGCGCGGGCTGTGCCTGCAAGCTGCCGCTGGCCAAGCTCGAGGCGCTGTTCGCGACCATGGGCCCGGCCGTCCCGGCCGCGGGCGACCTGCTCATCGGCGCGGCCGAAGGCGACGACGCGGCCGTCCTGCGCCTGGACGACGAGCGCGCGCTGGTGCTGACCACGGACTTCTTCACCCCGATCGTCGACGACCCGGGCGACTGGGGCCGGATCGCGGCCGCCAACGCGCTGTCCGACGTGTACGCCATGGGCGGCCGGCCGCTGTTCGCGGTCAACCTGGCCGCCTGGCCGGGCGACGGCCTGGACCTCGCGATCCTCGGCCAGGTGCTCCGCGGCGGCGCCGAGGTGGCCGCCGAGGCCGGCTGCGCGATCGCGGGCGGGCACACCATCGACGACCCGGTGCCCAAGTACGGCCTGGCCGTGGTCGGCCTGGCCGACCCGGGCCGGCTGATGACCATCGACCGCGCCGCCCCCGGCGATCGGCTGATCTTGACCAAGCCGGTCGGCACCGGCGTGATCGCCACCGCCCTCAAGCGCGGCGACCCGCCGCCCGGCGTCGTCGATGCCGCCGTCGCGTCGATGACCCAACTCAACGCCTCCGCCAGCGAGGCCGCGCTGGCCGCGGGCGTGCAGGCGGCCACCGACGTCACCGGCTTCGGCCTGCTCGGCCACCTGCACCGGATGCTGGCCGCCAGCGCCGCCGCCGCCACCTTGACGTCCGCCGCCGTCCCGCTGCTGCCCGGCGCCCAGGACCTGGCCGCCGCGGGCTTCGTCTCCGGCGGCACCCGCGCCAACACCGCGCGCATCGGTCCCGTCACCCGCCTGGATCCCGCCATCCCCGAGGCGCTGGCCGTGCTGCTCTACGATGCGCAGACCTCCGGCGGCCTCCTGCTGGCCACCCCCCCGGCCGCCACGGCCGGCCTCCTCGCCGACCTCCGGGCCCGCGGCCTGACCGCCGCCCTGATCGGCGAGGTGGTCACCGGCGAGCCCGGTCACATCGAGGTGCTCCGCTAACCGGTTTTCCCCGGATACGGTGAGCGGATGAGAAACAGGCCTGCCGCGCCGCGGTCCGGCCTGCGCCGGAGCCTGCCCCGGGCCCTGCTCGGCAGCCTGCTCGCCGCCCTGGCCACACTCGCCGCCGCGAACCCGGCCGCCGCCACGGACCGCCCGGCCGCCGCGAACCCGCCGGCCGCCGCGACCCCGGGGCCCGCCGCACCGGCCCGGCACGTAGTCATCGTGGGCCTGTCCGGCCTGCGCTGGAGCGACGTGTCGCCCACCGCTACTCCTACGCTGTGGCGGCTGGCCGGCCAGGGCTCGGTCGGCTCCCTGGTCGACTTCGCCGTGCTCCCGCTCACCTGCCCGGCCGACGGCTGGCTGAC
>PLDT01000042.1:0-9081 GCA_003136255.1 Actinomycetota bacterium
CCTTTCGGACTGCGTAACGCCTTTCAGGACTACGCTTCTCGCACTACGATCTGGATTGTCACCGTGGACCAGTGGTTCGCGGCTCGCGGTGACGGGTAATTCCGGACAGGGGACAAGGGCTGAGGTGGGGGCTAAATGGCGACAGATGGTTCTGCCGGACGGCCGGGAGAAGCGGCACCGACGATGGTGGGTCGCAGCCCGGCCCAGCAGCCCGTCGGCGTCGCTGGGGGCGCCGGCGGCGGTGGAGGTGACCTCACCCAGGAACTCCTGACGTCAGCCTGGTGGACCGACGCCATGGTGGCGGCGGCGGGGATTCCCGTGGTGGACGTGCCCTTCGTGACGGTAGGCGGCGGCATCGGAAGCTTCGTCACCGTGGATTACCTGCGGATCGCCGGGGTACCGATCGACCGGATGCGGGTGCTATCCGACATCGACTTTCCGTGGCAGACCTACGAGTACCTGACTCGAGTGTCACAAATCCCCCGCCCGGAACGTATCCGCTCGGATTCCGCGTCGCGGCCGGACAATATCTGGGGCTTTCCCTCCTATGCGCTGTCCGAGGCGCTGCACGACAAGACCCTGGCGTCGCTGCGGCAGGTGCTGGTCGAGCCGATCTGGGCTGACTACTACACGCCGCGGGCGGGCATGGTGTTCGAGGGGCTGGAGCGCGAGTCTAAGCGGATCAGCTATTCGGACATGCTGGTTAAAGGCCAGGTCCGGATGGTCCGCCGCCGCCAGGGCGGCGGCTACTTCACGATCCTCACTCCTCCGGACGCGAAACCGGCCCGCCGCGTCGCGTTCCGGTCCCAGTTCGTCCACATCGCGGTCGGGTATCCGGGCCTGAAGTTCCTCCCCGAGCTGCAGGCCTTCAGGACCGAGAACCAGGACTTCTACCACGTGGTCAGCGCTTACGAGGACCACGAGCACGTCTATGACCGGCTGCGCGTCAAGCACAGCGTGGTGCTGATCCGCGGGGGCGGGATCGTTTCCTCGCGGGTGCTCCAGCGCTTGATGGACGAACGTGCCAAATACAACCTGTCCACCGAGATCGTGCACCTGTTTCGCACTTATATCTCCGGCTCGCACGGACCCAACGCGTGGATGCGGCGCAAGGGCGGCAACGGCTTCGCCTACCAGGGGTTCAACTACCCGAAGTCGGTGTGGGGCGGGCAGCTGAAGGCCAAGATGCGCCGGCTCGAAGGCGAGCAGCGGGCCACCGAGTACAAGCTCATGGGCGGGACCAACACGCCCTGGCGACGCCGCTGGCAGCAGCAGATGAACCAGGGCCGGGCCCAAGGTTGGTACCGCGTAATGGCCGGCACCGTCGAGGATATGAAGGTGCGCGAGGACGGGATGGTCGTCAGCCAGGTCAAGACCGGGCAGGGCCCGACCGAGATCGCGGCGGACTTCGTTATCGACTGCACCGGCCTGGAAGCCGACGTTTCCGAGCATCGGGTCCTAGCCGACCTGCTCGAGCATTCCGGTGCCGGCCGGAACCCGGTCGGCCGCCTGGATGTCGAACGCACCTTTGAGCTGCGCGGCACCAGCAGCGCACCCGGAGTGATCTACGCCTCGGGAGCCGCCACGCTTGGCGGTTACTTCCCCGGCGTGGACACCTTCCTCGGCCTGCAAATCGCCGCCCAGGAGATCACCGACGACCTGGCTCGTCGCGGATTCTGCCGGAAGATAGGCCCGGGCCGTTCGGTCCAGCAGTGGCTGCGCTGGGCAAGGAACCGGCAGCCGTAATTCAGTTACCCCATATTGCCCGTGCTCCCGACAGGGATCCGATACTGACAGGTGCTGGCGTGGTTCCTACGTTGACTGGCCGCATACAGACCAGGATTTTCTTGCTCGCCGTGGTCGGCGGCCTCATAACCCTGATCATCGTCCCGTTCCTGTCTAGCGCGCCGCTCGGCGATAAGTACCGGGACGGCTTCCTGGTGCTGCTCAGCGTCGCCGTCGTGGGCGTCCTGTGGGAACTGCTCTATCATCTCCTGATGCAGTGGCGCTGGGAGAAGGACTGGCCGACGCTGTTCGGGCTGGTCGAGGGGGTACCGGAAGGCGCGCTGATCTGGATTCTGCTCAGCGTCGGAGCCATCCCGGGCATCGTCGGCAAAGTCGGCGGGGTCGCCTTCCTGGTCCAGTTCATCTTGGTCTGGCTGGGGGTATGGCTGGTAGCCAACGGGCCGATGCGAGTCCCGTTCATCCGGTGGCGTTTCCGCGGCGGGAGGCTAGCGTGACCGAACACGGCATATTGCCCGGCCTGTGGCCGATTCACGGGGACGGAGTACTAGCCCGGCAGGGAGATCTGGTGCTCCTGATCCATCCCGCGGGCGGGGCCTTCACCGACCGGCTGCTGGATCTGCTGGCCGACGCCGCCCGGGCCCGCGAGACCGGTCTGCGCTTTACCGACCTGGTCTCGGCGCAGTTCGATGCCGACGCGACCGATGCCGCTGATCAGCAGGGCCCGGCTGTCGTCGCGTTCGGGCCCGCGGGCGGTGGAACGGCCGTCGCCGTCTACGGAACCGGATGGGCCGAAGTCACTACTGCCCACGGAGCGCAGCGGCTGACCGCCGGCGAGCCGTACGGCCGGCTGCGGTGCGTCTTGCCGTCCACGTTGATCAAGATCCGCGCGGGCGTGCAGCCCGTGGTCGGCGACGGCGAGACCGATCCCTATCTGCGCCTGGCCGACGGCGTGGTCCGGGCGGTCGCGCTGCTTTACGCTCCGGCCGAGATCACGGCGGAGGCAGCTGACCGAGATCGGCCTGCCGTCCTGGCTCCCGGCCCCGTGACGCCGGTGAGCGCGGCCNNGCCCCGCCGGTCGTCGTCGAGCCGCCGGTCGTCGTCGAGCCACCGGCACTCGTGCCGGAGGTGGTCCCCGAACACCGCGACCCCGAATACCACCCCACCCGGATCGAACGGGCCGTATCCGCACCCCCAGTTCCCGATCCTTACGCGGCCCAGGCTCCGCCGCCGGCGCCCGACCCGTACGCGGTTCAGGCACCGGACCCGTCCGCGTTCCCGGCGCCCGACCAGTACGCCGCTCCGGCCCCGCCCGGCCCGTACGCCGCTCCGGCCCCGCCCGACCCGTACGCCGCCCAGCCCTCGCCGCCGGTTCCCGGCCCGCCCGACGGTGCCCCGCGACCGGATTTCATCTCGATATCGTTCGTAGCGGGCGGACCACCCGGCGGGCCCGGCGCGCCGGGCCCGCTGGGCGGACTGAGCGGACTCGGCGGCGACGTGCCCCGGCGTGATCCGCTGCCGCTCGGCGCCGAACCGCCCGAAGCGAAAGATCTGGGCCTGGTCGAGATGCCCTCCGCCATGGTCGAGGGCGTCTACTGCAAGAACGGGCACTTCAACGACCCGGAAGGGCGTTACTGCGCCATATGCGGTATCGGCATGGGCCAGCTGACCAAGATACGGCAGAAGGGCAAGCGCCCCCCGCTCGGCGTGCTGATCCTCGGCGATGGTTCGGTGTGCCAGCTTGACGCCGACTACGTGATCGGCCGGGAGCCCACCCTGGACACCGAGGTGGCCGACGGCCGGGCCCGGCCACTGCGGCTCACGGGCGCCTCCGGGGTGGTGTCCCGGATCCACGCCCGTGTGGAACTCGACGGCTGGCAGGTCTTCATCTCCGACCTCAATTCGGCGAACGGCACCCAGATCCTCCTGCCGGGAGAGCGGACCCCCACCAGCCTCCAGCCCGGGGTGCGGACTGCGCTGGTGCCAGGCGCCCAGATTCGCCTCGGGGGCGAATACGGACTCCAATACGACTCACACCGTCACCGTTAGATGACCTGATCGAGGCGGGGGGTGGATCATGAGCCTCAGTAATGTGCAGCTCCTGCTGGCGGACGTGGCGTTCATCATCATCGCCGCCCGCCTGCTCGGCACTGCGGCCAAGCTCCTGGGCCAGCCCCCGGTGCTGGGTGAGATCCTGGCCGGGATCCTGCTCGGACCCACGTTCTTCCACGGGGCCATCACTAAGACCCTGTTCCCGGCCGGCATGATCTCGCCGTTGACCGCACTGGCCGACCTCGGCCTGGTCCTGTTCATGTTCGTGGTCGGGTATGAGGTGGACCTGCGCCTTATCCGCGGCCGCGAGCGCGTCGCGGTGGGCGTGTCCCTCGGCTCGTTCATCCTGCCCTTGGGCCTGGGCACCGGGCTGGGCGTATGGCTGGCCCACCGCCACCACCTGCACCACGTGTCCACCTTCGCGCTGTTCATCGGCACCGCGATGGCGGCCACCGCGTTCCCCGTCCTGGCCCGCATCCTCACCGACCGGGGCCTGCACCGCACCCGGATCGGCGGGATCGCGCTGGCCAGCGCGGCGATCGCGGACGTGCTGGCCTGGACGATGCTGGCCGTGGTGGTGGGCCTGGCCGGAAGCAGCGCGCAATGGAAGGTGCTGCTCGCAATCCCGTACGCGGCCGTAATGTTCGCTGTCGTCCGGCCGCTGCTGCGCCGACTGTCCCGGTTCTACCTGCAAGCCGGCCGACTCAGCCCGAACGTCCTGGCCACCGTGCTGGCCGGGCTCCTGCTGTCCGCCGCCGCCACCAACTGGATGGGCCTGCACTTCATCTTCGGTGCCTTCCTGTTCGGCGTCATCATGCCGCGCCAGAACGTCCTGGGGCTGCGCGAGGAGATCCTCGGGCGAGTTGAGGAAATCAGCGTCATGGTGCTGCTGCCGATCTATTTCGTGGTGTCCGGGCTGAGCATCAACCTGTCCACGATCGGGAGCTCCGGGCTGGAGGAACTCGGCGCGATCCTGGTCGTCGCGATCGTCGGGAAGCTGGTCGGCGCCTACCTCGGCGCCCTGTTCACCGGGGTCCACGGCCGCAACGCCGGCGTGATCGCCACCCTGATGAACACCCGGGGCCTGACCGAAATAGTCATCTTGGGCGTCGGGCTCCAGCTGCATATCCTGACCAAGCCGCTGTACGCCCTGATGGTGGTCATGGCGCTGGTCACCACCGCGATGAGCGGGCCGCTGCTCAAGGTCATCTACCCGGACCGGGTCATGCAGCGTGACCTGGCCGCCGCGGACCGGGCGCAGCTCGCCGGCGGCGCGGCGTACCGGATCCTGGTCCTCATCGACCGGCCGGAGACCGCTGGACCGCTGGTCGACATCGGCGCCGACCTGGCCGCCACCCGGCCCGGCAGTGAGCTGGCCTTGGCCCACCTGGTCTCGCTCCGAGCCGAGAAGCGGCTGCAGGTCGGCGGCGGCCTGGGCGGCGAACTGCTGCAGATGACCCTGGTCATGGGCCAGCTGCACGCGCTCGCCGAGCGGGCGACGGGGCGCGGCGCTCCGGCGACCGTGCTCTCACGCTTCAGCGACGACGTAGCCGGCGAGCTGTCGGCCTACGTGGAGGCCGCCGAGCCCGACACCATCGTGCTCGACTCCCGTCACGACGCGTACGAGGACCAGGCGTACACGGCCATCCGGGCCGACCACCGGACGCGTCTGGTCACGGCGTCCGGACCCGTGCCGGAAGCGCCGAGCGCCGTGGCGGTCTACGCCGGCCACGGCGGCGGCGACGCCGCCGCGGCCCTGAATGTGGCCACCCAGCTCGCCGCGGCCCGGCACCTGCCGCTCGTGCTCGTCGGCGCCGACGGCCGACGCAGCCGCAGCGGCGTCGCGGACCTCACCCACCGGGGCATCCAGGCCAGCAGCGGCCCGCCGCCGGAGGGCGCGCTGCTCGTCGTCGGCGACGATGGCGCCACGGCCGTCGCCACCGAAGCGCACCTCACCGTGCGGGCGGGCAGCACCGAGGACATCGAGGCCCGCCCCGAAATCGCGGCTCCGGTCCCTGTCATAGGGCCAGGGGCGCTGGAGCCAGGAAGGCAGCCATCACCATGACCGACGAACGCGACGGTATCGCTGACTATAAGTTCCTCCGTCGGCTCGGCGCCGGCAGCCACGGGGTGTTCTACCTCGCCCATCCGCCCCAGCGGCTGCCGGTTCCGGCCGAGTTCGTGGCGGTGAAGGTGCTGTCCGGCGGCAGCAGCCAGGACGTGTTCAGGTGGGCCCACCGCGAGCTCGCGGCCTTCGCGGCGGTCAGCTCGCCGTACCTGGTCACCCTGTACGACGCGGGCCAGCAGGGCGAGGAAGTCTACTACTCGATGGAGTACCTGCCGGGCGGCTCGGTGGCCGTGCCTGCCGAGCCGCTCAGCCGGGCCAGCGCCCTGCAGGCTATGGCGCACGCGTCCCGCGCCACGCACGCCCTGCACGAAGCCGGCATCGCCCACCGTGACATCAAGCCGGGCAATGTCCTGCTCTACCCGGGCGGGGCCAAGCTCGCCGATCTGGGCCTCAGCCACGTGCTGCGGCCGGGCATCACGATCACGAGAATGGGGCCAGCGGGCGATATCGGCTACCTCGACCCGGCCCTGATCCGCGGCGACCGCCCGTCGCGGGCCAGTGACGTGTTCTCGCTGGGCGCGACCTTGCACTACGCCGTGGCCGGCGAGGGCCTGTACGGCCCGCTGTCCGACGACGACCCGCTCCTGGCCATGCGCCGCGTCATCTCCCAGCCGCCCACCATCTCCGCCCGCGTGGACCCGGACATCGGGGAGGTCATCGCCTGGGCCATCGCCGCCAACCCCGCGGAGCGGCCGGCGACGGCCCTGCAGTTCGCCGAGCGGATCGAGGAACTCGCCCTAGCGCCCGCCGCTGACTAGCCCGCAAGGGGGACCTGACCGGGCGCCCGGTGGCCCAGGATGGAAACGGCAATGACTTCAGAGCTGATCAGCGAGCCGGCCGGGCTGCGATTCGGGCCGTACATCCTGACCGGCGAGCTGGGCCGGGGAGGCATGGGCGTGGTCTACCGGGCGTTCGACACGGTCAAGGGGCGCACCGTGGCGCTCAAGGTGCTGATCCCCGAACTCGCCGTGGACCGCGCGTTCCAGGACCGGTTCCGCCGCGAGTCCAAACGCGCCGCGCGACTCAGCGAGCCGCACATCATTCCCATCCACGATTACGGCCAGATCGATGGTCAGCTGTTCATCGACATGCGGCTGGTGGACGGGATCGACCTGGCCACCCTGCTGGAGCGGGACGGGCCGATGCCGCCGGCGGCCGCCGCCTGGATCACGGCCCAGGTCGCCTCGGCGCTGGACGCCGCGCACGCCGACGGCCTCATCCACCGGGACGTCAAGCCGTCCAACATACTGATCACCGGCCACGGCCAGAGCATGCCGTTCGCCTACCTGATCGACTTCGGGATTGCCCGCGCCATCAAAAGCAGCAACCTGTCCACCAGCAGCCGCACCATCGGCACCATGGCCTACATGGCGCCGGAGCGCTTCGCCGGGTCACCCGGTGACCGCCACGCCGATGTGTACTCGCTGGCCTGTGTGCTGTATGAGTGCCTGACCGGGCGCGCCCCCTTCGGCGGGGAGATGGTGGAAATCATGTGGGCACAGCTCAACGCCGTGCCGCCCGCGCCCAGTACGCTGCGGCCCGGCCTGCCCGCCGCGGTCGACCAGGTCGTAGCGCGCGGGCTGGCCAAGGAGCCGGCTGACCGGTACGGCACCGCCGGCGAGCTGGCCGAGGCCATTCTGGCCGCCACCTCCGATCCCGGCCCGCCGAGCATCCCGGTTCCGGTGGCCGGCCCGCTCTGGGACAGCGACCCTGGCGGCCGGGCCCGGACCGCGCTGCGCGCCATCGTCTCGGATCCGGACCGGGGCGTCGCGGCCCTGTCCAGCGCACAGGCGATGTCGACGGCGCTCCGGGACCTGCTGCCCGACATGCCGCGGGAGACCAAAGTGCTCGTCGCCGCGGCCGAGGAGGGCGTGGCCGAGGCGCTCGGCTATTACGTGGCGAACGGCATGGATTCTGCCACCGTGCGCGACAAGGTGGCCAGGTCGTTCGCCCGGCACACCGGATTCCGGTCGGCCGCCTGCCAGTGGGCGGTCGATGAGATAGCCGCCGTGCTCGGCTTGGGCTCCGCAGGCGGCCGCCCGGGCCGGTAGGCACTCGCGGGTCGTGTCCCACTATCTGGTCCTGCTCGGGTAGGATCTGAACTGCTGATGACACCGGCCGGGAGAGATCCCGAGTAAGTGCGGGCGCCGAAGGGGCAACATCCCCGGAACCTCTCAGGCACACGAACCGGGCGGGATAGGCATCTCTGAAGCAGGCGCTGCCTCGCAGGGCCGGTGACAGACGGGGAGCCAGCGACCGTGCCGTCCGGGGAGGCTCCAATGACAGATTTCGCCGCACGCCACATCGGGCCGGACGAGGTGGCCCAGCGACACATGCTGGCCAGCCTCGGCTATTCATCGCTCGACGAACTTATCCGTGCCGCCCTGCCCGAAGACGCCCAGCCGGTCGAGCTCACCCTGCCGCCCCCGCTGACCGAGACCGAGGCCCAGGCCGAGCTGCGCCGGATGGCCAGCCGGAACCAGGTGCTGACCTCGATGATCGGCCTGGGCTACTACGACACGGTGACGCCGGCGGTCATCCGCCGCAACGTGCTGGAGAACCCGGCCTGGTACACGGCGTACACCCCCTACCAGCCCGAGATCTCCCAGGGCCGGCTCGAGGCGCTGCTGAACTTCCAGACCATGATCTCCGACCTCACCGCGCTGCCCTGGGCCGGTGCCTCGCTGCTGGACGAGGCGACCGCCGCGGTGGAGGCCATGACGCTGGCCCGCCGGGCGGTGCGCAACGGACATGTATTCCTCGCCGACGCCGACTGCCTGCCGCAGACACTCGCCGTGCTGCGCACCCGGGCCGAGCCGCTCGGCATCCACCTGGTCGTCGAAGCGGTGACCGCCGAGGTCATCGCCCGGCAGGACGACCTGTTCGGCGTCCTGTTGCAGTTCCCGGGGGCNNGTGCCCCTGTTCTTCGGCGGGCCGCACGCGGGCTACATGGCGGTCAGTGACCCGCTCAAACGTCAGCTGCCCGGCCGGCTGGTCGGAGTGTCGGTGGACGCCGACGGCCGGCCCGCCTACCGCCTCGCGCTACAGGCCCGCGAACAGCACATCCGCCGCGAGAAGGCGACCAGTAACATCTGCACGGCCCAGGTCCTGCTCGCCGTGACGGCCGCCATGTACGCCGCTTACCACGGACCCGACGG
>PLDT01000582.1:0-12063 GCA_003136255.1 Actinomycetota bacterium
GTCTCGGCCAGGTGCACGGCCAGCAGGTAGGCGATCAGCGCGGCGCCGAGCACCGCGGTGTGCCAGGGCGGGGACCGGTGCAGCACCTCCAGCCACACGATGGCCAGCAGCGCGCCCTCCTCCCACGGCACCCGGCGCAGCGTCTGCAGGAACACCAGCCATACGTGCAGCGGCGGGGGCAGCAGGAAGGTGTCCTCCGGCACCGGGACCCCAGCCAGGGCCAGCCGTATCACGCCCGCCGCCACGCCGAAGATGGCCAGGAACAGCGCCAGGTCNNGCGTCGCCCTTGTGGGCCACCGCGGACCCGGTGTCAGCCCAGATCACGCAGCCCGCGCCGAGCAGCGCCGCGGCCAGCCGAGGGCCAGCCGCGGCCAGCCGAGGGGCGGTCACCGGCGGGCCACCACGGGACGCCTGGTGTAGGGGGCCAGCGGCAGGTCCAGGGACGTGACCCCGTCCCAGTGCACGACCGGGATNNCTGCTCCATCCGCCAGATCCGCCTGGCCATCCGGTCCGTGCTGTGCCGCCGGACCGGGGGCTCGGCGTTGAGCACGTCCACCACCAGCATGGCGAAGCCGCGTTCGCGCATGTCCCGCAGGGTCTCCACGAACCGCTGGTCGAGTAGCGGGCTGAACACGATGACCAGGGCGCCGGGCGGCAGCGCGGCCCGCGGCAGGCGGCTGAAACTCGCGCCGCGCAGGCTCCGCTCGGGTCCCTCGTAGCCGCCGTCGCTGGAGAGCATGGAGTCGATGATCCGGTACACCTGCCGGCGGCCCAGCCCGGGCGGCAGCCAGCTCACCCCGCCCCACTGGTAGGTGATCACGCCCACCCGGTCCCTGCCGTCCAGGTAGGCGCGGGCCGCCGCCGCCGCGCCGCGCAGCGCCAGGTCCAGAGCCGATGACCCCGGCTCGCCGACGTCGGAGGCGGCATCGGTGAGCAGCACCACGTCCTGGGAACGCTCGGCCGCGAACGTGTTCACCTGCAGCCGCCCGCGCCTGGTGCTCGCCGCCCAGTTGATGCTGCGCTGGCGGTCGCCCGGCACGTACTCGCGCACCCCGGCGAACTCGATCCCCTCGCCGGACACGCGGGCCCGGTGCTCCCCGAGCCGGTTCGGGAGCCTGCTGAGCACCACCTGGCTCCGCTGCTGGGCCGGCGCCGGGTAGCAGTCGATCCTGGGCAAGGTGACGGTCAGGTGCCCCTCGGCCAGCCGCCAGCGGTCACGCAGCTCCACGTCCAAGGTGCCCAGGTCGCGCCGGCCCCACCGGTCCGGGCTGACGATAAAGCGGGCCGCTGGCCCGTCCGCGGTGACGGCGCCGACCGGCTCGATCTCCCGGCCCGGCTGCAACAGCCACCGGACCGTGCAGTCGCCCGGGTCTTCCGTCGCCACGTCCAGGGCGACCAGCTCGCCCTCGAAGGCCCGCCGGGTGCTGGGCTGGCCCTGGACCGCGACCCGCGGCGGCCGCCGCTGGATCCGCCCGGCCGCGAGCAGCAGCAGCGCGGGGGCGGCCAGGCCCGCGAACTCGGGGCGCCGGGTAATCGTGGCGATGAACACCCCGAACAGGCCGAGCGTGAGCAGCCGCCGGGCATGCCGTGACGACCGCCACCGCACGCTCACCGCGGTGCCGGCCGCGTGGCGGCCCGGGTCGTTCGGCATCAGATAGGACATCAGCTGCTGACCGCCGGATCCGGGCCGCGGTCGGCGCGCGTGGTCGGGTCGGTTTTCGGCGTCGGCACGGCGGCGAGCAGCTTGGCGACCACGTCGTCGGAGGAGACCTGGCGGACCCACAGCTCGGGCCGCAGCGTCACCCGGTGCGCCAGGGCCGGCACCGCCACCTGCTTGATGTCGTCGGGGATCACGTAGTCGCGCTGGTTAACCAGCGCCTGGCCGCGGGCCAGCTGGACCAGGGCCAGGCCGCCGCGCGGGCTGGCGCCGACCTGCACCTGCGCGTCGCTCCTGGTCGCCCGGATGATGGCCACGATGTAGTCGAGCAGGTCAGGCGTGATCTCCACTTGCTCGAGCGACTCCCGCATGGCCAGCACGCCATCGGGGCCGGTCACCGCGTTGAGCTCGACCTGCTCGCGGGCGCGGGCCACCCGCCGCCGGAGCATGTCGGTCTCGTCCCCGCTGGTCAGGTAGCCCAGGCGCAGCCGCATGAGGAACCGGTCGAGCTGGGCTTCGGGCAGCTCGTAGGTGCCCTCGTACTCGATCGGGTTGTCGGTGGCCAGGACGATGAACGGCTGCGGCAGCATCCGGGTCTGCCCGTCCACGCTCACCTGGCCTTCGCCCATGGCCTCCAGCAGCGCCGCCTGGGTCTTGGGCGGCGTCCGGTTGATCTCGTCGGCCAGCAGCAGCTGGGTGAACACCGGCCCCGGCCGGAACACCATCTCGGCCGACCGCTGGTCGTACAGCGGGGCGCCGACCACATCGGAGGGCAGCAGGTCGGGGGTGAACTGGATGCGGGCGAAGTCCAGGCCGAGCACCCGGGCGAAGGACCGGGCAATCAGCGTCTTGCCCAGCCCGGGCAGGTCCTCCAGCAGCACGTGGCCGCCGGCCAGGATGCCGATCAGCACCAGCTCCAGGGTCCGGCGGCGGCCGACGACCGCGCGCTCGAGCTCGTCCAGGATGGCCGTGCAGCTCTGAGCGGCTTCTTGCGGGGGGATCCGGGGGGTCGCCCCCGCGGGCAGATACTGCTCGGGGCCCATCAGAGCTTCTCCAATCGGTCGATGAGGCGCGCCATGGTGCGACGCGGTATACCACGCTTGTCGCCTATCGCGCCCCTGGGTGCACTGGTCGGCCTGGTAGCCGGGTCGAGCCAGCGCCACAGGTCGGCGTCCCGGGGATTGCGGCACAGCAGCCTGCGGGCCGCTTCGGGGTCCTGGTAGAGGTTCACGTTGTGCCGTTCGGCCAGCCGGGCGGCGAGCAGGTGCTCGAGCACCGGCCGCAGCTCGCTGTTGTAGTAAGCCTCGCTGGTCGTCGCGGTGTGCACCACGAACCGGCGGTGCGAGTAGCCGGTCAGCGTCCGGGTCTGCGGCTTCTGGATGGCCGTCTTGGCCACGTCCGGGGTCAGCTGCGGCAGCAGGATCCGCAGCACCACCATGGCGATCGCCGCCGTGGCCACCGCGACCACCGCCAGGCCCGGCCAGCCCGCCATGGTGTAGCCGGCCACGGCCGCCGCGCCGACCAGCACCGCCGCGACACCGAGCTCCGGGGTCGTGCCGACCCAGGGGCTGATGGTCCCGCCGGCGTCCCGCTCGNNGGCCAGCTCGTCCAGGGCCTGTTCGGCCGCGTCCCGCTGCCCGGCCTCCAGCATGTGGCTGGAGAACCTGGCCTCGTAGAACAGCGCGGTCAGCCGGCCCGCGGCACCGCCGTGCACAATGCCGCTCGTGGTGGCCCGGGCCAGCAGCTCGTCGGGCGTGTCGGCGGCCGTCCGGGCCGCGCCCCGCTCGGCCAGGCTGGTCTCCATGGCCACGTAGCAGGCGATGATGGCCGCCCGCGCGTCGTCGATGGTGCGCAGCGCCGACCGGCCGGATTCCACCGCCTCCCGCAGGTCCTCGGAGTCCTCGGCGATGAGGCCGTCGTCCCGGCCCGCGGCAGCCACATGGAACCGCCGGGCCCACCAGATGCTGAGCACCACCGCGGCCAGCAGGACCACGATGATCAGCGCGTACAGCAGCGCGGCCAGCGGGAAGTGCACGGCCGAGGCGTGCTGTGATCCCGGCCGCGGCAGCTTGAGCGTCGGTGGCGGGCCGCCGAGGGGCTTGCCGTTCGGCTTGGTCTTCGGGTTGAACGAGTGCAGGTGCAGCGCGGTGAGCACGGCGACCACCACGCCGATCATCCCGATGATGATGACCAGGATGAGGATCTCGCGCAGCTTGGCCGCCACCAGGTTGTACGTCTGGGTGCGTTGCGCGGCGGCCCGCCGCCTGAACGTGATCACGAGCAGGGTGACGAGCACGACCTCGAGCGCGACCCCGATGGCCACGCCGTCCTGGTGCAGCGGGCCGTTCCACCGGGGTGTCACCACCACCCCGCGCAGCCCGGCCAGGCCCAGGATGATCAGCAAGGTCAGCGGCAGCACCAGCTGCCACTGACCAGTGACTCCTCCGGTCTGCGGCGCGTTTCCCGGCTGGCGGCTGGTCATCGAGCCTCGCGTTTCGTGTGTGCCCCGGCGGAGTGACACCTGGGCAAACCATACCCACCACCGGGAACGGCGTCGCACACTGAGGAGCATGACTTCGCCAGCCGCCACCCCGCCGCCGGACACCATCTACGTCATCCGCCACGGCGAGAAGCCCGCCGATCCGCCGCCGGTCTCCGCCAGGCAGCCCGCCCCCGCTTCGACCGCGCCCTTCGGCATCGACTTCCAGGGCAACGAGGACCCGCACTCCCTGCTGCCCCAGGGCTGGCAGCGCTCGGGCGCGCTGGCCGTCCTCTTCGACCCGGCCCTCGGGCCGTTGCAAGCGGGACTGCAGACCCCGGCGACGCTGCTCTCACCCGACTACGGCAGCGCGGACAAGACCACCGCGCACCGGACCCACCAGACGATCCAGGGCCTGGCCGACCGCCTCGGCCTGACCATCGTGTCCGACTTCCCCGAGGGCAGCGAGGCGGAGCTGGCCGCCAGCGTGGTGAGCAGCCACTCCGGTATCGTGCTCATCTGCTGGGAACACGACCACATCCCGGCCATCGCCACCTCGCTGGCGACCGTGCCGGGCACCGTTATCCCGCAACCGTGGCCGGGTGATCGCTTCGACGTCATCTGGGTCTTCAGCCTGGTGCCGGGAGCGGCTTCCGCCCAGTACACGTTCAGCCAGATCCCGCAGCAGTTGCTGTCCGGTGATACGGACACGATCATCTCGGCGTGATCCTGGCGGGCCCGTTCGAGGCGGCCGCGAGATGATCGGCTGATGTCCGATGATGAGCGGGAATCCGGTGCCCAGGCCGCGGAGCGGCTGACCTTCTTCTCCGATGCGGTGGTCGCTATCGCGATCACCCTGCTCGCGATCGATCTGCCGGTGCCCGAAGGCGACACCTTCAGGTTGTTCTGGGCCTCGGTCCGGCACGATGACGGCCACTACGCCGCGTTCCTGATCAGCTTCGCGGTGATCGCGGCGGCATGGTTCGATCATCACGACCTGTTCCGCTATATCCGGAGCACCGACGCGCGGTTGCGGCTGCTCAACATGTGCTGGCTGCTGAGCATCGTGCTCAACCCGTTCGCGACCAAGCTGCTCGTGGTCAGCGGGCAGAGCCTGACCGTTCACGCCCTGCGGTTCGGGTTCTACGCGCTGCTGCAGGTCCTGGAATCGGCCATGTTCTACGCGATGCTGCGGCACATGATCGCCCGCGGGCTGGCCAGCCCTCCCCGGCCGGTGGTGGCCACCATGACCAGGAAGTCCTCCGGCCTGATCCTCGGCTTCGGCCTCTCGATCCCGGTCTTCTTCCTCACCACCGCCGGCTGGGCCCTCTGGATCGCCGGCCCGGTGCTGGCCGGCCTGCTCCGTCGCTACCACCGCCGGAGCCACCGCACCCCCGAACCCAGCTAGCGCGCGTCCCCGCCCCGCCCCGCACCTCACCGGCCGGTCCCCGGCCCGCCCCTCACTGGCCCCGCCCGGCCCCACCTCACTGGCCCCGTGAACCCCATCAGCGACAGATTTCGAATACGTATACGATGAGGTGAATATTTACGTGGTGGATTCGGCTTCAAGGGAGGATTTAGGGGTCTGTAGTGCACCAAATCCTCCACGAAACCCGAATCCTCCAAGATCTTTTGCGGGGGCGACCACACTGTGATCCGCTGACGCACCACAGGACACACGGGCACCAAGGGGTAGGCGGGGCTACGGGTTCCCGTCCGTCCCGTGCCCGGATCCGGCCGCCCGCCGGGCGCCGGCTACTCCGCCAGGCGGATCGACCGGGCAAAGCGAGCCTTCATCGGCACTCGTTTCGCGCCTTATGCTCGACCAGTGACGGATGTGACCAGCGACCGGTCACCGCCGCCGGATCGCGTCGCGGTGGAACGCAACGTCCTGGATGTGGTGCTGGCCGTGGTGCGGCGGCGGACGCCGCCCGGGGTCGGCGTCGTGGTCGAGGGCCCGCCCGGCGTCGGCAAGACGTTCCTGGCCCGGGCCATCACCGAGTCCATTGCGCCCGGCGCGGCGACGGTCCTGCGCGTGGCCGGGGAGTCCGGCCGCCGCCATGATCCGTTCGCCGGCGCCGGGGCGCTGCTGGGCGACGGTCCCTGGAGCGGCGACCCGGGTGACGCGGCGTTCGACCGCGTCGACGAGCTGTGCGCCGAAGCCCCGGTGGTGCTGTGGGCCGACGACGCGCACAACCTCGACGCGGCCACGCTAGTCGTATTGCGCCGGCTGGTGTGGGCCAGCCAGAGCCTGCCGCTGGCCGTGCTGGTCACGACCCGGCCCTATCCAGAGCGCGAGCCGGTGGCCATGCTCGTCCAGCAGGCCGACGTCCGGCTCCGGCTGCCGCCCATGGGCCCGATGATGGTCGAACGGCTGGTCTACGACCGGATCGGCCGCTGGCCCGGCCCGCAGCTGCGCCGCGTCCTGGGGCTAGCGGCCGGCAATCCGCTGTTCGTGGCCGAGCTGCTGCGCGCCTACCAGGACGCGGGTGCCTTGGCCGAGACCGGCCCGGACTCGGTCGAGGCCAGGTTCGAGCTCGACTCACGCGGCACCGGCCTGGAGGAGATGATCCGGACCCAGCTCGGCCAGCTGGACCAGCCCACCTGGGACGTGCTCGGCGCCATGGCCGTCTGGGGCACCGAGATCGGCGCCGCCGACCTCGCTGCCGTGCTGCCCGCCCGGGCGGCCTCGCTCGGTGAGCTGCTGGACCGCGCCCTCGCGTCCGGCCTGGTCCGCCGCGACCCGGCCGGCACGGTCGGGTTCAGCCACGATGTGTTCCGCGAGGTCGCCTACGGCGAGCTCGGCCAGGATCAGCGCCGTGACCTGCACCGGCAGGTCGCGTCGGTGCTCACCGCGGCCGGCTACCGCCCGAGCCTCATCGCGGACCATCTGCTGCGCGCCGCCGGGACCAGCGGCGACCCGGCCCTCGCCACCGCGCTGCATGAGGCGGTCGAGGACGCCCGCGGATACGCGTCGGAGGTCACGGCCGACCTCCTCGATGAGGCGGCCGCCCTCGGCGGGCCGGACATGCCCGACCAGCTGCTGCTGGACCACGTGGATGCCCTGTTCCACCGGGGGCACGGCCAGGCCGCAGAAACGCTGATCCGCGGGCGGATCACGACCGTCGCCGACCCCGTGGTGGCGGCGCAGATGCAAGTGATCCTGATCCGCTCGCTGGCCAACCGGGGCGACCTCGGCGCGGTGCTGGCCGTGATCGAACGGACCATCGCCATCGCTAGGCTCCCCGACGCGACCCGCCGTCAGCTCGAAGGGACCCGGGCCTTCCTGCTGGCCCAAGCCGGGCAGCCCCCGCCCGCTGCCGAGCTGGACGCGATGATGGCCCGTTTTACCGCCGCAGGCGACCAGGACGCCCAGGCCAACCTGCTGGCCACCGTCGCCCTGCGCGCCTTCCTGTCCGGCCACCCGGACCGGGCGCTGGAGTTCATCCGGGACCGCGAGGAGCTAGTCCCTGACCCTGACAGCCTCCGGGCCCGTTCGTCGTCGCTGGCGCTGCCGGCCGTGTTCGAGCTGGCCGCTTCCGGCCCGGCCGCCGCGCAGGCCGCGCTTGACCGGGCCCGGCGGCTGAGCGCCGAGCGGCACGCCGAGTGGGTTGATCCGATTTTCGGCTTCGTGGCCGGCGGGATCGCCTTCACGGCCGGCGACTGGGACGGCGCGGTCGCCGAGCTGGACGCGGCGCTGGAACGGGCCGAGGAGACCGATAACGGCTGGATCTCGGTGCCGGTCGGCCTGCGGTCCTACATCGACGCGCACCGGGGCAGCGCCGGCCCGGCCCGGGCCCGGCTGGAATCCTTCCGGCACCGCGGCCTGCCGCTGGTCTACGGGGATGACCGTCCCGGCTGGGCCGAACTGGCCGTGCTGGAAGCCGAGGGGGCGGTCCGCGAGGCGTGCACGCTGGCCCGGACGCTGTGGTCGGCTGCTCGCGGCCATCCCGGCCGCGGGACCGCGGACCTGGCTCCTGACGTGACCCGGGTCGCCCTGACCGGGATGGATCGCCGCCTGGCCGACCAGGTCAGCGAGGAATCCCCGGTGTTGTGCCCGCCCGAGGTGGCGGCCCTGGTGCGCGGCATGATCGCCGCCGACCCCGCCGCGATCGACGCCGCGGCCGCGGAACTCGCCGCGGCCGGGCGGCTCACGGCCGAGACGTTCGCCCGGGAGGAACTCGCGTGTGCGGCCGCCGCGGCCGGGGACCGGGACCGCGCCGCCGCGGCCTTGGACGCGGCCCTGGCCGGGTACCAGCGGATGGGCGCCGTGCCCGACCGGGACCGGGCCATGGGACGGCTGCGGGCGCTGGGCCTGCGCCGGAGCTCCCGCGATGCTCATCGCGCCGCCGACTTCGGCTGGGCCAGCCTGACCGCGACCGAGAACCGGATCGCCGCGCTGGTCCGCGACGGGCTGACCAACCGGGAGATCGGCACCAGGCTGTTCGTCTCGCCCCGGACCGTGCAGACCCACGTCTCGCACATCCTGCAGAAAACCGGCCTGCGCTCCCGGGTCGAGATCGCCCGCGCCGCCCCCGCGTAGATCCGCCTCGCGCCCGCCCGCAGGTCGCCCTCCCCGGAGCCCGGTCCGGGATGCGTCGGCCGGAGCCTACGGCTCGGCCTGGGTTGCCCGAGCCTACGGCTCGGCCTGGGCTGCCTTGGCGGCGGCCTTCAGGCCCTGCTTGTAGGACCGGACCCGGGCCAGCGACTCGGCGTCGGAGATGTCCGCGACCGACAGGTGCGAGCCCTTGACCCCGAACTGCCCCGCCGCCTCCCGCCAGCCCCGTGGCCGCACCCCGAGCTGCTTGCCGAGCAGGGCCACGAAGATCTGCGCCTTCTGCGCGCCGAACCCCGGCAGCGCCGACACCCGCTTCAGCAGCTCAGGCCCGGTCTTGGCGGTCGTCCACAGCCGTTCGGGGTCGCCGTCGTACTGGTCCACGATCAGCCGGGCCACGTTCTGGACGCGGACCGCCATGGCCTTGGGGTAGCGGTGCAGCGCCGGGCGTTCGGAGAAGATGCCGGCCAGCGCCACCGGGTCGAAGTCGGCCAGTTCCACCGTGGTGGGTTCGTGCCCGAGCCGCCGGACCAGGTCCAGCGGCGCGCTGAAGGCCCGCTCGAGCGGCACCTGCTGGTCGAGCACCATACCGATCAGCAGGGCCAGCGGACTGCGAGTCAGCAGCTCGTTGGCCTCGGGCTCCACCGGCATCGCGATGGTCACGGCGCCCTCCCAGGATCAATCAAGCGGCACGAGCGTGGATCATGATCACCTACGCCCGCAGCGTACTCTGCGTCAGCCTTCAGGGCGGACAAGATCCCGAGGCGCTATAAGCTAGTAATAGCTGGGCTGGACCGGGGGCGCCCAGTCCGCGATGGATGAACGGAGTCAGCATGTCACCGCACTTGAAGTGGGGTATCGGCGGGGTCGTCGTCGGCCTGATCCTGCTGGGATTCATCCCCTGGTGGCTGGCTTTCGCGCTCATCGTCGTGGCCATCGCCGTCCCGGCTACCGCCTGGCTGATGCTGGACGAGTCGCAGCGACGCCGGTACCGCGAGCTCCGCCGCCGCCGGCGGGGTGAGATCCGCTAGCTGCCGCCTCCGCCCGCTCCAAGCCCACTCTTGGAAGGAAGCGCCGATGGCCGTCCGCCGCCTTAACCACGCCGTCCTGTACGTGCACGGTCTGCAGCGCACCGTGGACTTCTACCGGCAGACCCTCGGCTTCGAGGTCCGAATGGAGATTCCCGGCCGCGCCGCGTTCCTGCGCGCGCCGGACTCGGCCAACGACCACGACCTCGGCCTGTTCGAGATCGGCACCGGCCACGCGCCCGACCAGCCCGAACACCCCGGCCTGTACCACCTGGCCTGGGAGGTCGGCACGCTAGGCGACCTGGTCGATACCCGGGAACGCCTGCTGGCCGCCGGCGCGCTGGTGGGGGAGAGCGACCACCGCGTGTCCAAGTCCCTGTACGCCAAGGATCCGAGCGGCATCGAGTTCGAGGTCCTGTGGCGAGTGCCCGCCGAGGACTGGGAAGCGGAACTCGCCGACGGCGGCATGACCCTGCCGCTCGACTGGGACGCCACGCTGGCCCGCTGGGGCCGCGACCAGGTCACCGGCGCCGCCGCCGGGTCGTCCACCTGAGCCGGGCGGACCTCAGCGCCCCTCCGAGACGCGAGTGATGTAGGTCACCGCGACGAACGACCGGAACACCGCCAGCGGATCATCCCCGCCGATGCTCACCGTCCGCACGCCGGTCCGGTCGGCCCCGCGGACCCACGAGGCCACCTCGGCCATGTCCGCGGTCTGCATGTGCACCTCGAGGACGGCGGGCAGTGAGATGGCCGGCGGTCGCAGCACGGCGAGCTCCGAGGCTCCCGGGTCGGCATCCGAGGCCGCGATCTCCCACACCTCCGAGGGATCGGCGACGGCCCGTTCCAGCGCCCGCCGCGCCCCGTCGGCGATCAGTTCCCGGGCCACCTCAGGGTGCAGGTTGGCCGCGCCGAACCTCGTGAACGACTCCTTGACCACCACGCGCTCGGCGTCGGCCAGGAACGGGTCGGCCTCGGCGATCGTCTGCTGATCCCCGGTGATCAGCCCGACCGGCGCCTGGCAGGCCAGCGCGACCAGCGCGTTGATCCCGCTTTCCCCCACTCGCGTCCCGTTCAGCGACACGTGCGAGATCACCGCCGGGTTGTAGGTGTGCGACAGTACCGAGCTCTCGCCCGAGATCGACCCGTGGTAGCCGACCATGAACACCAGGTCCGCGGTGGCGTCCAGGCCCTGCATCATGTAGAGCGGCTTGTGCCGCCCGGACACGTAGGTCGCCTGCCCGTGCAGTTCGGCCGGGTCCAGGTTGTTCATCGTCCCGTGCGAGTCGTTGCAGACGATCTCGGTCGCCCCGCCCGCCATGGCCCCGTCGATCGCGGCGTTGACCTCGCCCAGCAGCAGCCGTCGGCCTTCCTCGTACGGCTGCCCCGGCGCGCGGCACTGCGACCAGTCGACGATCCCGGCCACGCCCTCCATGTCAAACGAGATGAAGAC
The DNA here is from genome assembly GCA_003136255.1 of Actinomycetota bacterium. GTDB lineage: Bacteria > Actinomycetota > Actinomycetes > Streptosporangiales > Streptosporangiaceae > Palsa-504. The sequence continues at coordinate 11,173 of PLDT01000582.1, forward strand.
CTTCATGGAGACCATTATCGATGGCCCGAACGGGCCGTGGTGCCTCAGCCGAGCTGGCCCGGGAGCTGGCCGGGGAACAGGAGCGCCAGCTGGTGCGGGTACCCGGCGATCAGNNCCGGCCTTGCCGCCGTACTCGCCGGTCAGCACCACCCGGCCCGCGCGCGCGTACCAGTCGTCCGGGAACGGCCCGAGCACCGAGTCGTCGTACAGCTCGTAGTTGGCCCGGTCCTTCAGCGCCCCGTCGGCGTGGATGCCGGACTCGTGCGCGAACGCGTTGCGGCCGACGCCCGGCCAGGCGGGCGGCAGCGGCTGCCCGAACGCGTAGCCCGCCCACAGCCCGAACCGCCGGGCCCACGACAGGTCGAGCCGGTCGCCGACCGTCGCGCCCTCCGCGACCCCGAACGCGTGGGAGAAGGCCAGGATGCACGACAGCAGGTCGGCGTTACCGGCCCGCTCGCCGATCCCGTTCACGCAGGTGTTGACCCACGCGTCCTGCCCGGCGTCCAGGTCGCCGAGCGCGCCGGACACCGAGTTCGCCACGGCCAGGCCCAGGTCGTTGTGGCAGTGCGTCTCGACCGGGAGGCCGACCGCCGACGCGAGCTTGGCGAACCGCTCCCTGATCCGCCCCGGGGAGTCGCCGCCGATCGTGTCGCAGTATCGCACCCGCGACGCGCCCGCCTCCCGCGCCGCGACCGCGAACTCCAGCAGGTACCCGTCGTCGGTCCGCGACCCGTCCTCCGCGTTGACCCCGATGCTGTACTCGTCTCGCGCCCCTCCGGCACGACCCAGCCCCTCCCTGGCCACCGTCACAGCCTCGACCATCTGGTTGATGATCGCGGACCGATCGAGCTTGCCGCGGAACTTGTGCGCGATCATCTGGTCGGAGGTGGA
>PLDT01000334.1:0-13886 GCA_003136255.1 Actinomycetota bacterium
GGCCAGGGGCCACGTCGAGGTTCTCGCCTGCGCCGATAGCGCGGCCACCGCCCCTGAGCTGCGGGCCGCCGGCCAGGAACACGTCGCGCGGCTCGGCCGCCTGGACGCCCTGCGGTCCCTGGATCAGCAAGCGGCGGGCGAGGACGAGAACGCGAAAGCCGCTCGCGTGGCCGCNNCTGCCCGGCCACGCGGCGGCGGCCGACATCTGCCGCCGGGCCGCGGACGACGCCAGTGCCCTGGTCAAGGCCCGGACCGACGCGCGCCGCCAAGAGGACGCGTACTTTTCTGCGAGGCTGGAAACCTCCGATCTCCGCGACCAGGCATCGCGGCTGCGCGAGGCGCGCATCGACGGCATGCGCGCTGAGCTCGCGGCCACCCTGGTGGACGGCGCNNTCGCTCGACCATCCGGAGCTGTGCGAGCTCCGCGGCGAGCGGGTGACCCGGGAGCAGGAAGAGGCCGCGGACGCCGAGGCGGCCGCCGCGGCCGACCGGGCCGAGATCTTCGGGGCCAAGCTGGCTGCGGCGGACATCCTCATCGGCGACCTGACCGCCCGGCTGAAAGCCGCCGGATTCGTCGTCCCGGCGGATCTGGCCACGCTTGAAGCCGAGGCAGCCCACCTGGCCGTCCGCGCCGACGAGATGGCCGCGCAGGCGGCCCAGCTGACCACCGACGCGGCCCGGCTGAACAAGGTCCAGGAGGTACTTGACGCGCTCGATCAGGACATCGCCGGCACCGGAAGGTTCCGGACCGAGCTTACCGAGCAGCGTGACGCTGAACTCCGCCAGGCCGCCGAGGCGGATCAGCGGGCAGCCCGGTACCGTGAATCGCTGCTGGCCCAGCTGGAGGGCCTGCCTGACCTGGAAACCGCGCTGGGCGCGGCCCGCCAGGCGGCCGATGCGCTCATCGCAGCCGCCGACGCGGCCGACGCCGTCGCCCGCGCCGAGCAAACGGCCAGCGGTGCGCAAGACCGGGCGCTTCAGGCCGCGGCCACCGCCGGATTCCCGGATCTGGACGCCGTCCGCGACGCGCAGCGTCCCGCCGGCTGGCGCGACACGGCCGATCAGGACATTAGGGCCCACGAGGCCGCGGCCAAGGCCAACGCCGAGCTCCTGGCTGATCCCGACCTCGACGTACCGGCCGACCCGCCTGCTGACCTCGCCGGAGCCCTGATCGCGGTGGACGCCGCCCGCCAGGCCCACGACGACGCGCTGGCCGCGTCCCGACTTGCCCAGCACCGCGCCGAGCAGCTGGCCGAGCTCGCGCCCCGCCTTACCGAGAGCCTCGACCAGCTCAAGCCGCTCGCCGACCGGGCCGTCGAAGCCCGCCGCCTGGCCGACCTGGCGGCCGGGCAGGGCGCCAACACGCTGCGGATGACCCTGTCCGCCTTCGTGCTCGCCGCCCGCCTGGAGGAGGTCGCCGCCGCGGCCAGCGAGCGGCTGCTCGCGATGACCTCGGGCCGGTATTCGCTGATCCACACCGACGCGCGCCGCGGCGCGGGTCGCTCCGGACTCGGCCTGCTGGCCTGTGACGCCTGGACCGGGGTGGACCGCGACACCAGCACTCTGTCCGGCGGTGAGACCTTCCTGGCCAGCCTGGCCCTCGCCCTCGGCCTGGCCGACGTGGTGACCGCCGAGGCGGGCGGAACCAGGATCGAGGCGCTGTTCGTCGACGAGGGCTTCGGCAGCCTGGACGAGGAGACCTTGGACGAGGTGATGACCGTACTCGACGGCCTGCGTGAGGGAGGCCGGATGGTCGGCATCGTCAGCCACGTGGCCGAGCTGAAACAGCGCATCCCCGCGCAGATCCGCGTGCACAAGGGCCGCTCCGGCAGCCACCTGACCGTCCGCACCGAGATGACATAAATGTCAAATTCTGACCCAGATATGCCAGGTCGGCTCGATGCTCAGCTAAACCATTAGNNTCAACCCGGATGAAAGATCAGGGTTAGTACCAAACGTCCGGGATATCGCTAATAACGACCCTATGACCCTAGAGTATCAACGCGGCCACATTACGCTGCAAAAAGCGGCCACCCCCCCTCGTCACGGGACCGTGTACCGGTTTACCATCGGAAACTGTCAGCCAAGAATTAAAAACCCTGACGGTCCGGCTGTGGCGGGACGGACGCGAGCGTCAGAGGTGCCGACCGGGTAGGAATAGGAATTCGTCATGGCAATAGATCCCGGTGTTCGGCGCATCGTGGTCGGTGTCGACGGCTCGGCGGAGTCCGTGGCCGCTCTGAGATGGGCTTGCCGGGAAGCCAGCATGCATCCCGCCGAGGTCCACGCGGTCCTCGCGCTGGAGGCCGCATGTCATCAGGTCGCCAGCTATGCGGTGCCGNNGGTGCCGCCCGTGAGGTGCTGCGCCAGTCGGTGAGCGAGGCGATCGGCCTGTATCCCGGGGTCAGCGTGCAGACCGAGATCAGCGAGGGGCTCGCGGCGCGCGTCCTGCTCGACCATGCGGGCGAGGCTGACATGCTGGTCCTCGGCCGTACCGCACACCGACCGGATCCGTACGGCGGGGCCGGTCCCGTCATCCGGGCGTGCTTGCGTGCCGCCCCGTGTCCCGTCGTCGTTGTCGGTCCGGCGGCGGCCGAGCCGGACCGCGGCGACCACGTCCCGGAGTCGTGGCAGCGGGCTCTGGAGGGCTCGTCCGCGGCCTACTGACCATGCGCAGCCTGGCAATGAGACAATCGTGCCGTGCCGTCTTCCCTGGTTGAGGTGTCCCCGAGGGTCAGCGCCGCGCTCGCGGCCGGCCAACCAGTAGTCGCGCTGGAGTCCACGATCATCTCGCACGGCCTCCCGCGTCCGGACAACCTGGCCGCCGCGCAACGGTTCGAGGAGATCCTCGAGGCCCAGAACGTGACCCCGGCCACCATCGCGCTTGTCGACGGTGTGCCGAAGGTCGGCCTCGAGGCCAAAGACCTGGAGCGCATCGCGGCTGATGACTCGGTGGTCAAGATCGGCAGCCGGGACATCGCCATCGCGATGGCCCGCAAGGTGACCGGCGGTACCACGGTCGCGGCCACGTCCGTGCTCGCCGCGCGGGCCGGGTTGCGGGTGTTCGCCACCGGCGGCCTGGGCGGCGTGCACCGCGGCGCGGCCGAGACCTTCGACGAGTCCGCCGACCTGACCGTCCTGTCCCGGACGCCGATCACGGTCGTCTCGGCCGGAGTCAAGTCGATCCTGGACATCCCGGCCACCTTGGAGCGGCTCGAGACGCTCGGCGTGGCGGTCGTCGGCTACCAGACCTCGCGGTTCCCGGCCTTCTGGCTGTCGGACTCCGGTTATGACCTGGACTGGCGCGTCGACTCCCCGGACGAGATCGCCGACATCATGGCGGCCAGGGACGCGTTCGGCGAGTCATCCGCCCTGCTCGTGGCGAACCCGCTGCCGACCGCGCTGCAGCTGGACCCCGGCGTGCTCGACAACGCCATGGGGGAGGCCCTGGCCCTCGCGGCCGAACAGGGCATCCGCGGCAAGGCGGTCAGCCCGTTTCTGCTCGACCGCATCCAGCAGGTGACCGGCGGGGCGAGCGTCGAGGTGAACCTGACCATTGCGCGCGGCAACATCGAGCTCGCAGGTCAGATCGCGACGTCGTGGGCCATACGGACTGGTGAGCCCCGCTGACCGTCGGCCGGCGGATCCTGGTCTGCGGTGACGTGATCAATGACGTCCTGGTCAAGCCGCTGGACGGCATCACGCCGGACAGTGACACCCCGGCCGAGATCCGGGCTCGCCCAGGTGGCGCCGCGGCCAACCAGGCCGCCTGGATGGCCCATCTCGGCGCCGGGGTCACCTTCGCCGGCCGGGTCGGCGCTGGTGACGAGGCCTATCACCGGCACGAGCTGACCAGGGTCGGCGTCCGCGCCCACCTGGCCGTCGACCCGGCGGCGGACACCGGCTCGATCGTCATCATGGTGGCTCCCGACGGGGAGCGGACCATGTTCACCGACCGGGCCGCGAACCACAATCTCCGGAAAGACGACCTTCCGGTCCGCCTGCTGGACGACGCGGACGTCCTGCACCTGACCGGCTATACGTTCTGCGAGCCGCCGCTGCTCGAGGTAGCACTCTGGCTGCTCGCTCAGGCCCGGTCCCGCGATCTGGCCGTTACCATCGATCCCGGCTCGGCCGCCTTCCTGGCCCGGATGGAACCCGGGGCGTTCTTGCACTGGACCGACGGCGCCGCGGTCTGCTTCCCCAACCGCGACGAGGCCGCCGTCCTGGTCGGCCAGGCGGATCCGGCCACGATGGCAACCCGCCTCACCAGGCACTACCGCGTCGTGGCGCTGAAACTGGGCGCCGCGGGCGCCATGGTGGCGGTGCCGGGGCAGGCCCCGGTCCGCGTCGCGGCCCACCCCGCGCAGGCGCGGGACACCACCGGCGCCGGCGACGCGTTCTGCGGTGCCTTCATGAGCCGGTGGCTCGCGGGCGCCCCGGACCCGCAGATCACGGACTTGATCGCCGCGGCGGAGTTCGCGGCGGGCATCGCCGCCTCCGTCGTCACCCGTTTCGGCGCCCGGCCAACGACGCCCGGCTAACCCGGCACCGACCACAGCGNNCGACCTCAGCGGCCCGGTGGCGGCGTGGTTGGCGGCGGCGAGGAAGGCGGCGGCGAGGGCGGATGCAGGGTGATCGTCGGCGACGGAGATGGTGAAGGCGAAGGCGACGGGGAAGGCGACGGGGATGGGGATGGGGAAGGCGAAGGTGACGGCTTGGACGACGGGGACGGCTTCGGCGAAGCCGAGGTCGAGGATGGCGCTGGGGCAGGTAGCAGCGTCGTCGGTGCGGCCGATGGGACTGGCGAGGCCTTCTTTGCCTTCTTGGCCTTCTTCGGCTTCGGCAACGAGGACAGCGACGGTGATGCTGAGGACGGCGGCGGCTGCAGCGTGACGAGGTGCACCGCTGCGGCCGGATGGTCTGGAGGGCCGCCGGCCTTATGAATACTCGTGGCGGCCACAGCCGTGCCGGCCGCCAGCAGGGCGAGCACCATGGCGGCGAGGATGACCGCGCGCAGGTGCTTGACGTGCCTGAGGTGCTTGACGTGCAGCACGTGCCACAGATGGCGGGCTTCCCCGGCCGCCACAGCGCCCTGGACCCCCTGGACCCCCTGGCCACCCTCGGACAGGTCGATCCGTTCCACGGCCGAACCCTGCAGGGCGGGCGGCCCGCCGGCTGGCCACAGCGCGGCCAGCAGTAGTGCCGCCTCGCCCAGGTGCGACCGCCCCCGCTGCTCCCAGTCCGGGCCGTAGGTACCCGCCGCGATCGCGGCGAGCTCGGTGACGAAGGTGCTCGCGTCGGCGGGGCGGTCGCCGGGGTCCTTGGCCATCCCGGCGGCCACCAGCGGCCGCAGCGGCTCCGGGACCGGCTCCAGCGGGACGGGCTCGGCCAGGTGCTGGTACAGCAGCCGCTCGGCGGTGTCTCCGGTAAACGGCGGCCGGCCGGTCAGGCACTCGTAGAAGGTGGCGGTGGCGGCGTACACGTCGCTGGCCGGGGTGGCCGGGGATCCGCCGAACTGCTCGGGCGGCGCGTAGACCATGGTGCCGGCCGGGATCGGGCTGTCCCCGGCCCGGGCCGCGATGCCGAAGTCGGTCAGCTTGCTGGCGCCGTCCCCGTTGATCAGCACGTTCTCCGGCTTGTAGTCCCGGTGCACCACGCCCCGCTGGTGCGCCGCGGCCAGCCCCAGCAGGGAGCCTTGCAGCACGACCAGCGCCGCCTCGGCCGTGGTCGCGCCCTGCCGAACCAGGATCTCCCGCAGCGAGACCCCGTCCACCAGCTCCATCACGATCGCCGCCCCCGACGGCGATTCGACGTATTCGTACAGCCGGACCACGTGGGGATCATCCACGGTGGCCAGCACGGCGGCCTCGGCGCGGAACAATTCGGTGAACTGGGCGTCGGACAGCAGGTTCTGCCGCAGGTACTTGATCGCGACCAGGGTGCCCGAGCCATCGTGCTGGGCCAGCACCACATCACCGAACCCGCCCGAGCCTAGCGTCCGGAGCCCGGTGAACCCGGGAACGTCCCATTCCGGCATGCCGATCTACCCCCCCTTTTTGGCTCGTCAGCTGGTCTGTGTCAGCAGTTAATGCTCACCACCGTCGACGCGGTTCCGGTGTCCGGGCCCAGGACGTCGAGCGTGACCTGCTGCGTCGCATTGCCATGACCCTGACCCTGGACGGCGACGGTCACGTAGACGGCGTGCTGCCCGGCGGTGACGGACTGGCTGAGCGGCTGCGGGGCCTGGGTCTGCGGCCGGAACACCCACTGGTAGGACACGGTCCCGGCCGAGCCGTTAGTGGCGATCCGCCCGGTCACGTCTGCCCCGCAGGTGGTCTTAGTCACCTGGGTGATGTGTACCCCGCTCACGTGGAACGGTGAGTGATCGAAGAAGCGCAGCCACACGATCACCCCGGCCGCGATGAGCAAGATCACGGTCAGCACCGAACCCAGCACCCGGCGCACCCGCCGCAACCTGCCCTGGCGCGGCGGCGGCCCGGCCCGGTGGCCGGTCCGCCAGACGCTCTCCGCCGCCACCCCGGCCTGGCTCGCGGGAACCCCCGGGCCGTATCGCAGCACATCCGACGCGGACTGCGGCGGGCCGCCCGGCGGGCCCGGCGGCGGTCCGCCCGACGGAGGCCGAGGCGGCGGTCCGCCCGGTGACGGCTGCGGCGGAGGTCCGCCCGGTGACGGCTGCCGCCGCACCGTTTCGGCTGCCGACTGGCGTGGCTGGATGCGCGTCGGCGGGTGCGAAGGCTGGACTGGGCTGGGCTGGGTGACAGGTTCCTGCCCCGGTACCCTAGGTGGCCCCGATGACCCTTCCCCCATCTGGCCCTTCTTCCGGTCAAGTGGCGAAGCGCTTGTGTCTGTACGGTCGGGGAAGCCTCAGCCGTGATACAGCCCAGGCCTGAACGTCACCGATAAGTGTGTCACATCACGGTCTTTGCAGGTCAATGGCGCTGATAACGAATCAGCATGGCCGCTCCGGCAGGCTCCTTGACCGGTGTCGGTCATTGGCCTGCACAACGGAGGCGGTCCATCCCGTGCCATCCCGTTCCACACTCGTCGGGACCGCCGGACGCCGTCGGCCAAGCTCAGCCAGGCGAGGGTCTCCTGTTCGGCGGTGGGGACGAGGACGGCGGCGGGGCGGGCGGATGCAGCGTGACAGACGGCGAGGGCGACGGCGAGGGCGACGGCGAGGGCGACGGCGATGCGGACGGAGACGGCTTCGGCGAAGGCTTGGGTGACGGCTTGCCGGACCGCGTGGGCTTCGGCGAGGACGAGGGCGACGCCGTCGGCAGCAGGGTCGACGGCTTGGACGTCGCCAGCGCGGCCGGCCACGTCGAGGACCTGGCGGCCTTCGGCGAGGATCGCGACGCCGACGGTGAGGACAGTTGGAGCGAGATCTGCTGTACCGCGGCCACGGAGTGGGCCGAGGTGCGCGGGTCCGGCCCGCTGAGGGCCAGCGCCGTGCTCGCCGCGACCACGGCGCCGACGCCGATCGCGATGGCCACCCGGAGTCCCGTGATCCGCCGGAACAAAGAGATCCGCTCCACGCCGCTGCCCTGGAGCGCCCGCGGGGCACCGGATAGCCACAGCGCCGCCAGCACCAGCGCCGCCTGGCCCAGCTGCGACCGGCCGCGCTGCTGCCAGTCGCGGCCGTAGACCCCCACGGCGATGGTGTTGAGTTTCGCAACGAAGGTGATCGCGTCGGCCGGGCGGTCGCCGGGGTCCTTGGCCATCCCGGCGGCCACCAGCGGCCGCAGCGGCTCGGGCACCGGCCCCAGCGGGACGGGCTCGGCCAGGTGCCGGTACAGCAGCCGTTCGCCGGATTCTCCGGTGAACGGCGGCCGGCCGGTCAGGCACTCGTAGAAGGTGGCGGTGGCCGCGTACACGTCGGTCGCCGCGGTGGCCGGGGATCCGCCGAACTGCTCGGGCGACGCGTAGACCATGGTGCCGGCCGGCGCCGGGCTGTTCCCGGCCCGGGCCGCGATGCCGAAGTCAGTCAGCTTGCTGGCGCCATCGCCGTTGATCAGCACGTTCTCCGGCTTGTAATCCCGATGGACCACGCCCCGCTGGTGCGCCGCGGCCAGCCCCAGCAGGGAGCCTTGCAGCACGACCAGCGCCGCCTCGGCCGTGGTCGCGCCCTGCCGGACCAAGATGTCGCGCAGCGAGACCCCGTCCACCAGCTCCATCACGATCGCCGCGCCGTACCGCGACTCCACGTACTCGTACAGCCGGACCACATTCGGGTCATTCACCGAGGCCAGCACGGCGGCCTCGGCGCGGAACAATGCGGTGAACTGGGCGTCGGACAGCAGGTTCTGCCGCAGGTACTTGATCGCGACCCGGGTACCCGAACGGTCGTGCCGGGCCAGCACCACGTCGCCGAACCCGCCCGAGCCCAGGGTCTCCAGCTCCGTATACCCCGGAACATCCCATTCCGCCACGCGGATCCCCCCTTGCATCAGCAGTTAATGCTCACCACCGTCGACGCGGTTCCGGTGTCCGGGCCGAGGACGTCGAGGGTGACCGTCTGGGCGGCGCTGCCGTGGCCTTGGCCTTCGACGGCGACGGTCACGTAGACGGCGTGCTGCCCGGCGGTGACGGACTGGCTGAGCGGCTGCGGGGCCTGGGTCTGGGGCCGGAACACCCACTGGTAGGAGATGGTCCCGGCCGAGCCGTTAGTGGCGATCCGCCCGGTCACGTCCACCCCGCACGTGGTCTTGGTCTGCTGGGTGATGGCCACCGCGCTCACGTGGAACGGCGTGTGATGAAAGAAGCGCAGCCACACGATCACCCCGGCCGCGATGAGCAAGATCACGGTCAGCGCCGAACCCAGCACCCGGCGCACCCGCCGCAGCCTGGCCTGACGCGGCGGCGGCCCGTCCGGGCGTCCGGTCCGCCAGACGCTCTCCGCCCCGGTCTGGCTGGCGGCCGCGACGCCAGGCACCCCGGGACCGTGCCGCACCACCTGGGACGCCGACGGAGGCGGGGCGCCGTCCGGCCGCGGCTGACGCGTCACCGGCTGGTGCAGGTAGGCGTCGGCCTGCGGCTGCCGTCGCCCCATCTCCGTGGGCGGCTGGTGCGACAGCCCGGGCTCATACCCGGCTGACCCTGGTCTTTCCGTCATGGCGACAAAACCCCAGATATAGACGTAAACAACGTTGCCCTCAGTATTCACAAGAACACTGCGAGTGTTCCATCTGGATTATTCGCAGGTCAATGGTTCCCGGATGCGCGCACCACGGATCGTTCGGCAAAGAGATCTTTCATCCGAACGGACCATGGGCCCTCGCGGACATTTCGACGAGCCAAACGGCGGCGTTGGCTGAGCGGTTGGCGGTATCGACACCGTCCCCCGCAGCGAGGACACTTTCGTATGTGGCAGATGAGCCACCCGTTGCCGGGTCGGCCGTCGGGAGGGATGCTACGCCGGCGGCCCATGCCCCCATGCCGATGGCCGGTTCCATGACTGGCCTTCCGAGCGGCGCGGTCACCTTCCTGTTCAGTGACATCGAGGGCTCGACCCGGCTGGTCAAAGCGCTGCGGGAGCGGTACGCGCAGGTGCTGGCCGACCACCGGCACCTGGTCCGGGCGGCCATTGCCAGCCACGCCGGCCACGAGGTCGACACGCAAGGCGACGCGTTCTTCGTCGCGTTCGCGAGCGCCAAGCAGGCCGTTTTGTGCGCGCTGGCGGTGCAGCGGGCGCTGGCCGGCCACGAGTGGCCGTCCGGCCTGTCCGTCCGGGTCCGGATGGGTATTCACACAGGCCAGGCGACCCCGGTCGAGGGCGTCTACACGGGCCTGGCCGTTCACCGCGCGGCCCGGATCTGCGCCGCCGCCCGCGGCGGCCAGGTCCTCATCTCCCAGGCGACCCAGACCCTGATCGAGGACGAGGAGGAAGAGCTCGGATTCGCGCTGGCCGAGTTGGGCGAGCGCCGGCTGAAGGACCTCGACCGGCCGGTTCGTCTCTTCGAGCTCGCCGTCCCTGAGGCCGTCCCCGGGCCGCCATCACCAGAACCCGTGTATCCGCCGCCGCCGGCGCCCGCACTGCCACTGATCGTGGGACGGGCAGCGGAGCTGCGCGTCATGTCCGGTGCCTACGCCCAGGTGAGGGCGGGCCGTTCGCAGGTGGTGCTGATCACCGGTGAGGCCGGCATCGGCAAGACCAGGCTGGTGGAGGAGCTGACCGGCCGGATACGTTCGGCCGCCGACGGGGTGCGGGTGCGCGTCGGCGAGTCGGCGCCGATGGCCGGGGCGGCGCTGGCCTACGGGCCCTTCGTCGCCGCGCTCGGGCAGGAGGCGGACTGGCTCCTGGCCGAGGACAGCACCGCTGACATGCTCGCGGCCCGGCACCGCCTGTTCGTGCGGGTGCTCGCGCTGCTCGCCAGCCTGGCCGCCCGGTCGCCGGTGGTGGTGGTCCTTGAGGACCTGCACTGGGCCGATGAGTCCTCGCGCGAGCTCCTGGCCTTTCTGGCCGTCCGGTTGCGGGAGCATCCGGTGATGATCGTCGGTACGTTGCGCGAGGATGAGCTGACCGACGCGGTCCGGCGGTGGCTCACCGAACTGGAGCACCGCCCCCGGGTGACCCGGCTGCGGCTCGGCCGCCTGACCGATGCCGAGATCGCCGGACTCGCCGTTGCGGTGATGCCAGCCGGGGCCGACCCGGACCAGGTGGCGGCGGTGGTCGCCGCCGCGGACGGCAACCCGCTGTACGCCCGCGAACTCGCACACGCCGGCCCGGGCGAGTCGCCTGCCTCCGTCACCGACGCCGTGCTGGCCAAGGCATCCGCGCTCACCGCCCCGGCTCGCGCGGTGGTCGATCAGGTGTCGGTGGCCGATGGCGGCATGTCCCACGAACTGCTCGCCGCGACCGTCACGCTGTCCGAGGCGCGCCTGCTCGCCGCGGCCCGGGCCGGGGTGGAGTCGGGCCTGCTGGCCGCGGCCGACGACAGATACTCGTTCACGCACGCGCTGATCCGTCAGGTCATCTACGCCCAGCTTCTACCGAGCAAGCGGTCTGTCCTGCACCGGCGCCTGGCCGAAGCACTCGCTGGCCGGCTCGGTTCGGATCCCGGCCTGCTGGCCCGGCACTGGCAGCTGGCCGGCTGCTCGGATCAGGCGGCGGCCGCCGCCCTGGTGGCGGCCCGGCACGCGGTATCGGTCCGGGCCTATCCCGAGGCGAAGAAGAACTACGCCCTGGCCATCGACGTGGCCGGCCGGCATCCCGAGGGCGGACCCGACCTCCTCGAAGAGGCGGCCCGGGCCGCCAGCTGGGCCGGGGATCAAGAGCAGGCCGCCGCCTGGGCCGCGGACGCACTGGCCCAATCGGACGCCGCCGCGCCCGTGGACCGGGCCCGGCGCCTGGAGCGGCTCGGCCGGTACCGGTGGGGGATGGGCGATCCCCGCGCAGCCGTCGACGTCACCGAGCAGGCCCTGGTCTTGCTTGAAACCGAGCCGCCCTCCGAACTTCAGGCGCGCGTGCTGGCCGCGCTGGCCACGCGCCTGGTGTTCCTCGGCGAGGCCGATGCCGCATTGCCCCACGTTTCCAGGGCCATGGCGGTCGCCGAGCAAGTCGGCGCGGACGCCGTGTACGCCCACGGCCTGGCCACGCTGGGGATCATCGAAGCACAGTACGGCGACCTGGAGGCTGGCCTGGCCGATCTAGAGACGGCGTTCACGCTCGCCTGCCGCGCCGGCAGCGTCGAGGACATCATCCGCGCCGCCGCCAATCGCGTTCACCTGCTGTACTGCGCCAGCCGGTTCGCCGACGCGGTCGAGGCCGCGCGGGCAGGCCGGACCGCGGCCGCCGCGCTGGGCGCGCCGCCGGTGATGACCGTCGGCATCGGCAACAACGCCAGTGCCGCGCTGATCGCGAGCGGCCAGTGGGCCGAAGCCGATCGGCTGCTGGCTGAGCTGGTGACCCAGTCGCCCACGAACTTCACCCGCTACCTGCATCTCCTCCAGCTGGAGCTAGCCGTGGGCCGAGGTCAGGCCGAGCGTGCCGCGGACCTGGCCGCCACGCTGCGCAAGTCCCCGGATGATCCTCGGCTGTCCGGGCCGCTGCACATCTGTCTGGCCGAGCAGGCTCTCGCCGCCAATGACCTGGCCGTGGCGGCCTCCGAGGTGATCGACGGGCTCGCCGCCCTATCAGGTGCCGACCTGGCCGAGGAGGAGATCCGGCTGCTCGCCGCCGGCGCGCGCCTCGCCGCCGACCTGGCCTCGCGGCCGGCCTCGGCCCGGCCCCGGGGTATCCCGGACGGATGGGACCACCTGGCCGCCACCTTCACCGAGAAAGCCAAGCTCATCGTGGCCGAGCACGGGGCGGGCCAACCGGACCTGGCGGCGTTCTGCACGCTGGTCGCCGGCGAGGAAGCGCGTCGGCTCGGGCGGGATACGCGCGCGACATGGCGAGCCGCGGCACAGACCTGGCACGCCGCCGGACGGCCCTACTGGGAGGCCTACGCGCGGCTGCGAGAGGCCGCCGCGGCACTGCGAGCGGGTCGGCCTGAGCAAGCGAACCGCGCGCTGACCGCGAGCCGTCATCTGGCCACTGAACTCGGCGCCACGCCCCTAGTCACCATGGCCGCGGCCGTTGATAACCCGAGAACACCATAAGGAGCACGCATGTCCAGTTATCTGCAAATCGACGGTGACCCGACCAAGTGGTGGCCCACCCAGCCGTTCCAGGCCAGGCAGCTGACCGGACAGCCGCTGAGCATCCCGGTCAACGCGCCGGCCCAGGCCACCTTGGTGCTCTCCGGGAAACCCGCCAGCGTCGCCGTCTTCGAGTTGCCCTCCGACCAGCCCGGGCCGACCATCGAGCCTCAGGCCCCTTCCATCTATGTGCCGACCGCGAACGGGCTGTCCACGGCACATGTCGGGTATGAGTTGCCGGCCAACGTCAACCTGACCGACCTCGCGAACCAGATCGTGGCCACGATGCGAAGCGGTCACAACCAGACCGTCACTTTGAGCGGCGGCGGGACGCTGGTGCTCAACGGGGCCACGCTGTCCTTTGTCGTCCTCTGCGAGGCCATCGTGCTCGGCATCGGCGGCTCGATGCCCCACGACTGAGGGCAGCGGCTGATCAGCCGGGAGCGGGTCCGGGATCCCTCGAGCCGGGAACGACCAGACCCAGCTCGTATGCGGTAACCACCGCCTGGGTCCGGTCGCGCAGCCCTAGCTTGGCGAGCATGCGGCTCACGTGCGACTTGACGGTTTCTTCGGTGACGACCAGGCGGGCGGCTATCTCCGGGTTCGACAGGCCCTCCGCGACCAGGCGCAAGACCTGCGTCTCGCGCGGGGTGAGGGTAGCCAGCGCCCCGGTGGCCGGGGCCTCGGGCCTAGGACGCAGGCGGGTGAACTCGCTGATCAGGCGCCGGGTGACGGCCGGCGCGAGCAGGGCCTCGCCCGCCGCGATCACCCGTACGGCCTCGAACAGCCGCTCAGCGGTGACGTCCTTGAGCAGGAAGCCGCTGGCCCCGGCGCGTAGCGCGTCGTACACGTAGCGGTCCAGGTCGAAGGTCGTCAGGATGAGGATCCGCGGCCCCGGGCGCCCGGATCCGGCGAGCTGCCTGGTCGCCTCGATGCCGTCCATGACCGGCATGCGCACGTCCATCAGGACGACGTCGGGGGACAGCTCGCGACAGATCTGCACCGCCTCGGTCCCGTCGCAGGCGGTGCCGACCACCGCGAAGTCCGGCTGAGTGTCCAGCAGCGCAGCGAAGCCGGTGCGTACCACGTGGTGATCGTCGGCGACGACGATCCGGACGGCCCGAGGCGGATTAGTCAACGGGTCACTCCGCCTTGGCCGGCAACGTGGCGTCGATCAGGAAGCCGCCGCCCGGGGCGGCGCCGGTCTGCAGGCCGCCGCCGGC
>PLDT01000314.1:0-11225 GCA_003136255.1 Actinomycetota bacterium
CGGGCCGCGGCGTCCGGGAGGCTAGCGCCCCTCGAGCAGCGGCGCGTCCGGCTCCCGGACCGGCAACCCGGCCAGCCGCCGCCGCCGCCACGCGATGCCGGACAGCGCCTCTAGCACCACCCGGTTGCCCAGGAACGCGGTCACCTCGGCGTGGTCGTACGGCGGCGAGACCTCGACCACGTCCATCCCGGCCAGCGGCACCGACATCGCGATCCGCCGCACCGCGTCGAGCAGCTGCCGGGTGGTGAGCCCGCCGGGCTCCGGCGTCCCGGTCCCCGGGGCCATGCCCGGATCCACCACGTCCACGTCGACCGACAGGAACACCCCGTCGCACTCGTCGACCGCGATCGCGAACGCCTCGTCAAGGCAAGCGTCCAGGCCCCGGGAAACGACCTCGCTCATCTCGAACGACCGCATCTGCTGCTCGGCCATCCAGGCCAGCGTGGGCGGCTCGGGCCAGTAGCCGCGCAGCCCGATCTGCAGGAACCGGTCCCCGCGCACCGCGCCGGACTCGATCAGCCGCCGCATCGGCGTGCCGTGCCCGACCAGCGACCCGAACTGGGTGTCGCCGGTGTCGGCGTGCGCGTCGAAGTGGATCAGCGACACCCGGCCCCAGCCGACGTGCCGGGCCACCCCGGTGGCGTCGGGGAACGTGACCGTATGGTCGCCGCCGAGGATCACCGGGATGGCGCCCGCCGAGGCCACGGCCTGGACGACGCTCTCCAGCCGGCGCAGAGAGCCTTCAGTGTCGACCGGCGGCATCATCACGTCCCCGATATCGGCGCACCGCAGCTCGGCCAGCGGGTCCACGCCGAGCGCGAGGTGCGGCCGGGACCCGTCGTGCGGCAGGTAGTCGGTGATCCGCAGCGCCTGCGGCCCGAACCGCGCGCCCGGCCGGTGCGACGTCCCCGCGTCGTAAGGCGCGCCAAGGAACACGACGTCGAGCCCGTCCAGCTCCCCGAGCTCAGCCCGCGGCACCCCGAGAAACGTCACGTCCGGCCCGAACATCCCCCGCACTGTGTCTTCGGACCCCTCACCCTCGCCCGCCATACCGTTCCTCCTCGATAAGCCGCTGCCCCGCACGATACAGGTGCGCGACCCACGACGCGCTCCCGCTCCGGCACACGTTCCCCATCATGCGCACGTTCCCCATCCCGCGCGCTTCCGCCCATCCCGCGCAACCCGACGACCATGATCACGAAGGAATTTGTACCGCTATCCGTACCAAATCCTTCATGTTCCCGAAATGTCCCTGCCGCGAGGCACAGTTGCCCCATGGGTTACGACATTCCCGCCACAGCAGCAGAGACAGCTCACTGGCAAGAAGGCGCGATTTCGCGGCGGCAACTGCTTGAAGCTGGCTTAAGCAGTCAGCTGATCAAAAGGCGCCTCGAGCGCGGGCGCTGGCAGCAGCTCTACGGGGGCGTCTACGCGGTGTTTAACGGCCCGCCGCCCCGCGGCACCTGGCTGTGGGCCGCGATACTCCGCGCCGGCGAAGGGGCCGTGCTCAGCCATCAGACCGCGGCTGAGCTGCACGGACTCATCGACTCCCCGTCCGAAGCGATCCACCTAACCGTCCCGGACCAGCGTCGAGGAAACCGTGCTGGATCTGGCCGAGCTGTCCCGAACGTTCGACGACGCCTGCGGCTGGATAACCAAGGCCTGCGGCAAGCGGCTCACCACCGAGGAAAAGCTCCGCGCCGCCCTGGCGATGCGCAAGAAAATGCGGTGGCGCCCGGAGCTCAATGATGTTCTCGCGGCCGCGGGCCATGGCATCCACTCGGTCCTGGAATACCGGTACCTGCGCGACGTCGAGCGCGCCCACGGTCTGCCGCGCTCCAGGCATCAAGTACGCGTCGTCATCGACGGCAAGGTGGTCTACCGGGACGCGTATTACGAGGAATACGAGCTCGACGGCCGGCTCGCCCATCCCGAAGACGAGCGCTGGCGCGACAGCCAGCGGGACAACCAGGCCAGCGCGCGGGGCGTGGAGACGCGCCGTTACAGCTGGCGCGACGTCTACGCCCACCCCTGCGAGACCGCGCTACTGCAAGCGCAGATCCTCCGCGGCCGGGGCTGGCCGGGGACCCCGAAACCCTGCTCCGCGGGCTGTCCGGTAGGAGCGACATTCAGCCGAAGACGTGGCGCCTAGGCGTCGGCCCGGGCAGTCTTTTTATGCCGAACGACCCGGCCCGCGTGCTCCCGTTCCCGATCACGCNNACGAGGCGGGTGCGGGGTAAGCCTGGGCCGCCCGGTGGTACGCGGCGATCGCGGCTGGATCGGTCAGCTGGTAGTCATGCGAGGTGACCGCGTTGAACCAGATGAACCCGAGCAGCCCGTACGTGTGAACGCCCGCGAACAGGTCGGGGATCTTGGCTGCCTGGCCGGCCGCACGCGTCGCGCTGGTCTCGGCGATGAGAATCGGGTCGGGGGTCAGCTCGCGCAGCGCGACGATGGTCGGGCCGAATATGGACGCGAACCGCCAGGACGGCTCGAGGTAATAGCCGTCGACCCCGACCCAGGTCACGTACGAACGGCCCGGCCACCACGCAGCCGGGCGGAGCGTCTTGCCGTCCTGCGACTGGATGACGTTGACCGTCCACAGCCAGGTAACGTTCCGGACTCCCAGCTGGCGGAACCGGGTGACGATGTGCCGCCAGGCGGCCACGAAGGCCGCCGGCGACGTGTGCAGGTAGCCCCAGGAGTACCACGGCGCATTCATTTCATGGCCGAAGCTGAGGACGACCGGGCGGTGATAGGCGCGCACGGCGAGGGCATACGAGGTCAGGTAAGCGTCGTAACGCCCGGCTGCGATCGCGGTCAGGCTCACGTCGGTCGGGTCGATCTGCACCATGGGCACCGCACCGTGCCTGGCCGCGCTCGCGGCGAAGCCAGCCTGGAACGGCTCCTGCCATCCGCTGTAGTACACCACCAGTCTCGGCCGCACCCCGGTGGTGCTCGTGAACGACGTCACCCCGGCGTACGAGGAGGGTGCGCTGGGTGAATAAACCCCGAGGTAGGACCCGGGAGTCGCGGGCAGGCCGGCCTGACCGGACGGATCAGGCGGGGGCCCGGCCTGGTTCGCGCCCCAGGTGCCCAGGACGATCAGCGCGGCGGCGATGACGGCCAGCGCGCACGCGACGGCCAGCACCGCCTGGCGCCGGCGGGCCGGGCGGTGCCGGGCCCGGCGCCTGCCCGGTGCGGACGGGCCGCGCCGGCCTGCGCGATCGGGGTCAGGGAGCACCATCGGTCCATCAGCGCCCTGCCGCGCCAGCCTCGTGGCGCGGAGGTCGCGGGACCCGTTCACGATCCGGGCCTGGTGAACGTGCTGGCGCTGTTACGGAACGCGGCCAGCGCCGCGGGGCTGCTGACGGCGAAGTCCTCATGCCTTTGGACGTCCGTGGCATCGAACCACACCAACCCGAGCAGGCCGTAGGCGTGGATGCCGGCGAACACGTCGGCGATCTTGGCGGGCTGGCCCGCGGCGGGTGTCGCCCCCGTCTCGGCGACGAGGATCGGGTCCGAGGTCAGCTCGTGGACGGCGGCGATCGTCGGCCCGAACAAGGGAGCGAACTTCCAGTCCGGCTTCAGGTAGTAGCCGTCGATCCCTACCCAGGTCACGTACGAGCTGCCCGGCCACCACGGAGCCGGGGGAGGGATCTTGTTCCCCGGCGTGTTGCTGATGATGTTGACCGTCCACAGCCAGGTCACGTTCCCCGCGCCCAGCTCGCGGAACAGCGTGACGATGTGCTTCCAGGCCGCCACGAACGTCGCCGGCGACGTGCGCCCGTAGCCCCACGAGGACCAATATCCGTTCATCTCGTGGCCGAAGCTCACGATGACCGGGTGGCGGTAGGCCCGGACCGACTCGGCGTAAGCGCTCAGGTAGCCGTCGTACCGCCCGGCGGCGATCCCGGCCACGCTGATGCCGTCGGGGTCCATCTGCACCAGCGGCACCGCGCCGTTGCTGGCCGCAGTGGCCGCGAACGCGGTCGGGAACGGCACGTACCACCCGCTGTAGTACATGACCACATCCGGCTTGGCTCCCGTCGCGTTGGCGAACGCGGTCACTCCGCCGTACGACGCGGGGGTTCCTGACGCGTACACCCCCAGGTAGGACTGGGGGGTGGTGGGCAGGTCGACCGGCAGCGGCCCGGTGTGATTCGCGGACCCGCCGGACAGGCTGACCCCGGCCGTGACCGCCGCGATGACGATCGCCACGCCGGCCAGCGCGATCCAGCGGAGCTTCCCCCGGTTGTTAACCGTCTGCTGCTTCATTGGATCCCCCCCACAGGAACACCGCTCACGAAAGGGTAGTGTCCGTTTCGCGGCCGGGAAGGGCATTTACTCAATTCGCGCACATCAGTCCGGACCGGTCACGGGCGGGTCAGGACCAGGCTCGAGGCGTCATGCCGGAACGCCGTCTCGGCCGCCGGGCTGTCTTCGATGCGCCAGTCCTGATGGTAGGTCCCGTCGTCTTGCGTGATGTCGAACCAGACGAGCCCGAGCGTGCCATACTGGCGCATCCCGTCGAACAGGTCGCCGATCTTCGCCGGCTGGTGGGATTCGGGTCCCGCCGCGGTCTCCGACAGCAGCACCGGCTTGGCGGTGAGTATCCGCACCTGGGTGATCGTCTTGCCGAAGACACTGGCGAAGGTGTCGGAGGGGCGGTAGTAGTAGCCGTCGATGCCGACCCAGGTGACGTACTGGCCGCCCGGCCACCAGGAGGTGAGCGGCCCGGTGCAGGGCTGGGCGGCGATCGGCCCGGTGCAGGGCTCGTCCGCCTGGAGTGTCCACAGCCAGGTGACGTTGCCGGCGTCCTGGGCGCGGAACAGCGTCACGATATGCCGCCACGCGGCCACGAAGGTCGCGGGCGCCGTCTGCCCGTAGCCCCAGGAGTACCAGTTGGCGTTCATCTCGTGCCCGAAGCCGATGACCACCGGCTGGCCGAACCGCCGGACGCTGTCGGCGTACGAGCGCAGGTAGCCGTCATAGTCGCCCGCGGCGATCTTCGAGATCGATGCGCCGGTGGGATCCATCTGCACGATGGTGACCGCTCCCTGCGCGTGCACCGTCTCGGCGAACGGGACCTGGAACGGTTCCCGCCAGCCGCTGTAATACCCGACCAGGTTCGGCTGCTGGCCGACCACGCGGGTGAACTCCGCCACCGGCTGGTAGGTCTGCGGCGGCCCGGTCTCGTAGACGCCGAGGTAAGACGCCGGGCTGGTCGGCAGCGGGGTGTCGGCCGCGCCCGGGCCGGAGGAGGACGACGCGGCCCGGGTGACCGCGAACGCGACACAGACGGCCGCGACCACGACGGCCGCCACGATCGTCAGCCACGATCTCAGCCGGGTGTTCATGATCCCACTCTGGGGTACGCCTCGGCACCCAGCCGGAATGCTGCTGTGGCCGGCAGGCTGATGAGCTGCCAGTCCTTCCTCGTGTCGGCATCGAACCAGATAAGTCCCAGTAGCTGGTAACTGCGGATGCCGGCGAACAGATCGGCGATGCTGGCTGGCTGGTGCGCGCCCGCCGCGCCCGTCTCGGCGATCAGTATCGGGTCGTTCGTCAGCCTACGTATCGCGACGATGGTTGGCCCGAACAAGGAAACGAACTGCTCCTGGGGGCTGGTGTAGTAGCCGTCGATCCCCACCCAGGTCACGTACGAGCTGCCCGGCCACCACGCCTGCGGATCCGGAATGCCGGCCTGAGGCTCGATAACGTTGACCGTCCACATCCAGGTCACGTTGTCGGCCCCGTTGCTACGGAATAGGTTAACGATGCGGCGCCAGGCGGCCACGAACGCCTTCGGCGAGGAGTTCCCGTTGCTCCACGAGTACCACGTTCCGTTCATCTCGTGGCCGAAGCTCATGATGACCGGATGGCCGTAGGTGCGGACCGCCTGAGCGTAGAGAGCCAGGTATT
The DNA here is from genome assembly GCA_003136255.1 of Actinomycetota bacterium. Lineage (GTDB taxonomy): Bacteria > Actinomycetota > Actinomycetes > Streptosporangiales > Streptosporangiaceae > Palsa-504. The sequence continues at coordinate 5,926 of PLDT01000314.1, forward strand.
GGTCGTACCGCCCGGATACGATCGCGCTGAGGTCGATGCCGGTGGGCTGGATCTGCACCACGGGCACCGCGCCGTGTTTGGCCACTTGGTTGGCGAAGCTGACCTGGAACGGCTCCTGCCATCCGCTGTAGTAGACGACGACATTCGGCCTGACCCCGGTGGCCTTCGTGAACTCCGTCACGTTGGCGTATGAGCCGGGTACGCCCGGCGCGTAGGCCCCGAGATAGGTTCCTGGCTCAGCGGGAAGCGTGATCCGCACGGCCGGTGGCGGGCTGGCCAAGTGCGCAGCCGCGGATTGGTCATGGCGGCCGGCCACCACGATGACCGCCGCCGCAGCCGCGAGTGCCGTTGCGATGGTCGCTATCCGCCAGGGCTTCACCTAGGACGAGCCTCCTACGACGCGAGCATGGTTGCGGCGCGCCCCGAGCGCCATCGCGGTGATGACGCACGCGAACAGGCCGGTGGCGAGCAGGGGGATGAAAACCGGGCCGAACTGGCTCATGCGCCAGGCCGCCAGCACCACCCAGGCCAGCGCCGTGCCGCCGTTCCAGGCCGTCACGCCCACCCATATGCGGCGCGTTCCCGCCTTCCGCTTGTCACCGCCTGTGGGCTGCCAGCCCAGCCGCTTACGCCGGCAGATGTCCCACAGGGCAAACAGATGAGCCCAGCCGTAGAGCAGCTTGGCCATGAATGCCTCGGGCCCGAACCGGGACCGGTGCCACGCCGGGAAGACGACCACGTTGTAGATCATCGACGGGACGATGAACACGTAGTTGATGAACCGGACCCGGTCCGGTATGAAGATGAGCATGACCAGGGGAATCGCCGGGGCCATGAACGTGAACAGCGCGGTATGCACGTAGTAGCAGAATCCCGACAGATAGCAGCACCGCGTTCGCCAGGCCATCTTGGTGGTCCAGAATTTCCTCGACCCGAGCAGCGACATGGACCCGGAGCACCAGCGGTACTGCTGAACGAGGAAGGAATCAGGGTCCGACGGGCACAGTCCGGCCGCCAGCGGCACCGGGATGTATCGCAGACCCCAGCCGGATCGGCGCAGGTCGAACCCGGTATGTACATCTTCGGAGTGCTCGATCAGCGTCGTCCCGCCGTTTTCCCGCAGCGCCTCGCGACGGTATATCGCACACGAGCCTACGCAGATCGCGCCCTGGTGGCGGTCACGCGAGACCTGCACGAGCCGGTAGAACAGCTCCTGGACCGCGCCGGCGCCGCGTTCCATCCATGACATGCGCCCGCGGGTCCGGAAATACTGCGGCGACTGCACGATGCCCAGCGAGGGCTCGGCGTCGAGGTACGGAAGCATCTCCAGGGGCAGATCGGGCCGGGGCGCGAAGTCGGCATCCAGGATGAGGATGAATTCGCCGTCGGACCGGGTGAACCCGTGCCGCAGGTTGCCCGCCTTCTTCATCCAGCCGCGGTCCGGGCGCGCCACCCAGCTGAACCCGAAGTCACTGGCCAGGACCCGCACCCGGTCGTCGGTTCCGTCGTCCAGGACGTAGACGGTCAAGGTGCCCGGGTAGGCGTGGGCGAGCCGGGCCACGTGCTCCCAGGTGTTGCGCAGGACCGTGAGCGGCTCGCCGCAGACCGGGAGGAACACGTCCAGCGACGGGTAGCGGTCCGGGCGCCACGCGGACACGAACTCGGTGTGCGCGGCCTGGTCGAACCCGCGAGTCCCGGTGTTGACGGCCAGCGAGAGGACGTAGTACGCCAGGGTGAACGCCGCGAAGGGCAAGAACGACCACGTGAGCACGGGATTCAGGAACACGAACCGGGCCTGGCTGATCAGCAGTGCGCCGAAGCTGGCCAGGGACGTTCGGATGATCAGCGCTAGGTTGCGGTCGGCGTAGGACGTCTTCTCCTCGTCGGTGGGCGGCGCGGGCAGGCCGAGCCCGTACAACCGGTGTCGTCCGCGACCCCCGCGGGGCAGGGTCCCCTCAGCGGTGGCCATGCTGGCCTTCCGGGGGCTGTCGCGGCCGGTAGGTCCAGATCGTGTAACCACCGGAGGAGAAGGGCAGTTCGATGGGGGACTGGTAGCCACCCGCCCGTCCCACGTCGGCGGTGATCTCGGCGTCCGTCCCGGGTGTGGCCAGGTAATCCAGGATGATCAGCGAGAAGTAATGCCGGGCGATGGCCGCGCGCAAGGCGGCCGCCCCGATCAGCGCCTGATGACCGCCCGGCGGCACGTAGGAGAAGTACGCGGTGTCCGACCATCGCGGCCCGGGGACGGCGCCTTCCAGGTAGTAGCCGGGAATGTCGTCGTCCTCAGCCAGGAAGTGGCCCGGGTACTGCTGGGTGAGCGCACGGAGCTTGGTCATGGTGGCCTGGGCGTCGGGCCAGGCGCGGAACAGCTTGCGCGCCTGCGCGGCGCCGAGCGCGCCGGCCGGCCCGATGGCCGCCGCGACCAGCCCGGCCGCCGCGATGCTGACCACCCTGCGTTTGCTGATCCGCGAGAGCTGAGCCAGCGCGTACCCGGCGGCAGGAGCCGCGAGCCACGCCCCGAGATCGACGTGCTTGGCCAATGAGGTGGTGGTGTGCAGGCGGGCCTGTTCCAGCGGAGCCAGCATCCCGGCGGCGGCCAAGACGGCCAGCAGCCACGCCTGGGGCTTGTCTCCCCAGCGCCAGCACGCCAAGACACCACCCCAGGCCAGGATCCAGACGACACCCACCCATCTCCAGGAGTCCGCGAGCACCACCGCCGGCGCGTTCCCGCCCGCCGACCGCGCGAGCGTGGTGTACATGACGCCGGCCACGTAGAGCGGGCCGCCCACCGCCAGCAGCACCGCGACCAGCCCGGTCACGCACGCCGCGATGTACCCGGCCCGGCCGAGCGCGGCCTTCACGCCGTATTTCCCCGCGATGACCAGGGCGGCCAGCGCGACGATGACCGGGTCGAACAGCGCCGTCGAGTACGCCGTGGCATTGGCCAGGGCCAGCACGCCAACGGCCGCCACCACCAGCAGGGTCGAGTCATCGCGATCCCGGGCCGCGACCACGCACCACGCGGAAATCGTCATCAGCAGCAAGGCCATCGAGCCCGAGGTGGCCAGCGCGCCAAGAAACTGCGTGGGACCGAGCACCGCGAACAGCGCGGTGGCGAAGAACGCGGCCCGGCCGCCGAACAGTCTCGAGGTGACGGCCCACAGCATGACGGTCGCCGCGGTCATGAAGGCCACGCTCAGCAGGCGCGCCCCGACCAGACCACCCGCGCTGTTGGCCAGCGCGGCGATGGGCGGATAGATGACGGGCGCGCCCGCCAGGTGGGTCTGAAACAACGGCACCGCCGCGCCGTGCAGCCAGTGCGCCAGTTCCAGATGCCCGGCCCACAGGGAGGTGGCCTCGTCGATGGAGGCCGAGTTGGTCCACACCAGGCGCAGGGACAAGACGATCTGGACGGTCACTACCGCCAGGAGCAGCAGGCTGTGGTCGTTCCAGGCGGTACCCCGCGGCGGCCGCGGCGGTGGCTCCGGGCCAGAAGCGATCTGCGGGCCGGACGCGATCGGCGGGCCGGGGCGCACCTCGGTCTCCGGCCCCTCCGGCACGAGCGTGGCTGAATGGTCCGCCACCCGGACCTGGCCAGTGGGCCCACCCTTCATGAGGCAAGTCGGGTGAAGCTACCGGCGCCCTTGCCGAACGCCGCCGCCGCCGCGGGACTGCTGAGGCCGAAGGCCTGGTGTTCGGAGTTGGTCGCGTCGAAATACACGAACCCGAGCAAGTTGTAGAGGTGAACGCCGGCCACCAGGTCGGCGATCTTGGCGGGCTGGCCCGCGGTGGGCGTCGCGCCGGTCTCGGCGATCAGGATCGGATCCTGGGTCAGGGTGCGCACGCTGGCGATGGTCGGGCCGAACAAAGGAATGAACTGCCAGTTGGGCTCCAGGTAGTAGCCGTCGATCCCCACCCAGTTGACATACGAACGGCCGGGCCACCACCGGGCCGGGGAAGGGATCGTGCCGACCCGGGTGTTGTTGACCACGTTGACCGTCCACAGCCAGGTCACGTTCCCGGCGCCCAGCACGCGGAACAGGGTGACGACGTGCCGCCAGGCGGCCACGAACGTCTTCGGCGACGTATGCCCGTAGCCCCAGCTGTACCAGCTGCCGTTCATCTCGTGGCCGAAGCTCATGATGACCGGGTGATGGTAGGCGCGGACGGCCTCGGCGTAGGCGCTCAGGTAGCCGTCGTACCGTCCGGCGGCGATCGCGGCCAGGCTGATCTTGGACGGGTTCATCTGCACCAGCGGCACCGCGCCGTGGCTGGCCACCGTGGTGGCGAAGGCGGTCGGGAACGGCACGAACCATCCGCTGTAGTACATGACCACATCCGGCCTGGCCCCGGTGGCGCTGGTGAACGCGGTCACGCCGCGGTACGAGGCAGGTGAATCGTTCGTATACACCCCCAGGTAGGACTCGGGCGTGGTGGGCAGGTGGACCGGCAGCGGCCCGACGGGTGCGGCGTGATCCGCGGTCTTGTTGTACAGGCTGACCCCGGCCACGATCGCGGCTGCGGCCACGATCGCCACCCCGGCCGTCAGCATCCGCCGCCGCCTCCGGGACCGGTCGGCGTTCTTTTTGCCACCCGGCCATGGCTGCAGCGTCAGGTGCGCGTCGTCCTCCTCGTGGGCAGGCGGGTATCTCATGCCGAAACCTCCATGAGCTCGGGACGGGCGCGTTTCCAGATGCCCTTGCTGGGGGTGAGCAACGGCGCCAGCATGTAGAGCTGCACGCCGCCCAGGACTTCGGTCGCCCAGTACGGATGCCACCCGTACTGGCGGACCCGCAGCGCGAGACCCGACCACAGGAGCACCTGGACGACGACGATCCAGGTGCACAGGATCCGGTTGACCGCGGCGGGAACCTTTCCCCGGTCGGGCGAGGCGCCGGTGGGGACCCACTCGGCGATGCGCCCGTGGAGTGCGTACCAGATCGCATAGACGTGACAGCACGCGTTGATCATGCAAACCCGGTAGATGGTCGGCCGCCAGCCGCGGCTCAGCAGCGGGAACACGAAGATGGTGGCCGCGAGCGCGGGCAGGATCGGCAGGTAGTTGTGCGGGAAGATCCGCTGCGGGTAGAACCAGATCATCGTCAGCGTGGGAAACGGGCCGGTGAGCAGCAGCGCGGCCGATGACATGTAGTAGAGAAAGGCGGCCCAGAACGCGGCCCGCTGCTGCCAGCTCAGCGGTGCCTCCTGGAAGTGCTTGTCGACCATGAGCAGCATGGACGAACGGCACCAGCGGGCCTGCTGATTGGCCAGGGACGCGAAGTCGGCCGGCGCTATCCCCT
>PLDT01000298.1:0-3553 GCA_003136255.1 Actinomycetota bacterium
CTGCGGTCCTGACGGGATTTGAACCCGCGACCTCCACCTTGACAGGGTGGCGAGCACTCCAAGCTGCTCTACAGGACCTCGTACCGATAACCGTAGCCGACGTGTGCCCCCAACGGGATTCGAACCCGTGCCGCCGCCTTGAAAGGGCGGTGTCCTAGGCCGCTAGACGATGGGGGCGCCGACGGCCTTGGCCGCCGTAACCGTATCAGCCCGTCGGGGACTGCCTCAGCATAGGGGACAGACACCCCAACCAGCAAAGCGGAACGACCGTATCCGAGGCGCCGGGCGCGATTCCGCGCGCTGTCCCTGGCCAAGAGCACCGCGATCGGACACGATAAGCGATCTTGAAGTCACGCAGTGTCGTCATCACCCGGATGAACCGGGGGATGTAACTGTACGATCAGAGGGTAGCAACTGTGTGTGACGATCAGGCCGGTCGCATGTCACGTGGGACCCTGGCCGATGCCCGAGGGTGAACGACGCAAGTGACGACCGAGCCGCGGACGGAGCTTCGGGCTGAGCCAGAGCAGGCCTGGCTCCAGGCCAGACGGGCTCCGAAGTACCCGGCAGGCAGAGCGCTCGAGGCCGACGCGTCCGGCCGTCACCGGCGGCCACCGGAGCAACGCTCGTCCTATCGTGCGGTCTTCGCCATCGGGGAGTTCCGCGCCTTGTGGACCGCGCAGGTGCTCTCGTTCGCCGGCGATCAGTTCGCCCAGGTCGCCATCGCCATCCTGGTGTATCGCCGGACCCACTCGCCTTTCCTCACGGCACTGGCCTACTCCCTCACCTACCTGCCGCCGATCGCGGGCGGCCCGTTGCTGTCCGGCCTCGCGGACCTGTTCCCGCGCCGTCGCGTNNGCGCTGTGCGCGCTGCTGTTCTGCACCGTGCTGGCCAGCGCGCCATTCTCGTCCGCCCGGGCCGCGATGCTGCCCGATGTGCTGCCCGGTGACATGTTCGTGATGGGCTCCGCGGTCGGCAACATCAGCTTCCAGGCGACCCAGATTCTCGGGTTCGTAGCGGGCGCGGCCGTCGTCGCGGTGCTTGATCCGTACCGGACGCTGGGCTTGGACGCCGTTTCGTTCGGCATCTCGGCTCTTATTGTCGCGGTCGGAGTGCGGGCGCGGCCGTCGCCCAGCGGCGAGGGGGCGGCGCGGCCGTCGCTGTGGGCGGTGTCAGCCGACGGGCTCCGGATCGTCTTCGGCAACCGCAAGCTGCTGACCCTGCTGCTGTTCGGCTGGCTGGCCGGCTTCTACATCGTCCCGGAGGGGCTCGCGGCGCCGTATGCGCACTCACTGCACGGAAACACGGTGACGGTGGGGTTGCTGATGGCCGCCATGCCGGCCGGCATGGTGGTCGGCGCCTTCGTGCTGAGCCGGATCGCCACCCCGTCGACGAGGATGCGGATGATGGGCTGGCTGGCCATCTTGTCCTGCATCCCGCTGATCGGCAGCGCGGCGGAGCCGCCGTTGTGGTGCGTCCTGCTGCTGTGGGCCGTGGCCGGCTTGGGCGGCGCATACCAGGTCGCTGCCGCCGCGGCCTTCGTGCAGGCGCTGCGGCCCGCCACCAGGGCCCGGGCGTTCGGCGTGGCGCAATCGGGCCTGTACGCCGTCCAGGGCCTCGGCATCCTGGCCGGCGGGGCGGTGGCGCAGGCCGTCGGCGCCCCGCTCGCCGTCGGGCTGGCCGGCCTGGCCGGCCTGACCGCGGCCACCATGCTCGCGGTGAACTGGAGCCGACGGCGCGGCCACCTGCTTGCGGCTCAGCAGCCAGAGGCCGCCGGGTCCTAGGACGGCCGCTTGTTGATGATGGTCTCGGCGATGGACGTACCGTCCACCTCGTCCGGGATCACCACCCAGGCGCCCAGGTAGAGCAGGACGCCCAGCCCGCCGAACAGCGTCAGCAGGGCAAAGGCCAGACGGACCAGGGTCGGGTCGACCCCGAAGTACGCGGCCAGGCCCGCGCACACGCCCGCGACGACCCGGCCGTCGCGGATCCGGTACAGGCGCTTGGTGGCGCCGTGGTTCGGTTCGTTCATGGCTCGATCGTGCCCGGTGCGGGGCCGGGCGCACATCGGGGAGATCCCGGTAAATACCCTGATCTGAAGCAAAGAGAGGAACGGCCATGCCTATCCCCGCATCGAAGATAGACCTGCTCAACATCGATGACCAACTCACCGATGAGGAGCGTCTGCTCCGCGACACGGTCCAGGCGTTCACCGCGGAACGGATCCTGCCCCACGTCACCGACTGGTTCGAGGCGGGCACGCTGCCGCGTGAGGTCATGCCGGAACTCGGCAAGCTGGGCCTGCTCGGCATGCACCTGGACGGGTACGGCTGCGCCGGCGCCGGGGCCATCGCCTACGGCGTGGCCTGCCGGGAACTAGAGGCCTGCGACTCCGGACTGCGCAGTGCGATGTCGGTTCAGGGTTCGCTGGCCATGTTCCCGATCTGGCGGTTCGGGTCGGAGGAGCAGAAGGCCGAATGGCTGCCCCGGATGGCGGCCGGAGACGCGGTCGGCTGCTTCGGGCTCACCGAGCCTGATCACGGTTCCGATCCGGGCGGCATGCGGACCTCCGCCCGGCAGGACGGGTCGGACTGGGTGCTCTCCGGGACCAAGATGTGGATCACCAACGGCAGCGTCGCCGACATCGCCGTGGTCTGGGCCAACACCGCGGAGGGCATCCGCGGTTTCCTGGTGCCCCGCGGGACCCCGGGGTTCAGCGCGCGCGACATCCACAAGAAGCTCTCGCTAAGGGCCTCCATCACCTCTGAGCTCCACCTGGACGAGGTCCGCTTGCCCGCCGACGCCGTGCTCCCCGGCGTGGCCGGGCTGAAGGGCCCGCTGTCGTGCCTGAGCGAGGCGCGCTACGGCATCGCCTGGGGCGTCACCGGCGCGGCGCGGACCTGCCTGGAGAGCGCGATCGAGTACGCGCAGACCCGCGAGCAGTTCGGCCGGCCGATCGGGGCGTTCCAGCTGACCCAGGCCAAGCTGAGCTGGATGGCCGCCGACCTGTACCGCTCTCAGCTCCTCGCGCTGCATGTGGGTCGGCTCAAGGAGGCGGGTTCGGTCACGCCGGTGCAAGTCAGCATCGCCAAGATGACGAACGTCCGGTCGGCGATCGACATCGCCAGGCAGGCCCGGACCATACTCGGCGCCAGCGGCGTGACCCTGGAGTACCCGCCGATCCGGCACGCGAACAACCTCGAGGCCGTGCTCACCTACGAGGGCACCGAGGAGATCCACACGCTGGCCATCGGGCAGGCTCTCACCGGCTTCTCCGCGTACCGCTAGTCTCGGGAGGGCGATCGGGTCGGGAAGTCGGTACGCTTCGTCTTTAGGCGCCGGCCCGTCCGGCGCGGGGCGTTAGCTCAATGGCAGAGCAGTGGGCTTTTAACCCATTGGTTCAGGGTTCGACCCCCTGGCGCCCCACCTGGGAAAACATACCGTAGAGATGGTTGGGCGTGGCGCGGATTGTGGCACGAATACGCCTAGCCGAGGAGAATCGACGCTGTGCCGCTCTTGTCGCTGACAACCTGGGACCGCGGCTGGGCATGG
>PLDT01000422.1:0-7270 GCA_003136255.1 Actinomycetota bacterium
CGCGTTCGGACTTGGCATATGGCCTGGGGAACCCCGGATCGACTACGCAGCCCGAATCCACCGCGCAAATGTGACGGAAGCGGCGCATGTTCCTGTTGCAGCGCCGAGTCCGTGGCTGGTGGCACATCGGCCCTTCCGGCTGAGCTCGTCTACGCCCCGGGTGAACCGCACCCCGGGCATTAAGGCGGGCGTGCTGGACTAGGGCGCATGGACGTTTTGGTGCTGGGCGGGACGGCGTGGCTGGGTCGCGAGGTGGCCCGGCAGGCGGTCGGGCGCGGTCACGCGGTGACCTGCCTGGCCCGCGGCGAGAGCGGGCCGGTGGCCGACGGCTCGGTCCTGGTGGCCGCGGACCGGCGCGAGGACGCGGCCTACGCCCGGGTCCGCGACCGGGACTGGGACGCGGTGGTCGAGGTGTCATGGCAGCCCGGGCTGGTCCGCAGCGCCCTGGCCGCGCTGGGCGAGCGGGCGGCGCACTGGAGCTACGTCTCGTCCGGCAGCGTCTACGCCTCCAACGCCGTCTTCGATGCCGACGAGACCACCTCGCTGCTGCCGGCGACCGGGCTGGAGGAAGCGGACATCGAGCAGTACGGCGAGGCCAAGGTGGCGTGTGAGCAGAGCTCGCTGTCGGCGGTGGGCGACCGGCTGCTGATCGCGCGGGCGGGCCTGATCGGCGGACCCGGTGATCACAGCGGGCGGTCCGGGTACTGGGTGGCGCGGGCCGCCCGTGATCCGCTCGGCCCGATGCTCGTCCCGGCTCCGCTGGATGCGCCGACCCAGGTGATCGACGCCCGCGATCTCGCCGCCTGGCTGCTGGACGCCGCGGAGGTTCGGACCACGGGGACGTACGACGCGGTCGGCCCGGTACTGCCGTTCGGCGACTGGCTCGAGCAGGCCAGGGCGGTGGGCGGCCACACCGGGCCGGTGGTCGAGGCCGACCCGGCGTGGCTGGTCGAGCAGGGCGTCGCCGAGTGGATGGGCCCGGAGTCGCTGCCCATGTGGGTGTGCGAACCGGGCTGGGAAGGATTCTCGGCGCGTAGCGGCGCGGCCGCTCGAGCCGCCGGGCTGCGCCACCGGCCGCGCCGCGAGCTACTCGCCGACGTGCTGGCCTGGGAACGCGAGCAGGGCCTGGACCGGCCGCGGCGCGCGGGACTGAGCGCCGACCGCGAGCGCGAACTGCTCGCCGCCCTCGCCCCGGAGTAGCCACGTCGTCAGCATGTGTCGACGAGTCCCGTCACCGGCTCGGGCTGATCCGGCTCGGGCTGACCCGGCTCGGGGTGATCCGGAACGCTGGGCTCGTTTTCCCGAAGCTCGCCGGCGCCGCGGACGGTGATGATCACCGCGGCCACCAGGGTGGCCGCGCCGACGATCCCGGTCACGCTCAGCCGCTGGCCGAGGATGAACGCGGCCAGGATGGCTCCGGTCAGCGGCTCCAGCAGGGCCAGCAGCGCGGCGGTGCTGGCGCCCGCCTGACGCAGGCCGCGAAAGTAGAGCGTGTACGCCACTGCGGTCGGGCCGGTGCCGAGCGCGATGAGCAGCCCGACCGCCTCTGGCCCGGTCCGGAAGCTCAGCCCGCCGAGCGCCGCGGCCAGCGGCATCAGGATCAGGCCGCCGAGGGTGAAGCCGAATCCGGTCACGGTCAGGTCATCCAGGCCGGGCACCGGCCGGGCGCCGGTCAGGGTCATCGCGGCGAAGCCGGCCGCCGCGAGGACCGCCATGCCCGCGCTGGCCAGCACCGTGGTCTGGGAGAAGCCCGACGGCAGGCCGACCAGGAAGCCGAGGCCGGTCAGCGCGAGACAGGCCGCGACGGGCGCGAGCCGACCGGCCCGCCGGCCGGTGACCCGGTACACGCCGAGCACGATGACGGGAGCGGTGCCGATGGTGACCAGGGTGGCCAGGGCCACCGAGGTCAGGGCCACCGCGGTGAAGTAGCAGCTTTGGTACAGCGCGGCCAGTCCGCCGATCACGGCGATGCGGGTCCACGCGGCCCGGCCGGCAGGCCAGCGCCGGCCGGTTACGGTCAGGAAGATCACGATCAGCACACCGCCCGCGGTGAGTCGGCAGGCGGCCACCGACAGCGCGGACAGGCCGGCCACCCGGCTCAGCAGGCTGCCGGTCAGGCCGCCCGTGCCCCACAGCAGCCCGGACGTGATGAGGTAGAGCAGGCCCGTACCGGACCGACGGCGCGCGGCAGGCACCATCATGGATGGACGCATGGGAAATTGCTCCTACGACGAGAAGGGACAGGTCGTGGAAGCGGGGCACAGCACGCTGGCTCATCCGGGCCGCACGCGGTCGGCATTCACCCATGCGGCAGCGCATCAGCGCTCAGTCGTCAAGGGAAGCGCGCGTGGAGATCACGCGGCCGGGCGCAACCGGGCCATCGCCCCGCTAGGAGCGGGGCGGCGGGGTGATGGGAAACAGCCGGTGCACGACGAGCAGCTTAATCCGGCCGGCCCGGCGAGCGCGAATCGACAGCTGACAGCTGGGAGAATCACCAGATGGTTCCTGAGGGCATTCGTAGCTTCTTCGCGGCCAGCGGCGGTGTCGCCGGGGCCCTGATCGGGCTGCTGTTCGTGGCCATCTCCGTCTCCGCGGAACGGCTGGCCCGAGAGGAAGCCGGGGCTCAGGTCCACCGCATCCGGGCCGTGGCTGCCCTGACCGCGTTCACCAACGCGCTCACGGTGTCGCTGTTCGCGCTGATCCCGGGGGACAAAATCGGGCCGACGTCGGTGTCAGTCGCCGCCGTCGGGCTGGCGTTCGTGGCGGCGGCGCTGCTGTCCCTGATCCGCCTCCGCCAGCTGCGGTGGGCTACCATCCGCGATGCCCTGTTCATGGTCGGGCTGGCCGTGGTGTTCGTCATCCAGCTGGCCGAGGGACTCGGCGTGATCGCCAACCCAGCTAACTCCGGGGACGTGAACACGATTGCAGTCCTGGTCATCTGCTGTTTCCTCATCGGGATCATACGGTCCTGGGAGCTGATCGGGGGCCCGTCGATCGGCATCAGGCACGAGGTCACCGCGCTGGTCCGGAGTCATACTCGCGATGAGGAACCCGCCGACCAGCAACCACCGGAGCCAGCCGGATGACCCGGCGACGCCCTGCGGTCGCTGCTGGCGCGGCGGGCGCAACGCAGGTGAGTAGACAGAGCGAAGGAGGGTAAAGCGGAGGCAGACAAACACTGCGGAGGCCAGTCGATGCTTGTGACGTTCGGGCACGGGACCGCCTCGGCCGAGCAGATCATCAGCCTGCTGAAGGCGGCCGGGGTCGCCGTGCTCGTCGACGTCCGGACCGTCCCAGCCAGCCGCCGTCACCCGCACGTAGCCCGGGCCGAACTGCAGCGCTGGCTGCCGGCGGCTGGTATCAGCTACCGCTGGGACAAACGGCTGGGCGGGTTGCGGAGCCCGGAACCGGATTCACCGGACGTGGCCTTTGGGGTCGATTCGCTGCGCGGTTACGCCGGGCATATGCGGACCGATGCCTTCCTGACCGCGGTGGACCAGGTGCTCGCCCTGGCCAGCGAGCGTAGTACGGCGGTGATGTGCGCCGAGAGCCTGTGGTGGCGCTGTCACCGGCGGATGCTGGCCGACTTCGTCACCGCGGCGCGCGGCCAGGAAGTCCATCACCTCATGCACGACGGCCGGCTGGAGGAGCACCGCCTCTCCCCTGGCCTGCGGCTGCGCGAGGACGGCCTGCTCGTCTATGACGCGGGCCAGTCGCCGCTGTTGGATGTACCTGCGGCCGAGGCCAGGTAGGCCCGGAATCCGCTGGTCTGCCAGACCTGCCCGCCCGGGGTGACCGCGAACGCTTCGTAGCCATCCAGGCTCTCCACCCAATCTCGTGCGGCGGGGCCCATGGCGAAGGCGGCCGTGGCATAGGCGTCGGTGGCGGCCAGCCGGGCACCCACCACGGTGAGGCTGGCCAGGCCGGCCGCCGGGAGGCCGGTGTGCGGGTTGACGATGTGCGCGCCGCGCTCGGCGATGCCGGAGGTCGCGACCGCGAAGTCCTGTCCGGTGACGACCAGCGCGAGCGAGCCCGGCCGCAACGGATCGGCGATCCCGACCCGCCACGGCTGCCCGGCACCGCGGTCGCCGACGCATTGGATGTCGCCGCCGCCGTTGACGCTGTGCCCGGCCGAACCGGCCGCGGTCAGCATCGCGGCGGCCCGCTCGATGGCCCAGCCCTTCACGTATCCGGACGGGTCGAACCGGCCGCCGGGCCGGGTGGTGAAGTACCCGCCGCTGCGCGCGCTGACGTCGGCGCAGGCCGCCAGCACCTCGGCCAGCTCGGGCGCGCATTCGGCCAGCGGGATCGATCCGCGGCCGAACCGGCTCACGTCGCTGTCGTCCCGGTAGGGCGAGAACGTGGCGTCGACCCAGTGCAGCCACTGCCTCACGCGGTCCAGGACTGCGCCGCCATCGCCATCACGGCTGACCCAATCAGGCACGTCGAAAGACACCACGGTGCCCATCACGTGCTCGGCATGCCGGAGTCGTCGGGTCGGTCCCGGCCGGGCGCCGGTCATCGCGGTTCAGAGGCCGTGGTCGACCGCGCTCTGCAACGAGGAGATGTAGCCCGCGCTGGTGTAGCTGGCCCCGGACACGGCGTCGACCTTCGCGTCCTGCGCCGCCAGCGTCTCGCTGATCAGCTTCGGGAAGGCGAACTCGCCGATCTGGATGTCATGGATGGTGTTGGTCGGCTGCTCGAGCACCGCGACCTTGACGATCTTGTGGCTCTTCACGACCAGCTCGATCTGCACCGGGCCGTATACGGTATTGGCCACCTTGCCGGTGATCGTGGTCTCGCCAGTGGTCAAAGTGCCGGCCCCGCTCTGGAACTCCCCGGGCACCGTCGTCGAAGACGAGGACGACGATGACGATGTGGACGATGCGCCGCCCGTTCCGCTGGTCGCGGCCACCGGCATGGTCGGGTCGTGCGACTTGAACGACAGCAGGGCCACCAGACCGGCTATGGTGCCGGTGACGGCGAGGATTACCCGGCGCATATCGCGGATCGTCTCCCCTCAGAACTCGAACGACTCGAAGTGGATCTGCCGCCGCGGCACCCCGGCGTCACGTAGCGCGTCAGTCGCGGCCGAGACCATACCGGAGGGTCCGCACACGTAGACCTCCTGCTGGTCCAGCCCGGGCACGAGCGAGCGCAGCAGCCGGGGCGACAGCGGGTCGCCGCCGATCTCGGCCCGCGACCCGACCAGGTAGTACACCTTCGCGCCGCGAGCGGCCGCGATGGCGTCGAGCTCGTCCCGGAATACGATGTCCTGCTCGCTGCTCGCGCGGTAGATCAGGGTGACTGGCCCGGGCAGCGTGGAGAACATGGCCCGAAGCGGGGTGATGCCCACCCCGCCCGCCAGCAGCACGGCACCGCGGCCGGAGTGCCCGGCGGTGAACGCGCCGTAGGGACCCTCGGCGATGACCCGCGCGCCCGGCCGCAGCTGGGACAGGGACCGGCTGTGATCACCGATGTCCTTCACCGTGATCCGCAACAGGTCGGTGCCCGGCGCAGCGGACAGCGAGTACGGGTGCGACGACCACCACAGCGACCTGGTCAGGAAGCGCCAGCGGAAGAACTGGCCAGGCTCGGCCGCAAGCTCATCGAGATGCGACCCGCCGATATAGACCGAGATCACGCCCGGCCCTTCGGCCTTCACCCCGATCACCGTGAACCGGTGCCTGGCGAACGCGCGCAGCGGGACCGCCACGCGGTACCACAGCACCAGGACCGCCACGGTCAGGTACATCGCCGACCACCAGAACCGCGCGGCCAGGTTGCTGACGAACGAAGCGCCGTCCGCGAACTGGTGACTGAAGGCCAGCGCGATGGCCAGGTAGGTGTACAGGTGCAGGTAATACCAGGTCTCGTAGCGGACCCGCCGGCGTGCCGCGCGCATCGAGACGATGCCCACGCCGAGCAGCAGGAACCCGGCCACCGTGGCCATCAGCACGTCCGGGTACTGGGTCAGCAGCGTGGCCGTCTCGCTGGTCAGGCTGGTGTGCGCCTCGGTCGCGTAGCCCCACAAGATGAGCAGGCCGTGCGCGACGACCAGGCTGACGATGTACCGGCCGCCGATCGCGTGCCACCGGGCCAGGTGATCGGTGCCGATGCCGCGCTCCAGCGGCGGGAGCCGGGCCATCAGCGCGACCAGGACCACCACGCCGTATCCGGCGAGCAGGCCGAGGACCTCGCCCGCGCCGGTCAGCCAGCCGCCGAGCCCGCTGACGTCCGGGGTGCTGTGCCACCACAGCGCGATGACGGCCAGCGCGCCAACCCCGATGACCGCCAGTACCGCACGCGCGCTCACCCGTCCTTTTTTGGACCGAACGGGCCGTGGTGTCACCTGCCCCCGCGACGAACCCGGCTGCGAGCGGCTCGGGCTGCGCCGTGGCCGGGGGTACGGGTCATCCCCAGCTCCGCGAGCCGGGACCGATCCCCTGGTCAGGCTGGTCACCATTCCCTCCCGTTGGGGGCCTAGGTGGATCGTACGCTCAACCGGGGCCCGTATGGTTCTCCCGGCTTTATCCCCTCTAGTTACGGGTACGTCACGTGATCGCGCACGGTTCAGCCGGCCTCGTAAGCGCATCGTAATCGGCGCGAATCGGCGATCCCGTCGGGCGTCAACTAAAGTTGACAACAGGCTGCTGTCAACGTAAATTGACAACATGGATAACGCACCCGCCCTGGCTGCCGCGGCGGACAGCTCGGACCCGCGCACCGGGCTCCGGGCCGTGGCCGCGCTGCGCAGGTTGCTGGAACAACTCGAGGCGCTCCAGGTCGACAACGCACGGGAGCACGGCTGGTCGTGGCAGGAGATCGCGGAGATCCTCGGCGTATCGCGGCAGGCCGTCCACAAGAAGCACGCACGCCGGCCAGACGTCAGCCATCCGGCCCGCCGACGCACCCGCGTCCGCTGACCCGAGGGGATACCCACGATGTTCGAACGATTCACCGACAAGGCCAGGCAGGTCGTGTTCCTGGCCAAGGGCAAGGCCACCGAGCGGGGCGATGATCAGATCCGCCCGGTGCACATGCTGTACGGGCTGGCGGCCGCCGACGGGGTGGCGGCCCGGGTGCTGACGGCCGTGGGCGTGGACGCCGCCGCGGTCGACCGGGAACTCGGCCGCGCCAGCGGGGCTCCGCCCGGTGCCCTGGCTTCCGGGAACGAGACGGACGGCGGTGACGCGGAGGCGCTGGCCGCGATCGGCATCGACCTGGACGAGATCAAGCGCAAAATCGAGGACAGCTTCGGCCCGGGTGC
>PLDT01000335.1:0-6630 GCA_003136255.1 Actinomycetota bacterium
CCCCCCCGGAGGCAGCGCAGCCGAAGACCACGATCTGGAGTACGGCCGGGGATTCCTGATGCGGCAGGCCGGGTCGCTGGGCGGCGGCAGCACCGAGATGGCCCGCAACATCATCAGCGAGCGTGTCCTCGGCATGCCGCGCGAGTTCGCCGCGGACCGGGACGTGCCCTTCAGCCAGGTGCGCCAGGGCCGGTAGGCCGCTGCCCTGCCAAGCGCCCGCGCCAGAGCGAGATTGGGGACGACATGAAGAAGATCGTGCGGAAGACCGGGGACTACGGCATCGGCATCATGATCCACTCCGTGCACATGACGGACGACGTGCCCGCCCTCAACCGGTTCTACGAGGACGTGTTCGGCGGCCTGATGTACATGGGCGTGGACGAGCCCAACTTCCTGCCGGTCGAGGACCGGTGGGCGGGGCTGCTGCTGGTCAGCGACCTGTGCATCGAGACCATGGCGCCCAACATGCCCGCCGACCCGACCAAGCCGGTGGGCAAGTTCTACACCAAGTTCGGCCGGCATCTGCACTCGGTCGGGTACAAGGTCGACGACCTGGTCGGCCTCGGCAACCACCTGATCGAGCAGGGCGTCTACATCGGCGCGCCGGGCGGCGGCAAGCTGGACCACATCGAGGAATCGATGACGTACTTCTACCCGAGCCCGCGGGACATGTACGGCCTCATGGCCGAGCTCTGCAAGGTGGACATGCGGAACGACCCCCGGCTGCTCGAGACCTGGTCCTCGCAGGTCAAGATGTGGGAGATCGGCCATCCGCTGGGCATCAAGGGCCTGGCCTACGTGACGCTCGGGGTCAAGGACCTCGACGCGGCCAGCCAGACCTACGTCGAGCGGATCGGGGCCATCCCGGTGGCCAGCGGCGTCGACGACGCCGACCAGTTCCGCTACCAGCTGGTCCAGCTGGGTGACGGCCTGCTGCAGCTGGCTCAGCCGCTGGACGCGGAATCCCCGCTGGGCCAGCACGTCGCGCGCTGGGGCAACATGATCTACGGCATCACGTTCAGCGTGCGCGACCTGGACTCGGCGCAAGCGTGGCTGGACAAGAAGAGCATCAGGACCGCCCGGCCCCGGCCCGGCCTGCTGGCCGCGAGTCCGGACGACTGCTTCGGCGCCCCTTACTTCTTCACTACCGACACGCTGCCTGAGGTCCCGTAACCTCATCTGGCGGCAGTCACCACGGCCCGTTCGGTCCAAAAAAGGATCTTCTTCCTTTCCTTAGCCGTTGACGATGCCCACGACCGTCCAGCAGCGAAAGACGCGACCGTCGGGTCAGCGCTCGTGCGACCCCAGTCAGATCACGTCGCGCCGCTTGGTCAGGACGACTCCGCCAGCGACGAGAGTCACTGTGTATCCGATTATGAAGACCCCGCCGACCCACCCGGGCGGGGCGTACGGGAAGGCCGGCCCGGAGGTGGTCATGACCTCCGAGGCGACCGCGGGGCCGATGACCGGCGCCCCGAGCATCCAGCCCTGGTGGAAGGAGTTGTAGAGCGCGGTGAAGACGAGTTCGGTGCCGAAACTGCCCACGTACACGGCTATCGCGGCGATGACGGAGACGAGCTGGCTGCGCAGCACCGCGCCGAGACCGAGCCCGAAGACGCCCCAGGCGACGAACGCGACCAAGTTCAGCAGCACCGAACGGCTCACGGACCATCCGGCTAGTGACGTGCTGACGTGCTGGCTGTACAGGAACAGCGGCGTGCTCACCGCCGCGATGACGGTGCCCACCAGCCAGAACAGCGCTCCGCAGCAGGCCGCGGCAGCCACCTTGGCCATAATGACCGTGGTCCGGCGCGGAACGGTCACGAACGTCACGGCCGCCGTCTGGTTCGCGAACTCGCTCGTCACGACCAGTACCCCGAGGAGCAACGCGAACAGGACGCCGACGCGCTGCCCTGAGGTCATCATGCTGGCGGCGATCGCGGCCACGCCCGCGGGAGAGCGGGCCTGCGCCACCTGCGCGACGGCCTGCGCCCGGCTGACGAGGCCCTGCTGCGGGTAAAGCTGATGGTGAATGCCGAACCCGTTAATCGCGAGCGCCATCGCCGTGAACACGATGAAACCGGTGAGAAAGAGCCACCCGGTACTCGTCGTGCGGACCTTCATGAACTCGGCCCTGATCAGGCGGACCATGGTGGTCCCGGTGTCGTCGGCCTGGTCCAGGGCGACGCTGTCAAGCAGCGCGGTCATCGGATCGCCGCCTTTCCCGCGGTGAGCTCGAGGAATGCGGCTTCCAGGTCAGGGAGCTGTGTGACTAGCTGGTGGATGACCACGCCTGCCCGCAGCGCGGCGTCGCCGATCGCGACCGCGTCCGCCCCGGTGATGTACGCGCCGCCGTCGCCGGCCGGCGTGACAACCGTGTCGCCGCCAAGCACGGCCGCGAGCTTTTCCAGTTCGGGAGTGCGCACCAGGGTCCGGCCCAGGTATGTGATTGAACCGATCACGGACGCCAGCGTTCCCTGGGCAGCCAGCCGTCCGGCCGCGACGATGACCAGGTCGTCTGCGAGCTGCGCCATCTCCCCGAGCAGATGGCTGGACACCAGGATCGTCCGGCCCTGCGCGGCCAGGGTCCGGAGCAGGTCGCGCATCCACCGGATGCCCTCCGGGTCCAGCCCGTTGGCCGGCTCGTCGAGGATCAGCACCTGCGGGTCTCCGAGCAGCGCCGCCGCGACGCCCAGACGCTGGCGCATGCCGAGGGAGTAGCCCCGGAACGTCCGGTTAGCGGCCATGCCGAGCCCGACAAGCTCCAGCACCTCGTCCGCCCGCGCCAGCGGGATGCCCGCGGACTGGCAGACGATACGCAAGTGATCGCGCCCGGTGCGGTCCTTGTGCGCCGCGCCCGCCTCGAGGACCGCGCCGACGCGCCGGATCGGCTGATCCAGGTCCGCATAGCGGACGCCGCCGATGGTGGCCGTTCCCGCGGTCGGCTCGACCAGATCGAGCAGCATCCGCAATGTCGTCGTCTTCCCCGCACCGTTCGGGCCCAGGAACCCGGTAACCCGGCCCGGTTCCACGGTGAACGACAAGTCATCGACGGCCCTGACGCCGCGGTATTCCTTCGTCAGCCCGCAGACGTCGATCCGTCCCTGGGACATCAGCGCGGGAGAGACCCGCCTTCCGCCGAGCGGCCGGCCAGGCAAACCCGGCCCGGCGCCGTCCGTGCGCGCGCGATCCGTGCGCGTGCCGCCGCGATTAAGCCGCGCCAGCCACACCAGGCCGCCGATCACGACGACCGCGAGCAGGACAACCATCTCACCTCTCCAGCCGCGACCGCACTAGCCGCATCGCAGGGCCAGCTAAGTCGCGGTGGCCGGCGAGTAGCTCTCGGGGCACTAACTCTACATAACAAGAGTTGGTGCGGCACGGGCTTCGGGCACATAGCTCTTACCGGTAGCGCGTCTTGCCGCACGGTGCGTGACGAAGATGCGAATGAGCGCGCGCTGGAATCTTGCTAGTCGAGTTCCTCGACGAAGTGCCGGAGCTGGCGGATATTCCGGCACTCGTGCACGGCGTCGCAGTAGGGCTGGTATCTGGCCATGACCGAGTCGCCGCTGTCCCAGGCGGCCTTCGGCTCGGGATTCAGCCAGAACAGGTGGGCGGCCCTGGCCTGGACGGCCTTCAGGACGCGCTCGGCCGGATCGTGATAGTTGGTCCGGGCATCGCCGAGCACGATGACGGTGGTACGGCGGCGCACCTGCTCACCCCACTGATCCCAGAACGACTCGAGCGCGTGGCCGTAGTCCGAACGGCCGTCTAGCCACACGCCGCTGCCCGTGGCGTTGATGTGCCGGGTGGCGTCGATGACGTCCGGCGCCTTCTGCAGGACGTCGGTCACCTCGTCGATGCCGTCGACGAACACGAAGCTGCGCACCCGGGAGAACTGCGAACGCAAGGCGAACATGAGCTGCAGGGTGAACGCCGCGAAGGTGGAGACCGAACCCGAGATGTCGGCCAGCACGAACAGCTCGGGCTTGGACGGCCGGGGCTTACGGAACACCGGCTCCACCGGCACTCCCCCGGAGCTCAGCGACTCGCGTATCGTGCGCCGGAAATCCAGCGCGCCGCGCCGGCGGTGGCGCCGCTTGGCGGCTAGCCGGCCGGCCAGCCGGCGCGTCAGCGGGTCGATCACGCTGCGCATGGCGACGATCTGCTCGCGGGAGGAGGTCAGGAAGTCGACGTCCTCGGGCAGCGGCCGGCGCAGGGTGCGGGCCACGGCCGCGGCGCCGCGGTCGTCCACCAGACGCCGGCGCACCTCGGCCTCGACGGCCAGGCGGAACCGCTGCACCTGGGCCTCGTACCCCTCGAGCTGGAGCCGACGGAGCAACCCCGTATCGTCCGCGGCCTGCTCTGAGCCGTCGACCAGCCGGGCCAGCAGCCGGTCGGGGTCCACGGCGCGCAGCGTGCGGAACACGTAGTAGGTGCCGGCCACCGGGCGGCCAGGCTCAATCGCGGCGTGCCGGTCCACGAACATGGCGGCGATGGCACGCAGCATGACGTCGTTGCCGTCCCGCAGGGCGGCCAGCAGCAGCTCAGTGAGGGCAGCGTCATCGAGGGACCCGATCGAGCCTCCGCCGCTCCCGGACCCGCCGGACCCGCCGGGTCGGCCGTTGGCGGTGCCGGGCTGGCCATCGGCGCTGGGCTGGCTGGCTTGCTCCGGGTCCTGCTCCGCGCCGGTGGCCGGGGAGAAGTAGAGGTCGAAGAGGGCGTCAAAGGCGAGCTCGTGATCGTGGCTCTTGACCAGCACTGCGCGCAGGGCGGACTTGACGGCGTCGCGGTCGGCGAGCGGCAGGTGGTTGAGGCTCCGGACCGCGTCGATCTTCTCGGACAACGAGATCGGGACGCCGATCTGGCGCAGCTCGGTGATCATGCCTTCGAGGGCGGCAAGCATGGGTAACCGGTCACCTTCCGAGGGCGCAGGCGCATGTCAGGTTAATAACTTGACAACTATCAAAGTACTTAGAGCCGGGTGGAGCGGTCAACCTGAGCGCCCGCGAGGGCTTCGGAGGCCACCTCCAGCATGGTAACGCTGAGGCAAATCGTTATGAACTGCAACTTTGATGGTTATCGACGTGTTGCGCCAAGAACGCTATGGTTAGAGACTATTCATGAACGGGCGCGTAAGGAGCGACACATGGGGCAGTCGTGCACGGATGGTTCCCGTCACAGGTTCCTAGCCATCGTGGTCGGTACGGTGCTCGTGCTGGGGGTGGCGGCGTGCAGCTCGAGCGGCTCCTCGAGTAGCTCCTCAACTAGCGGCACCACGGGCGGCACCTCGGCGGGTGGGGCCCTGTGCTCCAACATCCCGTCGGGCCCGATCAAGATCGCGAATATCGAGCCGCTGAGCGGGCCGACCGCCTCGTCGGGGACGCTGACGCAGATCGAGTCCGTGATTGAGGTCAACTACTTCAACGCGCATGACAGCGTGTGCGGGCACCAGTTCGCGCTGTCGAACTACAACGACAAGGGCGACCCGGCGACCTCGCTAGGCATTGCCCGCCAGCTCGTGGCCCAGGGCAACGTGATCATCGTCAACGACTCGTTCTCCTCGGCCCAGAACCAGATCCAGCCGTACTTCATGCAGCAGCACACCCTGGTCGTCAACGGCGACGGCGCCTACGCTCTGTTCAACGCGGCGCAGAACCCGACCGCGTTCAGCACCGGACCGTCGAACGCCCAGTACGCCCAGCTGATGGTGAACTGGGCCAAGTCGCACAATGACAACGACATCGGGATCTTGTCCGACGGGACCTCGTTCAGCGTCGAGCTGGCCGCCGACGCCCAGGCGGACGTCAAGGCGGCCGGACTGACGTTCGTCAAGACGATCACTTACTCCCCCACGGCCATCGACCTGACCACCCAGCTGACCCAGGCCAAGGAAGCGGGAATCAAGACGCTGTTCCCGACCGGGTTCACCGGCATCACGGCCATGGTCCAGGGCATCAAGCAGATCGGCTGGTCACCGACGGTTATCGGCTGGGGCGGGCTGAACGACTACGACGTCACCGCGGCCCAGTTGCCGCCCGGCGCCGTCGACGGCTGCGACGTCTCCTACGCGGCGGGGCAGCCGACGTCGGCCTTGCTGACGCCCGAGAACACGGCCCTGCTCAACGCGTCTAAGGCCAAGATCGGCCTCAACCCGCAGACCGCGGGCGTCCTTTACGGTTACTTCAACCTGCTCGCGATCAAGTGGGCGATCGAGAAGGCCAACTCGCTGGACGCGACCAAGCTCGCGGCCGCGCTTAGCGCCGCGTCTAGCATTCCCACGAACATCCCGGGCCTGAACCTGAACTGGACTGCGACCCCCGCGGTTCACAACGGCTACCCGAGTGCCTCGCTCAAGGAGTGCACGCTGAAGCAAGGCCCGTACGACATTCTCTACGCCGCCAGCTAATACCCGCCGGCGGCACGAAGATCGCAGGTAGCGTCTGACTGCGGCGGGCTCGCTCCTGGCCGATGAGCCAGGAGTGAGCCGACCGCGAGGGCGCTATTGCCGGGCCGAAAAGCAGGCTTTTTATCGCCATCGCGGTCTGCGTTCGGTGTTCTGGCCAGTCCATTGATTGTCTGATGCTTCGCGCGGGCGGCTGGGGCCCAGATCACATTTCTGTGGCCGGC
>PLDT01000024.1:0-2597 GCA_003136255.1 Actinomycetota bacterium
CATCAAGGGCGGCGCGCTGGGAGATCCGCGTGATACTGGCGAAAGTCGGATTACCTGAATCCTAGTCTCCAGAAGGTGCAACTACACGCCTGCCGGAAAGATGCATGAAACCGGCACCGGCCCCTGAGGTGCGATAATAACGAGCGCGCCTCAATCCTCTGGGGCGCAGGAGCGATGCCCTGTCAGGGTATTCAAGGAGACGGACGGGACGCCTAAGTCACGCTAGACGCGTATAGCAGTATGAACATGGGATCGCCTAAGGGGCGCGAGCCCTACGGCGACGGAGTGCCTGTAGTAGTCGGCGGAGTAACGACCCGCCCAATCTGGAGACCGGGAGAGCCGGACCACAGGGCGAAGAGGCACAGGCGATGAACGATGAAAAACCATGAGGTATGCGGAATGCAGACAGCCGAAGTGGTGCTTGGCGTTCTCCGCGAGCGCGGCAGGAAGGGTCTTCCGTGCACGCAGCTTTACAGGCAGATGTTCAACAGGGAACTGTACCTGTCCGCCTACGGGAAAATCTACTCCAACCAGGGAGCGATGACGCCCGGAGTCGGCAGGGAAACCGCCGATGGAATGTCCGAGGAAAAGATCGACCAGATCATCGAGGCGATGCGGCACGAAAGGTACCGGTTCGCTCCGGCCCGCCGCGTGCATATCCCGAAAAAGAACGGGAAACTCCGCCCGCTCGGCATGCCGACATGGTCCGACAAGCTGGTCGGCGAAGTGGTTCGCTTCCTGCTGGAAGCGTACTACGAGCCCGGTTTTTCCGCCTTCTCACACGGATTCCGGAGGAACCGCGGGTGTCATACCGCGTTGCGGGAAATCAATAACACCTGGACCGGAACTGTATGGTTCGTTGAGGGTGATATCAGCGACTGCTTCGGGTCACTGGACCACGAAATCCTCCTCAGTATCATGGCAGAGAAAATCAAGGACCAGCGGTTCCTCCGGCTAATCCGAAACATGCTTAAAGCCGGGTACCTTGAAGACTGGGACTACCATGAAACGCTCAGCGGCTGCCCTCAGGGCGGTGTGGTATCACCAATCCTTAGTAACATCTACCTGCACAAGCTCGACGAGTTTGTCGAGCAGGAACTGATCCCGCAGTACACCCGGGGAACCAGCCGAAGGAAGAATCCAGGATACAGCAGGATTCAGAAAAGACTGGAGGACGCAAAAAGACAGGGGAATCGGGCAGAAGCCCGCAACCTGAAGAAGCAACTGCGCGCCATCCCCTGCGGAGACCCGGCAGACCCCGGTTACCGCCGCCTAAGATACACCAGGTACGCGGATGATCATCTGCTGGGATACGCCGGACCGAAATCTGAGGCCGAGGAAATCAAGACCAGGATAGCCGAATTCCTCCGGGAAACCCTCGGACTGGAACTCAACAGGCAGAAGACGCTGATCACCCACGCCCGCAGCCAGCGGGCGCGCTTCCTCGGATACGACATCACCGTCCAGCATGACAACACGAAACTCACCGACGGGCGCAGAAGCGCCAACGGGAATATCGCGCTGAAAGTGCCCCCGGACGTGATAAAGGCCCAGTGCGCCCGCTACCGGCAGCACGGCAAACCGTGGCACCGGTCCCGGCTCCAGAACCTGGACGACTACGACATCGTCCGGAAGTACGGGGCCGAATACCAGGGCGTCGTGAACTACTACCTTCTCGCCCATGACGTCTACCGGCTGAACACCCTGCACTGGAACGCCATGACGTCGATGCTAAAGACCCTGGCGGCCAAGCACCACAGTACCGTCTCCAAGACCGCGGCCAAGTACAAGGCCAAGATCGAGACCAGGGACGGGCTGCGGACCTGCTTTGAGGCCAGGAGGCACCGCGAGGGCAAGAAGGACCTGATAGCACGATTCGGCGGGATCATCCTGCGGCAAGACCGGCGGGCGGTCATCCGCGACCCCGTGCCCGCCCCGGCACCCTACCCCCGCAAGGAGCTGGTCAGACGGCTCCGCAAGCAGGAGTGCGAGCTCTGCGAGACCGGCACCACGGTGACAGTCCACCAGGTCACCGGCCTCAGGGAACTCGGGAAACCGGGACCGGGCCAGCCCGCGTGGGCCGCCCTCATGGCGAAAATGCGGCGCAAGACACTCATCGTCTGCGCCCCGTGCCATGACTGGATCCACGCGAACCCCGTCGCGCACGCGGCATAAATCGCTGGAAAGCTCAGTGCCTGGAAAGCGGGCACGCTGAGTTTGGAGGGAGGCTGCACGGAAAAGGCCCATATCAATCGATACGGGACCTCGCCGTGCAGCCCACCCTACCCGTGGCGGCTCGTCGGCGTAGGCGTGCCAGCGCTGATGGGCTTGCTGGGCCTGGTACTGGTGGCGGCGTCGCCATAGTGACCATGCGTCGCGGTGGGCCTTGTCGCGGCAGGGCTCGGGGATGACGGTTCCGCGGAGGTGTCTGAGCAGTTCGGGGATGGTAACGGGGATCAGGCCGAGTTCGCCGGGCCTGCCGTCGCGGGCGCGCTGGAGGGCGGCGGCCACGGCGAGGAAGGCGTAGGCGAGCAGGCTGATCGCGGTCCAGCGGTGCCAGGAGGTCCAGGTGGTGACCTGGCCGCTGTCGAGCCGGG
>PLDT01000412.1:0-5286 GCA_003136255.1 Actinomycetota bacterium
GGAGGCGGCGCTGGCTGCGCTGGATCGCGATCGCCGCGGCGGCGATCGTCGTCCTATTCGTCCTGGCCGCCTGGGCGTTCGTCAAGTTCGGGCCCACCGCGGTGCCGCTGGCGCTCCCGGCTGGGCCGGTCAGCGGGCCGGCCGGCCCGCTGGCCGGCAGCTGGACGGTCGCGCCCGGTTCGATCGCCGGGTTCCGGGTCCGGGAAACCGCCCTGGGCATGAGCAACGACGCCGTCGGCCGGACCAGCGCCGTCGCCGGTGCCGTCGCCATATCCGGCGACCGGGTCACCAGCGCCACGGTCCGCGTCGACCTCGCGGCGATCACGGTGTCCGGGAAGAGGCAGCCGCAGTTCGCCAGCAGCCTGCGNNTCAGCATCTCAGCCCGCCGCGACGGAACCACCATGCAGGTGGCCGGATCAATCCCCGTCACGTTCTCGGCCTGGCACATCACGGGACCGGGCGGATTCGGCTTCCTCGCCTCGCTGGCCGACCACGGCACCGCCGAGTTCCTGCTGACGCTGCGCCAGCCCTAGCCTAGCCCTTGCCAGTGAAGGACCGAAGGTCCTCCTGTCCAGCATCCTGGACATCTACGTGCTAGCGGGGTACGCGCCAACTCGCCGTCTGACCGTCGAAGCCGCGGTGGTTCTGTGACGCCCGTGGCCAGCGCTGCTGCCGGTACCAGCCGCGCGGGCAGCGGCCCGCCCCGAAAGAGCAGCGAGCAGGATCGTGGGCCGTTACCTCGTCCGCAACAAGGTAACGGCCCACGATAATCAGGAACCCGTCTCGGGGGCCGGGTCATGGCACGATCGCGGGGATCAGGGCCCGATCAGGTCGGCTGCAGGACGGCGGGCCGTGACGTGAGCGGTGCGGCTGACGCCGAGCGCCAGCAGCATCTGCGGTGCTCCGGGCAGCCCCAGCCCGTCCCCGATCGCAGCTCGCGTCCGGGGATCTTCCAGCGGCTGGGTATTCAGCCGGGCGAAGACCCACTGGGTCGCGGCCCGGAGTAGCAGCCGGTGCAGGGCCTGGCCGGACCGCAGCCAGTCCCGTTCGCTGTCACCCGCGGTGAACAACGCGGCGGCGACCGGCGGAGGCGGGCCGCCGCCGGGGGACAAGCCGAGGCCGCGGCCGAGGTCGAAGTCGCGCTGCGGCAGCCGGGCAGACATGCGGCCCGGCGTGGCGGGGAACGCGTGTGCGGGCACGCCGTCCCGGGCCGGGCTCGTGACCCCGTGGCTCCATCGCGATGTCTCGGCCCTCAATCGCGGATCGCGGTCCTGCCGGCGGACGGCGCTGGCGGCGATCGCGGTCAGCCTGCGCAGCGCCGGTCCGGGCTCGATCGCGGCCAGCGTCGCGCCCTCAGCGCGCGCGTCGTCCTGCAGCAGCGCGAACAGCCCAGCGGGCAGTGGTCCGGCCTCGAACGGGCCGCGGTGCGTGTGCCGGCGCAGCACCGCCGCGAGCATCTTCCGCTCGCCCGCCGTCATGGGCGCCGCCGGGCCCAGACGGACCCGGGCGAGTGGCCGATGCCCGGCCGGTCCGGGCAGCAGCTCGACCTCGGGCCAGTACCCGAGCGAGCGCACCGCGAGCCGCAGCCCGTACAGCGCCGCGCCGCAGCTGATAAGCATCTCCCGGCCGTCGGGATCCACGCTCAGCCGGCGGCTGGCGTCGGCCCGCAGCTCGATCGCATCGCCGCTGACCGTGAAGCGCCACGGCTGCGTGTTGTGCAGCGACGGCGCGCGGCGCGCCACTCCGGCGAGGTAGCGGGCCTGCCTGGCCAGGGTCGGCGTCGCGCCGCTATCGGTACTGCTCGCCTCGGTCACGTTTCTCACCACCTCGGCCAGCGGGCTGCCCGGATCAGACCACCAGCTAAGCCCAAGCCGTAGCCGCCCGGCAACGGCCGATGGGCCCCGGCCGACGTGACCGATAGCCACGGGTTACGGGACCTTGTACCTTTCGTCCTGCCCTCGTCGGCAGATAATGCGCAGCCCGCCTCAGCCCCAGTGAGCTGGGCAGTCGTACCACGGCCGTTCGGCATCAATGATCGTGGCTTCCCAGCCTAGCCGCGGGTACGGGCGCCAGGTATGGTTACGATGCGTCTTTCGCGGGAGGGGTCTGCTGGTGGAACCTGGTACGGGCCGCCCGGAACTCCTGCCGCACCTGCAGCTGGACGAGCTGCTCGCTGAGCTGCAGGGACGGCTGCAGGCCGTGCTGGCCACCAGGGACCGGATGCGCGGCCTCCTGGAGGCGGTCGTCGCGATCGGCTCGGGCCTGGACCTGGAGTCGACGCTGGCACGGCTCGTCAAAACCGCGGTCGGCTTGGTGGACGCGACCTACGGGGCGCTCGGCGTGATCGGCGACGATCGGCGTCTCGCCGAGTTCATCCCCGTGGGCCTGACCCAGGAGGAGATCGAGGCGATCCACCACTGGCCGGAGGGACGCGGCCTGCTCGGCCTGCTGATCGACGATCCCCGGCCGCTGCGCCTGGCCGACATATCCACGCACCCCGCGTCGTCGGGTTTCCCGGTCGGCCACCCGCCGATGCGCGGCTTCCTGGGCGTCCCGGTCCGGGTCCGGGATGAGGTGTTCGGCAACCTCTACCTGACCGGCAAGCGTGGCGGCGGGCAGTTCACCGAGGACGACGAGGCAGTCCTGGTCGCTTTGGGCGCCGCGGCGGGTGTCGCGGTGGAGAACGCCCGGCTGTATGAGGCGGCCCGCCGCCAGCAGCGCTGGATCCAGGCCAGCGCCGAGGTCACTACCCGGCTGCTGTCCGGCTCCGAGCCCGCCGAGGTACTGGCCGGCATCACCCGGCAGGCGCGGGAGCTGTCCGGCGCCGACCTGGCCGTGCTCGCCCTGCCCGACGAGGACGGGCGACGGCTGACGATCGCCTACGCCGATGGTGACGGCGCGGACACCACCCGCGGCCTGATGCTTCCCATCGGCCAGTCCCTATCCGGGCGGGTGCTGGCCACCGGCGAGCCGGTGACGTCCACCGACTTCGCCGCGGACGAGCGGGCCGCGCCGTCTGCGCGTGGCGCGATGAGCCAGATCGGGCCCGCGATCGTGTTCCCGCTCGGTGCGCCGGGCAACGTCCGCGGCGTGCTCACCGTCGGGCGCGTGCACAGCGCGGTGCCGTTCCCCCAGGTGCAGGCCGACGTCGTAGCCTCCTTCGCTGCCCAGGCCGGCGTCGCGCTCGAACTGGCCGCCAGCCGGGCCGAGGCCGAGCGGCTGTCCCTGTACGAGGACCGGGACCGGATCGCCCGGGACCTGCACGACCTGGTCATCCAGCGGCTCTACGCCACCGGCATGTCGCTGGAGGGCACCATGCCGATGATCACCAGGCCGGAGGTGGCGGCCCGGGTCACCAACGCGGTGGACGCGATGGACGAGACCATCAAGGAGATCCGGAGCGCCATCTTCGCGCTGCAGGCCAGGGATAACGCCGACCGGCCGGACCTGCGCGGGGACATCGTCGACCTGGTCGAGGAAATGACACCCTCGCTCGGCTTCGCTCCGTCCCTGCGGCTGGGGGCGGGCCTAGGTGGCCAGATACACCCGGAGGTGGCCGAACAGGCACGCGCGGCGCTGCGTGAGGCACTGTCCAACGCGGCCCGGCACTCGGCCGCAACCCGGATTGACGTAACCGTGGACCTCAGTCCGGACGGGATGCTCACCATCCAGGTCACCGACAACGGGACCGGCATCCGGGCCGACGGCAGGCGCAGCGGGCTGCGTAACCTGGCCAGCCGCGCCGAGAAGCTGGGCGGCGAGCTCGTGCTCGGTCCGGCTGATCCGGACGCGCCCTCGCCGGGGACCAGGCTCGAATGGCGCGTGCCGGTCCGGTGAAGGTGCTCGGAGCTGGGTACGGACAGCCGTCGGCCGTTGAATATCCCGGGGGAAATCCGGATGAAGTGCTCCCGTTCTCCGGGCACCCATGAATGGAGGCCGATCCGGGCCAGCCGGCTGATCTCATCGGCATCGGTGACCTCGTGCGACGGGCCGATGGCGGTGACGCTCCAGCCGACACGGAGGTCGAGGTCCAAGCTGTCGGCCTCGAAGGCAACCACCGCCCTGCGGGTCGCGGCGGCCAGCTTGCCGCTGTGATCGGTCTTGATGATGATGTCGCCGCCATCGAGAGCGAAATTGACCAGCTCCACCGCCGGCAGCGCCTGCCGGGTATAGATGATCCGGCCCACGGGGACCGAGGCCATCAGCTGGAGACATTCATCGCTGGTCAGCTGCTGCACAGCGGGGCCGTCGGAGTACATAGATTTAAGGATGCCCGGAGCGAGCCGGCGCGCCCTAGGGTACAAAGTCCCTATTCGCCGGCACTCCCAGCGTCGTGCTGGTCGCCGAACACGCGGGCGGCGTAGGCGGCGGCCTGAGTGCGGCGTTCCATGCCCAGCTTGGCGAACAGCGCAGACACGTAGTTCTTCACCGTCTTCTCGGCCAGGAACATCGCCTCGCCGATCTGCCGGTTGGTCATCCCCTCCCCGATCAGCTCCAGGATCTTGCGCTCCTGAGCGGAAAGGGCCGCCAGCGGGTCGCGCTTGGCCGACTGATCCCGCAGCCGGGCCATCAGCTTTCCCGCCGCCCGCGGGTCGAGCATCGACTGGCCGGAGGCCACCGTGCGCACCGCGCCGACCAGGTCGGTACCGCGGATCTGCTTCAGCACGTAGCCCGCCGCGCCCGCCATGATCGCGTCGAACAGCGCCTCGTCGTCGCCGAACGAGGTCAGCATGAGGCACGCGACCTCAGGCATCCGGGACCGGATTTCCCGGCACACCGATACCCCGTCTCCATCAGGGAGCCGGACGTCCAGCACGGCCACGTCCGGCTTGAGGGCCGGGATGCGGGCCAGCGCCGAGGACGCGGTGCCCGCCTCGCCGACCACGGTGATGTCCGGCTCGGCCTCCAGCAGGTCACGGACACCGCGGCGGACGATCTCGTGGTCGTCCAGCAGAAAGACCGCGATCGGTGCCTTGACTTCGCCGCTTGGTCCGCGATCGCCCGCTGGATCTGTCACCGTAACTCCTGATGTTCGCTGGCCCGGGATGGTCATGCGGGCGGGGCTGACTGTCACCTCAACTCTAGGCAGTCCGCCCGCGCATGGGTAAGGACCAAGGTCCCGGACAAGCGGCCCGAACGGCTCTCTCGTTCGGGCGACCTATGTGGCATTAGCCAGCCGTCTGGGCCATACCGGACGGTGCCCGGGGCGATTGACGACCCGGATCTCCGTTCCTCGGCGCGGCTCACCGAATCTGCCTCACCGCTGGCCCTTGCTAATCAGGCCGG
>PLDT01000565.1:0-25284 GCA_003136255.1 Actinomycetota bacterium
GCCGCGGGACGGCCGGCCGCTAGCCGTCGGCGCTGGTTAGCCAAGCTCGCCCGCGACCGGCCGGGCTACCCGGGTCAGCACCGTAAAGCCGCGCGCCTCGTAGCGCTCCACCCAGTGTTCCCAGGCGAGCGGGGTCATCCACAGCCCGTGGATGAGTACGACAGTGCTAGTAGACGGGGTTCCCATCGGTCTCCTCTTTCTGCTGTGCATGGTCACCACGTGGCGCTGTTGCTTGGCTTGAAGCAAGCTACAGAAGGAGAACACCATGAGCACAGGCTCAGCGCCCGCGACCATCGTGCTGGTCCACGGCGGATTCGTCCATGGGTCCGGCTGGCGCCCTCTCTACGACCTGCTCACCCAGGACGGCTACCACGTCGCTGTGGTACAGAACCCCACCCTGTCGCTGCCGGGCGATGCCGCCGCCACGCGGCTGATCATCGACGCGCAAGACGGCCCGGTCGTGCTCGTCGGCCACTCCTACGGCGGCGCGGTCATCAGCGAAGCCGGCACCCACCCGAACGTGGCGGCCCTGGTCTACGTCTGCGCGTTCGCGCCGGACAAGGACGAGTCGGTCAACTCGCTCATCGGCGGATCCCCAGCCGACGGGCCGCAGCCGCAGCCCAGCGCACCATGTCCCGGCGGGCCGGGTCGGACGTCGTGGAGGTGGCGGGCAGCCACTCCATCTACGTCTCCCAGCCGGCCGCAGTCGCGGACCTCATCAAGCAGGCCGCCACCGCCGTAAGCACTCGTCAGTAACCCGCTCGTCTCGCACCCGGTAAACCCAGGGCGTGGCCGGCGTTCCCGCGTCGGCCACGCCCTACGGGCGTCCAGCACCGCCTCTGACCGATTTCGTGAGTAGCCGTTGACACGACCTTTTAGATGTCGATAGGTGCCACTCTGGCAGATTGTCGTCTTCCTCGGGGCCAGCCGCTGATGGCAGTCCCTCGGCATTTATCCGCAGATGCGTTTGCGGGCAGGCCTGCCGGGTAGCCACGCAGGTCCAGCACGCCGAGAGGAGCAGTATGTCATCAGATGCAATCGTGGTACTGAAGGCCGATCACAAGGAAATCCGCAGCCTATTCCGCAAATTCCAAGCTGCCGGGGGCAAGGCGGTCAAGAAGAAAGAAACGATCGTCGGGCAGATTATCACGCTGCTCACGGTACACACCTATATCGAGAATGAGGTGATGTATCCCGAGGTCTGCGCGTTGCTCCCCGACCTCAAGGACGACGTGCTGGAGTCCTACGAAGAACATCATGTGGCCGACGTCCTGTGTATGGAGCTAGCCGGCATGCCAGCCGGGGCCGAGCGCTTCGACGCCAAGGCTACGGTGCTGATCGAGAACGTTACGCATCATATCGACGAGGAAGAGCAGGACTGGTTCCCCAAAGTGCGGGCCGGCCTCAGCCGCAACCAGCTTCAGGAAATCGGGGCCAAACTCGAGCAGGCCCGGAAGAAAGCGCCCAGGTCGCCTGCCCAGCCCAGTGCGCTGAAAAAGACCATCGACGCTGTCATCGCCTGACCAGCAGTACGTCGACCCGCCGCAGACGGCGGACGGGACGCGACACGAGCCATCAGCGGTCTGCGTCCGACCGGCCGCGGTTGCATATCTGTATTCGGGCATCATGGAGGATGCATATGACCAGGCACTACAGGGCCGCAGGGGGCCGCGCACGCAATGCTGCGGAAAAGACCGCCGACTTGTGGACGCGGGGCGCGCGGGCGGCGACGGACCTGGTTCCCGCCGCTCCGCGGGTCGATCTGGTCCGGGCAGTCGAACGCTACTTCGAGCTCGTGCAGCGGACGGTAGACATCAACCGCCACCTAGCCGTCAGGTGCGCGGAGGCGGTGGGCACGCTGTCCGGCGTGGTCCGCGAGAAGGCCGAGTCGGCAGGTGACCTAGTACGCGAAAATGCCGAGGCGGCCGACAACGTCCTGCGCGAACAGGCTGAGAAGGCCCAGCAGGTAGCACTGGAGCAGGCCGGGAGGGCTGAGCAAGCCGAGAAGGCGCTGGCGCGTCAGGCCCGGCAGGCCGACCGCGAGCAGGCCAGACGGGCTCACA
Source organism: Actinomycetota bacterium (assembly GCA_003136255.1). Lineage (GTDB taxonomy): Bacteria > Actinomycetota > Actinomycetes > Streptosporangiales > Streptosporangiaceae > Palsa-504. Next base: position 2,064 of record PLDT01000565.1, read on the forward strand.
AGAGGGCTCGCGAACGCTACGAAGGCCGGACTAAGGCCGAGCTTAGCGACCAGCTGGCCAAACGTGAGCTACCCAAGACGGGCAGTGTCGACGAGCTTATCGAACGCCTCGTCGAAGCAGACAGTAAGTAATGCCCTCCAGATCCCGAGGATGCCGGCACCGGCAGCAGTTGCTGCTCCGGGTCGGCTCCACCCCGGTCTGGGTGTTGACCAGGTAGGCGCCGCGCCCAGCGGGCGGGCGGTGAGCTCACGAACGGACGGAGACACAATGGCCGATCAGGACCAGGCAAGCATCGAGCCGACACCCGATAAGATCCTCAACCCGGTACCTGTCACCCCGTCCCGCGAGACGGAGCGGCCTTCGGGGCTGGCATTCGACGTGGAGCAAGGCGCCAAGCTGCCCGGAGTCCCAGTCGGGGACCAGGCTCCCAAGAACCCAGGAGCCGCACCGGCACGGGAGATGGGAGGCGGCGTGGGGCTGGCCCTTCCCGGAGACCCAGCCCGGAAGGAAGAGCAGGCAAGGCCGGACGGACACCGGCCGTAAGCACAGCGATTGGCGCCCGCGGGCTGACCCGGTCACCGAGTCGGTGCGTAGCTCCATGCTCCCGCTGACCGGCCCGCTACCAGTCAGGATGCGGCTAGAGTGCCTACGGTGACGCGTATCGGGTTCGTTGGCGTTGGGCGGATGGGATTGCCCATGTGCGCAAACCTCGTGGCGGCCGGGCACACGGTGACTGCGGGTGACGCACGTGCTGAGCTTGAACGAGCGGTCCTGCAATGCGGGGGCCAGTGGCGTGCCACGCTCGCGGAGGTAGCCGCAGGCGCCGATGTCCTCATCACGATGCTGCCCGGCTCTCGTGAGGTGCGCGAGGTGATGGCAGGATCTGGCGTACTGGCCGCCATGCCTTCCACGGCCGTGTGGGTTGACATGACCAGCAGCAGCCCCGCGGCTGTGCGGGACCTTGCCGATGCCGCGCGGGCCCGCGGTGTCGGTGTCCTTGACGCCCCGGTGGGCGGCGGCGTTCCGGCCGCGCAGGCTGGGACGCTGCAGGTATTCGTGGGCGGCGATGCGGCGGTCTTGGACCGGTGCCGCCCGGTGCTGGAAGCGCTCGCCGACCCGAAGCGCATCATCCGCGTCGGCGCCAACGGCGCAGGGTACACGGCCAAACTGCTGGTTAACCTGCTGTGGTTCGGCCAGGCCGTAGCTACCGGCGAGGCTCTGCTGCTCGCCCGCCGCGCCGGGATCGACCTCGACGTGCTCCGTCAGACGCTGGCGACCAGTGCGGCATCCACTGCGTTCATCCGGGACGACCTCGGCGCGCTGCTCGACGGGGACTACCTCACGTCCTTCGGGCTGGACCGGTGCTGTGAGGAGCTCACGGCGATCGCGGACCTCGCCCGCGAACTCCGCGTGCCGTCTGCGCTGACACAGGTCGTCGAGCAAACCTACCAGCGGGCCCTGCAGCGCTTCGGGCCAGTCGACGGGGAACTCCTGGCGGTAGCCCTCCTGGAGGAAGAGGCCGGACTCCGGCTGCGGCACGGCCCAGCCTGACGCTGGCCGCGAAAGTGCCGCAGATCGATCCAGTCCGCCGCAGTTGATCCCCGCGCCTGTCGGAGTGCTCCAGCGTCAGCGCATCGCGCCAGCGGTCTTTGGGCCCGACACGCTGGGCAGCTGGCCGGTCCTCACGAAGCGGCGGGCGATCTCGGCAAGCTTCATGTTCTCGGCCTGAGATACTCGTGACAAGACGCCGAAGGCAGCGTCAGCGGCAATGCCGTGCCGTTGCATCAAGATGCCCTTGGCCTGCCCGATAACGTCCCGGTTGCTGAGCGCGTCGTGCATCTGCTCAGCGCGCTGCGCATCAGCGAGGGCGAGCGCCGCGAACGTGGCCAGCAGGACGGTGACCCGCTCGTGAAGATCGCTGAAGGCCGCGGCCTGGTCGGCGTACAGGCTGAGCGCTCCCAGGCCTCGCTCATCGATCCAGAGCGGCACGCAGAGCATGCTGCGCACCTTGAGCCGGGCCGCCTCCGCGTTGAACTCCGGCCAGCGCGGGTCCTGGAGGGTGTCCTCGATCCGGAATACGGCCTGGTGCTTCGCGGCACTGATGCACGGGCCGTCGCCGAGCCGCTGCTGGAGGCGGTCCAGCAGCAGGGGCGGCTCGCCGGTGGTGGCCCGGGGGATGAGCTCGCCGCGCGAGAGTATGGTCAGGCCGGCGTACCGCGCGGGACTCAGCATCGTCACGGCCGTGGACGCGATGGCCTCAAGCGTGGGCTCGAGCTCGGCGTTCTTCACGTGGAGCGCACGGGCCAGGATCTCGAGCGATTCCGCGCTGCGGCCGGTGACCTCCATGAGGTTCTCCTGATCGCTACCGCTCAATGTTGCTGCTCCTCTCGGCAATGGTCGTGCCACGAGTACTGGCGGGCGACCCCCGGCGCGCCACGCCGCCCACGCCGGCCGCAACGCGGCCAGGGTGCCTGACGTGAATTTCGGAGCACGTCTCCCCGCTATGGGCGGGGGCAAACACGTCCCGGATCCGACCTCCGCACCCGGCCGGCTGGCACTGGACGACTGCCCGGCGCTGATTCGCCTGTATGCTTAGGGCCAGGTGAAGCCATCGCCTGCCCTTTCGTGACAGGAGAAAAGATGGCTTCATCACGCCGTAATGGCAAGAACGCCCGCACCCCCGCAACGGACGCCGGATCATCCGAGGCCGGCCAGGACCAGGCGGGCGAGTTTCTCACCACGTCGCAGGGCCTGCGGCTGCCCGACACTGATCATTCGCTGAAGGCCGGCGAGCGCGGGCCGACTCTGCTAGAGGACTTTCACCTCCGGGAGAAGATCACCCACTTCGATCACGAGCGGATCCCCGAGCGCGTCGTTCACGCCCGCGGCGCAGCGGCGCATGGCATCTTCGAGTCATACGGCACCGGTCGGTCGGTGACCAAGGCGGGGTTCCTAGCCAGCAAGGGGCTGCGGACCGAGGTTTTCGTCCGGTTCTCCACGGTGCTTGGCTCGCGGGGCTCGGCGGACACGGTCCGGGACACGCGCGGATTCGCGGTGAAGTTCTACACCCCCGAGGGAACCTTCGACCTGGTCGGCAACAACATGCCGGTGTTCTTCATCCAGGACGGGATCAAGTTCCCCGACGTCATCCACGCGGCCAAGCCGCACCCCGACCGGGAGATCCCGCAGGCCCAGTCCGCGCACGACACCTTCTGGGATTTCGCCTCCCTGCATACCGAGGCGACCCATCACGTCATGTGGAACATGAGCGACCGGGGGATCCCGCGGTCCTACCGGACGATGGAGGGCTTCGGCGTCCATACCTTCCGCCTGGTCAACGACGCGGGCGAAACGAGCCTGGTGAAGTTCCACTGGAAGCCCGCCGCTGGGGTGCACTCCCTGGTGTGGGAGGAAGCGCAGATCACGGCCGGGGTCGACCCGGACTTCCACCGCCGGGACCTGGCCGACGGCATCGATGCGGGCGCGTTCCTCGAATACGAGCTGGGCATCCAGGTCATGCCCGATGACGGCACCGACAGCTTCGAGGGCATCGACCTACTCGACCCCACGAAGCTCGTTCCGGAGGAGCTCGCCCCCGTGCAGCTGATCGGGAAGCTGACGCTGAACCGGAACCCAGCGAACTACTTCGCCGAGACCGAGCAGGTCGCCTTCCACACCGGGAACCTCGTGCCCGGCATCGAGGTCACCAATGACCCGCTGCTGCAAGCACGGCTGTTCTCCTACCTCGACACGCAGCTCACTCGCCTCGGCGGCCCGAACTTCACCCAGCTCCCCGTCAACCGGGCGCACTGCCCGGTCAACGACATGCTGCGCGACGGCATGCACCAGACCGCCATCCCGGCCGGCCTGGCCCCCTACCGCCCCAATAGCATCAACCGCGGCGAGCCCCTGGTGGCCACGGCCGATGAAGGCGGTTACGTGCAGACTCCTCGCCCTGTCGAGGGCACGGTGGTCCGGGCCAAGCCGGTCTCGTTCGAGGACCATTTCACGCAGCCGGCGATGTTCTACCACAGCCTGACCCCTTTGGAGCAGGCCCACATCGTCGAGGCCTTCACCTTCGAGCTCGGCAAGTGCTACGAGCAGGCCATCAAGGAGCGCGAGCTCCAGGTCCTGGCCAACGTCGACGCCGACCTATGCGCTCGGGTCGCCGCCGGCCTCGGCCTGCCCGCTCCCAGCGGCAGCCCGGCCGCCGACGCAGGTGTGTCCCCCGCCCTCTCCCAGGTCGTGACCGAGCCCGGTCCGATCGCCGGCCGCAAGATCGGCATCATCGCCGACGCCGACGCCGACCTTGCCGGGATCAGCAATATCCGGAAGGCCGCCGCCAAACTCGGCGCGACGGCCCTGGTCATCGCTCCCGTTGGCGGTGTCCTGAGCAGCGGTGCCCGCCAGGAGACAGTCGACCGGACGCTCCTGACCACGCGCTCCGTCGAGTTCGACGCCGACGCCCCGGGAGTAGTGACGGGCGACACGGCCGGGAAGTCCTTCACCGACCAGCTCGCCGCGGCGGTCGGCATGCACCGGGCCTGGGATCGGGCGCCCGACGTCATGGCCTCCGCCGTGCCCGCTGTGCTCACGTCCTGACAACCTGCCGAACGGAGGCCCGCATGACTCACCACCCGGAGCATGACCCGCTGGGCGACCTGGCCGCCGCGGGGGTGGCAATCTGGCTGGATGACCTATCCCGCGAGCTGCTGGCCGGCGGCGGCCTGCAGTCGCTCGTCGCTGCCCGCCACGTCGTCGGAGTGACCACGAACCCGACGATTTTCGCCTCCGCCCTGGCCCGGGGCGACCTCTACAACGACCAGCTGGCTTACCTGGCCGCCCTCAACGTAGACGTCGACACCGCCGTGCTCACCGTGACCACCGACGACGTCCGCGCCGCATGCGACGTCCTGGCCCCGGTACACGCGCAGACGGCCGGCCTGGACGGGTGCGTGTCCATCGAGGTAGACCCGCGGCTGAGCCGTGACACTGCCGCTACCGTCGAGATGGCCCGCAGGTTGTGGACGACAGTGAACCGGGACAACCTATACATCAAGATTCCCGCCACGCAGGAAGGGTTGGCCGCGATCACGGAGGTGATCAGCCAGGGCATCAGCGTCAACGTGACGCTGATCTTCTCCCTGGACCGGTACCGCGCCGTCATGGACGCCTACCTCAGCGGCCTGGAACAGGCTCATGCCGCCGGCCGGGACCTCACCTCGATCAGGTCGGTAGCCTCCTTCTTCATCTCTCGGGTGGACACGGAGGTCGATACACGCCTGGACCACCTCGGCACGCCCGAAGCCGCCGCGCTGAAGGGCTTGGCCGCGATAGCCAACGCCCGCCAGGCCTACCAGGCTCACGAGCAACTGACCGCTGGGGAGCGCTGGCAGCAGCTGGCCCGCCTCGGCGCACGGCCGCAGCGGCCGCTGTGGGCCTCCACTGGAGTCAAGAATCCCGCCTACCCGGACACCAAGTACGTTGCCGGGCTGATCGCGCCCGGCACCGTCAACACCATGCCAGGCGCGACCCTGGAAGCCTTCGCCGACCACGGCCAGGTCAGTAGCGACACCTTGACCGGAAGCTGCGACGGCAACCGCAGTTTCCTGGATCGGCTCGCGGCAGTGGGCATCGATTTCGATGACGTCACCGAATACCTGGAACGAGACGGGCTGGACAAGTTCGAGAAGAGCTGGAGTGAGCTGGGCGCTACCGTCGCAGCCGAATGGCATCGGTCACGGTAACTCGGCGTAGCACGAGCTGGCGGTTCACGGCCCTTTAGTGTTCTGTTCAGGTCACGACGAGTGGGACGGGGGAGTGGCTGGCCCGGCCGTGTGATAGACCGGCTGCGGTGATCCAGTCGGTGAATTCCACGACCAGATGCTGGCGGTGTCCTTCGATGAGGTCTTCTGGCGCGGCGGCCGGGAAGTAGATGACCAGGAGAGCGTCGAACCCGCTGCCGGTTTTACGGAATTGGTGCAGGGCGTGTCCCCGAATCACGTGATCTCGTAGGCAACCGCGTAGTTCCGCGTGGTGCGCGGTCGGCGGACCGGAGCGCCGCGACCTTGCCGGACCGTAAGACCACGGGCCGTTCGGCATCATTGAAATTCTTTTGAACCGAACGGCCCGTGGTGTCAGCCCACGGCCCCGGACCGAACGTCAGCGCCTTACGAGGCGCCCGGTCAGTGCAGGCCAGGCAGGACCACCAGGATCGGGATGCTGAGGTCCTGGAAAACAGCGCCGCCATGCTGAGCGATGTCGGGCCCGTCCGCGTAGACCACGCCGTACTGCACGATCCCGAAGATGACCGGGTGCCTGGGGTCACTGTTCGGCACGCCGAAGTAAGCAGCCGATGCGGCACCGGCATACACCTGGCTCAGGCCCGAGGCCGAGACCGCGCAGCCATAACCGCTAGCAGGTTTCTGACTCGCATAATCCCTCCGGGAAACGCACAATCGGCCGCCGTACGCCTGATGAGTCCTGGTTAGCGGGAACAGGCGACGGTAAGGCGGCGGGCTCCCGAACGGACGGCAACGGTTAGCCAGCCAGCTTGCGGCGATTCAACGGCAACCGGTCAGCTAGCTTGCGGTGAATCTACGGCAACCGGCCAGCCACACCGATTCGGCTCGGCGTGGCGGGCCCGGCGGTTGCTGCTCAGCTGGGTGCAGATCAGGCCGTTACCGCGCCGGGCCTTCCTGCTGGCCGGCGATCTCGGTGAACGCCGTGAGGGCCTCGGTATCGGAGTAGTGGTGAAGCACGTACTCGCGGGCCCACGCCGCGCCGTCGGGGTACCCGCTGGCCTCGATCACCTCGGCAGCTGCCGCGGTGTCGTAGCGGGTACGGCGCAGCCAGATACCTTGCCCCAGCAGGGCCCAGTGCGCACCTGGCGGGCCGTAAGGCATGCCGACGCTGCCCGGGTTGACGACCCGGCGCCCGGCGGCGAGCCGGTCGAACGGCATGTGGGTGTGCCCGCAGACGACCGTCCCGACCTCGGCGCCGAGCCCGGACAGGGCCGCGTCCCAGCGTTGCACCGGGCTGTCGACCAGCAGCATTTCGTCATCGCGGCGCGGCGAGGCATGACAGAACCCGCAAACGCCAAGGCCGTCGATCTCCAGGGTCACGGTCAGTGGCAGGCGATCCAGCAGGTCGCGGTGCCGCCGGCTGATCAGCGCGGCGATCGCGGAAGCCTGCGGGCCGTTCGGGCCGGGCACCGTTACGCCGTCAAAGGCGGCAACCATCTCCCGCTCGCAGTTGCCGTGCACCCAGATCGCCCGCTCGCCCAGCCCCGCCAGCACCTCCAGGGTCTGCGCGGGCATCGGCCCCAGCGCGATATCACCCAGCAGCACCACAGCATCCGCGGCTGCGACGTCGGGCTCCGCGAGCACTGCGCTGAGCGCTGGGAGGTTGCCGTGGACGTCGGCAAGCACCGCCACCAGGGCCGCCCGCCGGTATGCCATGCTGCCATTCTCGACCCTGGCGGCTGCCGCCGCCCGGCATCAGCGTCAGCCGTGAGCGAACCCGGCCCGGCACGCCGCCCCCGCATCTAGACCGCTGGCCACACTAAGTCAAGATTGCTGGCCGTAAGCGGTCAGATGAGAGGCCACGTCTTGCGTCTCCGGCTCCGGGTACCTTGGCCAGCCAGTTCCGGCATACCTGCCCGAACGGCTGGGTTGCACCCGCTGGTGAGCGCGCGATCGGCTGACCGGCCGGCAGCGGCAAGGAGATGCGCGGTGGATAGCGGGCGCCGGGCGGCCGTCGCCATGTTGCTCGTGGTGCATACCATCAGGTTCGGGATTTACCTTCGCCCGGATCGGGGTCGGCACTTCCTGAACCTGGCCAGGTACAGGTGGCGGGCGCCTGACTGGATAGCCCGGCTGGTGCTCCGTCTGGGTGCGGAAGGGGCTCCGCCCAGCGCCACGGCGGCGCCGCAGCGCCGTCTGGCTCGCGCCCGAACGGGTAGTTGGCCCGGTCCTGCGTCAGCTCGAACATCCCCGCGTTGGCGGCCCGGCCGGCCAGCGTCCGGGCCGCCTGGCCGGCCCCGGCCGTGCGCAGCGCCGTCAACAGCCGGGCGACGCCCCGCTGCTGATTCGCGCCGAGGGACACCCGGGCGCCGGGGTTGCGGGCCAGCAAGGCCCGGAGCGCGTCGTCGGCCCCGGCCGCATGCAGTTCCTCAAGCAACTGGCCGGCGCCCAGAGGATCCTCCAGGCTGACTCCCTCGGCGGCGCGGGTGGCCAGTGATGTCACCGCCTCGTGCGCTCCGGCCGCGCGCAGGGCCCGCAGCAGCCGGGCGACGCCATGCAGATCGTCGAGACGGACCTGGCTGGCCGGGTTGCGGGCCAGCAGCGTCCGCACCGCGTCGTCGGCCCCGGCGGCACGCAGTTCCTCGAGCAGCCAGGCCACCTCGCCGGAGTCGTCAAGGAAGGCGCGGCCGGCGGGGTCGCGGGCCAGCGCGATCCGGACTGCCTCGCCGGCGCCGGCCGCGCGGAACCCCTGCAGGCGCTCAGCTAGGTACCCCGGGTCGTCGAGGTCGGCGAACTCGGTCGCCCGGCTGGCCAGCGTCTGCACCGCCTCGGTGTCCCCGGCCGCGTGCAGCTCCGCCGCCAGCCGAACGACGTCTTGCAGGTCGTAGACGCCGACGTGGCTCGCGGGGTTGCGGGCGAGCAGGGTCTGGATCGCCTCGCCGGCGTCCGCCGCGCGCAGTTCTTCCAGCAGCCAGGCCACGGCATCCGCGTACTCGACGTCGCTGCCCGGTCCACGGGCGAGCAGGGCCTGTACTGCCTCGCTGGCACCCGCCGCGCGCAGCTCAGCCAGGAGCGCGGCGGCTCCCCACGGGTCGTCGAGGCTGGCGGGGTCGCGGGTCAGCAGAGTCTGGAGTGCGTCGTCGGCGCCGACTGCGTGGAGCGCCTTCACCAGCCGGGCGAGGGACTGCAAGGACTGGAGTTCAACGTTGCTGGCGGCCCAGGTGGCCAGGGCCCGGGCCGGGCCCTGCGCGCCGGCCGCATGCAGTGCCTCAAGCAGCACAGCGACTTCCTTCGGCTCCTGCGGGTCGGCGTGGCGGGCGGGGTCCCGGGCCACCAGGGCATGGATCGCGTCGGTGGCGCCCGCCGCGTGCAACGCCACCAGCAGCGAGGCGACGGATGGCAGGTCCTCGAGGCTGTCGTCCGCCACGATGCGGGCGGCGAGGATATCGACTGCCCCGGCCGCCCCGGCCCCGTGCAGTGCCCTCAGTAGTTCGACGGCCTCCCAGCGGCGGTCGACGTTGACCTGGCCGGCCGGGTGCCGGGCCAGCAGGGCCTGCACCGCGCCATCCGCGTCGACCGCGCGCAGTTCTTCTAGCAGCCGCGCCAGGTCAGAGGGGTCGTCAAGGCGGATGCGGTCGACGGCCCACCGGCCGGCGGCCGCGGCGTCACCCGGGCTGGCTTCGCGCAGGTGGGCGACCAGCCGGCCAGCCGCGTCGGCGCTCCCCACGCTGACCGCGGCGGTCCACAGGGCAGCCGCGTAACGGTAGAGGCCACGGTCCCGAGCCGCCTGGGCGACCCGAGCCAGATCGCCGGCGCTGCCTGCGGCGGACCCGGTGATCAGGGCGCCCCAGACAGAGGCTGGGACCAGCTGGTCCTGGCGGGTGCGGCGACCGTACTGGTCAAGGTAGCCCGCGATGCGGTAGCCGGCCGGGCCGACGCCGGCCGAGGGCGGAACCGGCTCCAGCGCGCGGAGCGCACCATCGAACTCAGCGCTGGCCCAGGCCAGAGCGGCCGCACGCCTGCTTGCGCCGGCCGCCGGGACGCCAGCCAGATAGCCGGCCGCGGCGTCCTGCACGACCGCGGCGGGCAGCGGGCCGGCGTAGCCCAGCCGGGCCGCGTCCATCGCCGCCGTGATGATCGCCTGGCCGTAGGAGTCGCCGCCGGGGCCGTGGTACCTGCGTAGCAGGCCACGGCCCCCCGCCAGGTACTGGGTGAGCTGCCCGTCCGGTCCGGCGGCGGCCGCCGCGGCAGCCAGCACCGGGTCGCCGCTAGCGGCCGCGGTCGTCAGCTCGCCGGCGGTGAACCGGGCCGGGACGTCGATGATCCCGCCGTGGGCGGGACTGGGCTCAAAGTACAAGGCGATCTCGTCAAGCCCGGCCATCAGTTGTCCGGCCATCCGGGCCGGATCGCTGGCGCCGCGCCTGGCGCCCGCCGCTGTCACGTAGGCCTCCCAGTGCTGGGGCCACACGGTCGTAATAATCAGGTGGCCTTCGCCGTCCAGCAGTTCGGCCAGGCCGCTCAGCGCCGCCGCGCCACCGTCGGCGTCGGCATACCGGCACAGCTCACCCAGCCACAGCACGGTCCGGGCCGGGATCCCGGCTTCCAGCCGCGCCACAAGCGCGGCAGCGGTCGACGGATACTCCAGCGGCCAGTCCGCAAGCCGGCCTGCCACCGCCTCATAGGCGGCGCGCGACTTGCCAGCGCAAGCCTCGCCACGAACCACGATCAGCCGGCTGCCGGCCACCTCCGGGTCCAGCACCAGCCGCAGCAGCTCATCATGCGGTCGGCGCACATACACCGGCATCGACCCGTCCGGCCCGCCGCCCGCCACCGGGTGCACACCCAGCTCGGCCGGCTCCCACCGCCCAGCCGGGCGGGCATTTGCCACCATAAGCACATTCTCACGCCCGGCGATGAAAGCGTGAGCCCGAACTGGACGTTCTGCACGCAGCACACGATTCACCCGCGCGGCGGCCGGTGGGGACAGAGTCGATCTGCACTCCGGTCCGGCCGGAGCCGGGCCGCTAGGTTTCCGGGTCCCGTGGGTACCGTTCGCCTGGCTCACGGTGGAGATCATCGCCTCCTGGCCGGAGCGCTCGGCTAGACCGTGCCCGGCCACCACACGCAGCGTAACCGCAGGCGCCCGCCACTGTCGGTTACTATAAGTAGCCAAAAAAGTACTCCAGCGATCAGCGGGGGGCTCCCGCCGAGCACCCGGCGCCGCAGAAAGGGATACCAGGATGGCCAGCCTGAATATCTGCCTATCCGCGGTCCGGCGCCGTCTGGGGACCCGGTTCGCCGTGCCTGCCGCGATCAGTTTCCTGGCGCTGGCCCTGGCAGCGCCGGCCGCCGCCGCAGTCCCGGCGGCCACCGCCACCATCCCCGTCGGCAGCGGCCCGTACGGGGTCGCGGTCAACCCGCTGACCGGCACCGGGACTGGATCTAGCCGCGATGGAGCCTAGACATGGAGGGCAATTCCGCGGTGGGCCGCGAAGCGGTCGAAGGTATTCATCGGCAAGGTAGCGACGCCTGCCTGCGGGGTGTGGCCTGACGGGTTGCAGAAGGTGACCTGCTCGTTGGCGTGGCCGGTGACCAGGACGAGGTGGCCGCCGCTTGCGGGGGGATCGTGTTCGGGCCTGCGGATCTCCTTGTGCACCGACGCCATGACGAGCCTGCCCTGGTCGAGTTCGCGAGTAATCCGGGCCGGGTCGAGGTCGGTGATGACGTCAGCGTGGAGGTGGAAGCAGTCGCGGGTGAAGTCGGCGAACTGCCGGTAGAGCAGGCCGGTGACACGTCCTCCAGGTTCTTCGATATATCCGCCGTAGCCCAGGCAGCCGTCGAGCAGGGCGAAGAGGCTGGGGGCGTCGCCGTCGCGGGCGGTCAGCGCCATCCGCAGGCAGGCCATGCCGCACAGGCGGGTACACCAGCGTCCGTATGCTTCCAGGTCCGGCGCGCCGCTTTCCCGCCATCGCGGGTCGTCGGCTGGCGGATGCCCCTCGTAGGCGACGGCGGCGATCAGGGACGGCGTGGCGTACTGGGTGATCCACGGGATCGGGTGTCGGACGGGCACGTCAGGCCACCGTTAGGTCCAGCGCATTGGGGAGTCCGACTGTGATGGCCCGGAAGGTGCGGTAGTTAACTGAACCGCCAGAGACGATGACACCAGCGGGACCGGGCGGTAGGCCCGTACCGGCGAGCGCGCCCAGCGCAACCGCGTCAGACGGCTCCACCACGATCTTTAGGTGGTCGAACGCCCACATCATCGCCTGGGCGATCTCGTCGTCGGTGACGGTGGCCACGTCATCGAGGAGCACCTTGTTGACCTCCCACGGCAATCGCGCAGGGCTGGTGTGCCGTAGCCCGTCAGCGATCGTATCGGGCACCGCGGGCAACGTAACGCGATGCCCGGCCCGGAGCGACAGAGTTGCCGTGCCGGCGCCGGCCATGACGGCCTGTCGTCACCGGACGGCACGATCGTGTATCCGTATTCCGCAGCCAGGGCGCCGGTTATCGCGTCGCGGTCGTCTGTGAGGCGGTCGTAGCGGACGATGCGGGCGCCGAGGGAGCGAGCGTCATTCACTTTCGCGTCGGGCGCGTCGCGCGGCACGACGACGGTGACCGCTAAGTCCTATCAGGCGCCCGGCGAGAGCCAGGGCCTCGGCGTGGTTGCCGGACGACGCGCCCACCACGCCAGGGTGGCGGCCGGCCTGACGGAGCGCGGCGAGGCGTTGTAGGCGCCGCCGCTGACCGCGACGCCGACCGGGAAGCCGCGGACTGCTAGCTACCCGATTCAGGAGTGGGATGCCATGTAGGCGATGACGGCATCGGCATCGCGGCTGGCAGCGTACAGGTCGGAGTCGGGGTCGTTCTCGGCGACGCGCCAGAGACCAAACCGCTTGTCCCAGAACGCCGTCCAGCACGGGTGCCCGGTCAGGAAGGCGGCGATTCGCGCGGCGGCGTACGGAGTCGGGAGGTTGATCATGGTCATTCCTCGTCCGGGTGAGAGAGGCGCTCATCACCCAGACTACTCTCCCGCGCTATAGCGCGCTATAGCGCGTAGCAGCTAACAGCTGTTCCGCCTGCATAGGTAGTGTGCGGCCATGATCGACAGGGACGCACCCGACCCGCCGTGGGTGCAGCTCGCGACCATCCTGCGATCCCGGATCGCCTCCGGGGAGATCACCAGCCGCCTGCCCGGCGAGCGGGCGCTCCAGCAGGAGTTCGGCTTGGCGCCTGTCACCATTCGCAAAGCTGTCCACCAGCTCCGGGACGAGGGACTTGTCCGCACCACACCCGGTTGGGGCACCTACGTGGTCAAGAAGAACGATGACGCGAATCCGTAGAGACGGCTGCTGTCTTCCGGTATTGAATGGTGCGGCCACCGTCGGGCCTAATGCCTTCTACGGTCATGCGTGCGGCGCAGTAACCTTGCCCGGGTCAGGCTGACTGTGCGGAAGCGGCTTGACCAAGGATCCGCGGCGCGCGGCGTCCTGGGCGCTGATCTGACGGAAGTAGACGAGCCCGCTGTCAACACTCTCGACGATAGCCCAGGACGAGGCGCGTGCGGCTCCGGCCACCAGCACCGCGCCCGGCGTGACAGCATCCGGGGTGACCGCATCGGCCAGCATGGCGACGTTGCGGCCCTGGTCGTCTTCCAGGTTCAGGTCGGCCGGAACATCGATGTAGATCATCTCAGTGCTCCTCCCGGTCGACGCTGCGGTTGTCCACGATCCGGTGTGGCGCTGCCGCCAGACGTGCGACCAGGCTCTCCAGGTCATGGCCTTCGTACGCCACATCGTAATGCGGGTGCTGCCCGGTGGCCCACCGCTGAAGCTCGCATCCGGCCAGGTCGGCCACGGTGAACTCGGGTAGCGCTCGAACTTGACCAGCTTGGTGGACTCCAGCAGCTCACGCGGACTGCGAGGTCGGCGACCCACACCGAGGTCATAGAGTAAGTTCCCGTTCGCTGGGCAGCTTAGGTCGAGGCGCTTGCGGACTGTCCGGGTGGTGGACAGCAGGACATCGGCGTGAGGTCACCCAAGCAAACAATCCGCCTTTCAGGCGGGCCCATGGGGACTGGGAGCGCTACGTGGTCATGCGGCCCCAGTCGTAGGGAGCTCGGGACCTCAGGTCGTGCGTCCTTCCCTGATGGGAAGCCGGACTGTTGGGTATCGGTGCCGGTCAGGGTAAAGTGCGGCTTGACGATGAGTTGGCCGGATGGTGGCTCTTGAGGCGAATCCTGTGAGTGCGTCATCCCTTTCATCCCGCCCGTGCTGAGTCATGACCCGGCGCGCGGCGACAGCAATGAGTGGTCCAGGGCCTTTACGCGCCGGGAGCCGGTCGAGACACAGGCCGCCCCGCACGTACTGATAGGCCGCAGCGATGATTGCCGGGCGCTGGATGAGCTGGTGGAAGCGATCCGCCAGGGCCTGAGCCGGTCGCTGGTGATCCTCGGTGAGCCGGGCATCGGCAAGACCCGTCTGCTGGAGTACGCGGCGCAGGCTGCTGATGGCGTGCGGATGGTCAGAATTGCCGGCCTGGAGTCGGAGCTGCGGCTCGGCTTCGCCGCGCTGCACCGGATGCTAGTGCCGTTCCTGGACCGGGTCGGCCAGCTGCCTGCCCCACAGCGGGAGGCACTGGATTCGGCGTTCGGCCGGGCGGCCGGGCCGCCGGCGGACCGCTTCCTGGTCAGCATGAGCGTGCTGACGCTGCTCGCCGAGATTGCCGCCGAGCAGCCGCTGATCTGGCTGGTCGATGATGCGCACTGGCTGGACCGCGAGTCAGTTGAGGTGCTTGGTTTCGTCGGGCGGCGCCTGCACGCGGACAGGACGGGCCTGCTCTTCTGCGCGCGCGAGGCCTCGCCGGGGCTGGCAGCGCTCGCTGGGCTACCCACCCGCCAGGTCAGCGGCCTAGAGCCGGCGGCGGCCCGGGCCTTGCTCGCGGCCACGGTCTCGGGGCCGCTCAACGCCCGGGTAGCCGCCCGGATCATCCGCGAGACCGGCGGTAACCCGCTCGCGCTGCGGGAGCTGGCCCAGCATCTCACCCCTGACCAGCTGGCTGGCCGCTCGCCGCTGCCCGAGCGGCTGCCGGTCGGCCGCCGCCTGCAAGGGCACTTCCTGGGCCAGGCCAAGATGCTTCCGCCCGCCACCGGCACCTGGCTGCTGCTCGCCTCGGCGGCCTCGGGCAGTGACCCCGCCGCGCTCTGGCGGGCGGCCGCGCTGCTGGGGCTGGAGCCGGACGCCGCCGATCCCGCCGTGGCTCAGGACATCGTGTCGGTGGCCCCGCGAGTGGCGTTCCGGCACCCGCTCATCCGTTCCGCGGTCTACGAGGGGGCACCGCCGGGCGAGCGTCGCCAGGCGCACGAGGCCCTGGCCAGCATCGCCGGGCAGGACGGCCACCCGGACGAGGCCGCATGGCACCGCGCCGCGGCCAGCGTGGTGCCCGACGAGGAGATCGCGGCTGACCTCGAACGCTCGGCCGCGCGCGCCGAACGGCGCGGCGGCTACGTGGCCCAGGCCACCTTCCTGGCCCGGGCGGCCGACCTGACCCCGGACCCGCAGGGCCGTGCCGGGCGGCTCCTGGCCGCGGCCCAGGCCTATCTCGTCGCGGGGGACGGTGCCTTGGCCGAGGCCATGCTGGACCTGGCCGCGCCCCGGCTGGCGGAAGCAGGACTGCACGTCGCGGCGCAGCGCCTGCGGGCCTCGATCGCCGTCTTCTTCTCCCGGCACAAGGACGCGCCCCGCCTCCTGCTGGACACGGCCGCCGCCGTTGATCCTGCCGACACACCCCTGATCCGCGCCATGCTCTTCGAGGCCCTGCAGGCCGCTCTGGTCGCCCGCCAGCACACCGTCGGCACGACTCCGCTGGAAGTGGCCCGCGCCGTGCTGCGGGCGCCCCGGGACCCGAGCCTGGACCCGACACCGGCCGACCTGCTGCTAGACGGCTTCGCCACTCGTATCGCGGTCGGATACCCGGACGCGGTGCCGCTGCTTCGCGCGGCGGTCGAGGCGTTCAGCACCACCGACCAGCCCACGCCCGCCGGGATACCAGGCACCATCCTCGCGCAGTTCGCCGCCGACGACCTGTGGGACGACCAGGGACGCCAGGCCATGTTCCGGCGCGCTGAGGCCATTAACCGCCGGCACGGGGCGCTGGGCGCACTGCGGGTCATCCTGGCCGGCCTGTGCACCAGCGAACTGTGGGCCGGGCGGCTGGCCGAGGCCGAAGCGCGCTACTTCGAGGCGGCCGAGATCTCTATCCTGATCGGCATACCGGCGCCGGCCTCAACCGGAGTGCTGCTGGATCTGCGGGCCTGGCAGGGGCAGGAGGCGGAAAGCCGCGCCCTGGCCGCGACCACCGAGCAGTGGGGCGACGAACGCGGAGCTCCGGTGCTGGGGTTCTTCGCCCTGATCGGGCTGACCGTACTGGAGCTGAGCCTGGGCCGCTACGCCGAAGCGCTGGGCTGGGGCCTGCGCATCTACGACAGCGACCCGCCGGGATTCGGCAACCGCGTGCTGCCCGAGATCGTCGAGGCGGGCACGCGCGCTGGCGATCACCGTGCCGCCGGCGCCGCGCTCGGCCGCCTCGCGGAGCGGGCCCCGGCCAGCGGCACCCCATGGGCACTGGGCGTGCTGGCCCGGTCACGGGCGCTTCTGGCCCCCGACTCCGCGGCCGAGGCGTTCTATGCCGAGGCCATCGCGCACCTGCAGCGGACCTCGGTCCGCACGGAACTCGCCCGAACCCATCTGCTGTACGGCGAGTGGCTGCGCCGCCAGAAACGCCGCCGGGACGCCAGCACACAGCTGCGCACGGCCTACCGCATGTTCGACGCCATGGGGGCGGCCGCGTTTGCGCGCCGCGGCCGGGCGGAGCTGCTGGCCGTGGGCGGTCACCTCCCCGAGCCCGCGGAGCTGGCCGGCCCGGACCTGACTCCGCAGGAGACGCAGATCGCCCGGCTGGCCGCGGCCGGCGTGACCAACGCGGAGATCGCCACCCGCCTGTTCGTGACCACGTCGACCGTCGAGTACCACCTCAGCAAGGTGTTCCGGAAACTCGGCATCACCTCCCGCCGGCAGCTCGCCGCCGCCCTCAAACGCTGACGGCGGGCGTGCACGCCCCGGCGGACACGTCATGACTGGGGTCTTTCCCTGATTCGGTGACCGGCCGCGCCGTGGTCCGCTGAGGGCGTCAGCTTCACTACGGAAGGGCACGCGCATGGCGTTCATCACCGTCGGCCGGGAGAACACCACCGACATCAACCTGTACTACGAGGACCTGGGCCGCGGCCCGGTGGTCGTGCTGCTGAGCGGCTGGCCGCTCGACAGCCGGTCCTGGGAACCGCAGACGCACGCGCTGCTCGCGGCCGGCTACCGGGTGGTGGCCTTCGACCGCCGCGGCTTCGGGCAATCCAGTCGGCCCACCACCGGCTACGACTTCGACACCCTCGCCGCCGATCTCAGCACCCTGCTGACCGAACTCGACCTGCAGGACGTCACCTTGATCGGCTTCTCGCTCGGCACCGGGGAAGTGGCCCGCTATATCGGGAAATACGGCACCGGCCGCCTGAAGAGCTGCGTCTTCATCGAGAGCCTCGCGCCGTCGTTCACCAAGTCCGGCGAAAACCCCAACGGCGTCGACCAGGCCACGATCGACACGATCCGGCAGGCGATCATCGACGACCGCCCCGCGTGGCTGACCGGACTGCTGGCAGACTTCCTCAACCTCGACGACTACCTCGGCAAGCGGGTCAGCGAGGAGACCGTGCGCAACAGCTGGAACGCCGGCGCCGGCGCGTCGGCGTGGGCTACCTGGGCCTGCGTGCTCACCTGGCTGGACGACTTCCATGAGGACATCAAGCGGATCGACATCCCTGCGCTGATCCTGCACGGGACGGCCGACCGGATCCTGTCCCTGGAGGGCCAGGGGCGCCGGATGCACGCCGCCCTGCCGGCCGCACAGTACGCCGAGATCGAGGGCGGCCCGCACGTCATGTGCCTCAGCCACGCCAAGGAAGTCAACCGCGAGCTCCTGGCCTTCCTGGGCAGCGTCGCTCCGACCAGCGCGTCGGCNNTGCGGGGTGGAGTCAGGCTGGCACATCCACCCCGGTGAGGAAGTCGGGTACATCCTGGCCGGGACGGTCCACATGATGATCAAGGACCAGCCCACCCTCATCCTGCCTGCTGGCCACCCCTTCCTGATCCCGCCCCGCACCCCGCACAACGCCCTGGACGTCGGACCGGATACCGGCCAGATGCTCTCCACTTACATCGTCGAAATTGGGCAGCCGCTGGCCGAATTCGTCGACCGCCCGGCCGCCTCGTAACCTGACCCGTTCACCGAAAGGAA
Organism: Actinomycetota bacterium; assembly: GCA_003136255.1. Taxonomy (GTDB): domain Bacteria; phylum Actinomycetota; class Actinomycetes; order Streptosporangiales; family Streptosporangiaceae; genus Palsa-504. The sequence goes on from PLDT01000565.1 coordinate 20,153, forward strand.
CCAGCAGATGAGCACGATCATCACCAGGGACGGCACTGAGATCTACTACAAGGACTGGGGCAGCGGGCCGGCCGTGACGTTCTCGCACGGCTGGCCGCTGAGCGCCGATGCGTGGGACGGCCAGATGCACTTCCTGGCCCAAAACGGCTTCCGCGTGGTCGGCCACGACCGGCGGGGCCACGGCCGGTCCAGCCAGACCTCAACCGGAAACGACATGGACGGCTACGCCGATGACCTCGCGGCGGTGATCGAGGCGCTGGACCTGACCGATGCCACCCTGGTGGGCCATTCCACCGGCGGCGGGGAGGTCGCCCGCTATATCGGCCGGCACGGGACGGGGCGGGTGGCCAAAGCGGCCCTGGTCTCGGCGGTGCCGCCGATCATGCTGCAATCAGCGGCCAACCCCGAAGGGCTGCCGATCGACGTCTTCGACGGCTTGCGCGCGGGCCTGGTCAAGGACCGCTCCCAGTTCTACAAGGACCTGGCCAAGCCGTTCTATGGCGCCAACCGGCCCGGCTCCCAGGTATCGCAGGGCGTGCTGGACCAGTTCTGGCTCTGGAGCATGCAGTCCGGCCTGCGGAACGCCTACGCGAGCATCAAGGCCTTCTCGGAGACGGACTTCACGGAGGATCTGAAGAAGTTCGACGTGCCCACCCTGGTCCTGCACGGCGAAGACGACCAGATCGTCCCGGTCAAGGACGCCGCGGTCAAGTCGGCGCAGCTCATCAACGGCGCGCAGGAGATCTACTACCCCGGCGCGCCGCACGGACTGATGGACACCCACGCGGACAGATTCAACGCCGACCTGCTTGCGTTCCTGCGGAGCTAGAAGAAGAGGGGAACCGCCGCATCGCGCCGCGGTTCCCCGGACGTGGCCGCTACGGTCAGGCATCGTGCGGGCTGCCGGGAAGTGGAACGGCCGCACCAGACGATGCGGGTGGAGTTCTTCGCGCCGCGGACGGCCAGTATGCGACCCTGGCCGGGCTGCAGGCGGCGCTGTCCCGTAGTTTGCCGGGCACGGTTAGCTCTTCAGTTGTGGCCAAGGAAGAGCACCGCTATGAGCAGGGCGATGATGACGGTGTTGAAGGCGAATGCGACGAGCGTGTGACCGGTGACAATCCTGCGGGTAAGGGTTGTTCCGATCTCGACGTCTGAGGATGAGAAAGTGGTTTGTACCTGAGTAGCGAGATAGACGCAATCCCAGAAGACCACGCCGCGGTCGCCGGGAAACGTGAGCCCGCCGACGGTCGCCGTGACGCGGGCGTAATGGACTGCGTACGAGGCTATGGTGACTAGCCATGCCGTCGTCACCACGGCCGCGCTCAGCGCGATCACCAAGGGTTGCCTGAGGAGGTCAGGGGACAGCGCGAGTACCACGACCGACACGATGGCCAGACCTGACCATTGCACTGTGATGGTCGGGCCGGTTCCTGCGAACTCGGCTTGCAATCTAGAGAGCCGCCCGGTCGGCGCGGTCGCGGCGACCCAGCGTGCTAGCGAGTCAGCGTCGGCGTTCTGAAAGACCGCGAACGTGGTGATGAAATAGGCGAGAGAAGATGTGGCCGAAAAAATGTAACCGGCGACAACGATCGCGATGACCGGCATGCCGCTGCCTGAGATGGCTAGGTAGAGACCCTCTGCTGCCGCCGTGGCTGGCACGCCGAGCGCCGCCGAGAAGAGCAGCCGGTGAAAGTCGGATGCCAGACGCGGCGCTGATGCCTGGCTGATGGGATCGGAGCGTGCGTTCATGTGCCGCCTCGCGAGCATCTGCCGTAGTACCTCGACGAGCGGGACCCGGGAATTGGCGGCTGGAGTGGTGAGCCGGAAAATGAACGCGGAGCATACATGCTGCCATGGTCGTATCGGTAAGCGACGTCGCTCATTTGATTATCCGATCTTTAGACTNNCTCGATGGTGGAGGTTACGAGGGGCCGCATCTAGCTCGAGTCAGTTCCGCTGATCGAGTTGATCCTGCAGGAAGTCGAAGATCCGGCATTCTGTCTCGGCGCGTCCCATCGGCTCGCAGTGGAAGTTGGCGCCGTCTTCGCGTAGGAAGCTGGTGATCTCACGCTCGCCGGTGAGGTGGTTGTAGAGGTTCTGCGATTGCCCGGGCCAGAAGGTCTCGTCATCCGGGTTGGTGATCAGCACCGGGGTCTGGATTTCGGCGACGACGTCACGCAAGTTGTAGCCGGTGGCTGCCTTGAAGGTGTCGTAGGCGGTCGGCTGGGCGAACGGGCGGCCGCGGGCAGCCATGGCCTGGGCGAGCATCGGGTCCTGGGCGGCGGCTTCGGCGATGGCGGCGTTGAAAGCGTCCTTGCTGCCGGCCTGGAGCATGGCGATTAGCTCGGCGGGGATGTAGGTCAGCCATTTGGTGGCGACGTCCATGACGCCAGGGTCGACCACGGCCGCGACGAAGCGGTGTTCAAAGGCCAGGGCGCGGGGCACCCAGTAGCCGGCCTGGCTGCAGCCGTAGGCCAGCAGCGCGGAGGCGTCGACGTCGGGACGGCTGATGAGGCTGTCGATGATGGGGGTGATGACCGCTTCCCAGTCCGGTCGGAACGGCACGTTGTGGTGGAAGAGCATGGTCTGCTGGCCGGGGCCGTCATAGATGAATGCGTTCCACCCACGGGCCAGAGCGGTGGTGATGCCCCAAGCCCATAGCCCGGACAGGGACCCTTCGCTGCCGTTGGTCATGACCAGGGTCGGGCGAGGCGTGCCGGAGGTGTCCGGGCGGAACAGGTATCCGGGAATCGGAACCGGCTGGTACGGGACGGCGATGCGCTGGGCACGGCCCCCGGTTGAGTCGATGAAGGCCTCCCAGCACTGGATCTGCAGGTCGAAGGCCGGGGCGGAGAGTGTCTGGTCGTGCTGGCGGTCGGCGACGGCGTTGGTCTGGGAGTAGGCCTCGGCGGCGGCGAGGAAGAACGCGTTGGCCGTTGCGACGTGACCGGAGACGAGGGCCGCGGTGGCCTTGGCGTGGAGCTTGCCGGCGGTCTGGCGCCAGGCGGCGTACCAGCTGTCAGCGTCGCCGTCGGTGATCCGGGCGATGGTGGCGAACACCTCACCGACATCCATGACACCCTTGGCGGCATAGCCGATGGCGCTGCGGGTGAGGAAGTCGAACTGTTCGTCGGCGAAGAAGCCGGTGACGCTGATGGCATTCGGGGCCTTGACGGCGGGGCCCGGATCGGTCGCGGTTGATGTGGTCATGGTCGTCCTTGCCTGCTGGTATCGGGTGGGCTGGTACCAGCAGACTCGCGCTGACGGCGGCTGGCGCGACTGTATGAATCGACTAGTTCTGGCGTTCAGGGGGTGCCGCTTCGGACGAGGTCGATGAGTTCGGCGCGGGATGTGACACCGGTTTTGGCGTAGATCCTGCCGGTGTGGAACCCGACGGTGGCGCGGGTGACGAAGAGGTCACGGGCAATCTGCGCGTAGGTGAGCCCGCCGATGAGAAGCGTCGCGACGTCGCGCTCACGGTCGCTGAGGGCAGACAGCACATCCAGCTGGACAAGCGAACCAGATGGTGGTGAGCCGGTGGTCTCGCTCAGCCGCGCGAGGTAGGGCACTGCCCCCAGGACACGATAGAGCTGGCGGGCCGACTCCAGTGATCGCTGGGCGGCTGCGTCGTCATGCTGGAGGGCCGCGGCTCGTGCGTGATCGGTGAGCACGTGGGCCCGGTAGAGGGGCAGATCGTCAGTGAACCCGGCGACTGCGTTATCCAGGTGCCTGCGGGCTTCCTCGATCGCCCCGGCGGTTTCGGCGGCCAGTCCTCGCAGCCATTCCGGCACCCACCCTATCCAGCGCGGCGGGTGCGGCTGGGTTTCGCTCTGCCGGATCAGCTCCTCGGCGCGGTCCAGGTCACCGGCCCAGATCGCGGCGATGGCCAGGTGAAATATCCATAGCGCGCCGGTGAAACCGGGCACGGCCAGGACCGAGCCGCCGAAGACGGTACGCAGATGCTGCAGCCCCATCTTCTGGGCAGCCGGCTCGGCGCCTGCATGCAGGCGAGCGACGTAGCTGATCACGTAAAGATGCACCGGCTCACGCCAGGGCATTGCCTCCAGCACGTCTGCTGCTTCGCGCAGCTCCTTATCAGCCTGGCTGAAGTCCCCGCGGACCGCGTGCAGCAGCGGCTCAATGGCGCGGAGCATCGGGTGCGCCTGCCCGGCCACGTGATCCAGGGCGATCCGCATTTCGACGCCGGCGAGATTCCACGAGCCGCTCAGCCAGCGAGCGAAGGCCAGCAAGCCGTTGTAGACGCCGTCGCTGTTGTCGCCGACACCGTTGCGGATACGGGTCGTCACCTCGGCCAGATCGGCTTCCGAAGCTGCAGCGTTGCCCCAGAAGGCGTGAATAGACCCGCGCCAGGCGAGCTTGTAGGTCAGCTGCAACGGGGTGTCCGATGACCGCTCGGGGATCGAATTGACGGTCTCGTCCAGGGCTGCCGTATCGCTTCGCCGCAAGCCCAGCATGCCGCGCGAGAAGATCTCGTTCCCGATCAGGGCCCGATCAGGGGCCGGCTCGTTTGCTGCCCGGGTCAGCAGCGGCGCGAGCTCTTCGAGGTCGCGCCCGGCGCAGATCATCGACCAGGCCGTCAGGACCAGGAGACGGTAGCGGACACCCGGGTCCGCCCGGTCCAGGGCGGCCTGGCTCACAGAGGTGTAGATGGCCCAGGCGTCCAGCCATCGTTTCTCGACTCCGAACATGAGTCCCTGGATCACCGCCCGGCGGGCCAGGTCCGGCGCTGATTGCACGGCGGCAAGTTGCTGCCGCACCCATCCGACGTCGCGGGCCAGGATCATCTCGACGGCCGCGTCGAGCCACCGGCGATTCCGGGTCACGGCATCGTCGCTCAGCTCACTCGCCCAGCGATACATCTGCCCGGCTTGCCGGAAGTCCCCCGTGGCGTGAGCGGTCTGTGCGGCTTGTTCCAGCTCGGCGGCGAGAGCGTCGTCGTGGTGATCTGTGGCCGCAACCCGATGTTCGAGTGACTCCATCACGTTATCGGCGTGCTCAGCCGCGCGGAGGTGGAGCTCCCGCCGACGGGCGTACGGGATCGACTGGTAGATGGCCGCCCGCATCAGCGCGTGCGATGTCCGCAAAGGCGAAGTCATGTCCGGCATCCGCGC
>PLDT01000079.1:0-9185 GCA_003136255.1 Actinomycetota bacterium
TGGGCTTACGGGAGCGGTTTGTGTACTATAGACCACCAAACCCTCCCATAGGCCCCAATCCTCCCGGATAACCGGTCCCGGGGCGAGACGGCTGAGTCAGGCGGGGCTACCGGTACCATGGTGGTCGTATGGAGGCTCGTCTGGTGCCGTGGATCCGGATTCCGCGGCGTATCCGGTGCGCCGCCGTACCCCGGATCGACCGCAGGATCCGGATCACAATAACCGGAGAGTCCCTCCGCCTGGCCTGACGCCAGTGATGCGCTGTGATGACTGTGACGAGCGCGGGCAGGGCGAAGCTGTCACACGATCATCGTCGCCTCTATGGCCAGCCGACGGGCGGGCCGGATAGTGGCCCAGCTGATGCGTTTCCCTCTCCGGGCCGAGGGCACACGCACCCTATAAGCCGTACGACACTCCGGGAACGAAGCCAGGCATAATCTTCTGGGAGGGCCGCCGCGTGCCTGGATCAGCCNNTCAGCCGCCGCGTGCCTGGATCAAGAGTCAGGAACGCTTGAGGGGTCATTCAGCGAACTTCCAGGCCGGCTCCCTAGATTCAGTACAGGGATATTGATAACGGGGTGCGCTGACGCAGGAGCGGAAAGGGCTTGAGACCGTGTTGGACAAGGTGACCATCGCCTACCGGGGCGCGACGTACGAGGTAGGGCGCGGACGCGACTACTTCGGGATCTGGACCGTGGACGGTTCCCGGTCGCAGCCGCTGGAGTGGTGGCCGGAGACCCAGGAGGGCTGGTCCGCCGCGTGGACCCGCTTCGCGGTACTTGAAGCGCCTGACACGATCACCCAGGTGGGCCAGACTGTGACCCGGCCGGCCGAGCGCGCGGACACCGGCTTGACCCCGGCGGTCGCCGCTGGCCGCGGTGGCGCCCTCGCGGCGGCGCTCCTGCTCGGCGTAGGCGTGGCGCTGGGGATCGCCGGGCTGTTCCCGGATTACCTGAGCGGGACGAGCGTGGCCGCGCAGGCGGACAACCTGGTCGCTCACGTGATCTACCTGGCCGCCTGGGCCGTGAGCGGCGTGCTCATCGTGCTCGGCGGCACCCGACTGCGGGTCGGCGCGCTGCTGGCCACCGGGCTCAGCATCGTGACGTTCGGCTTGTTCCTTGCGGACGCGGGCACGCCGATCGCCGGAGGCGCCCACCTGGCCGGGGCCGGTCTCGTGCTCAGCCTCCTGGGCTGGCTCGCCTGTGCGGCGGGATCCGCCGTGGCCTTCCTGATCCGCCCTGGCCGCACCGCCGGCGCGGTCCCCGCAACCAGCCCGGTCCCCGACGCCAGCCCAACCTTCGCGGCGGATCCGGTCCCCGCGGCGCGCCGGGCCGACGCGCGCGGGCGCCTGTTCACCCTGGGGTGGCCGCGGGGTGCAGCGCTGGGTCCGGCCGTGCTGCTGGTCCTGGCCGGACTCGGTACCGCCGCCGCCTTCGTTCCCTCCTGGGACAGCTTCATGCTCCGGACGGCGGCCGGGCAGTCACAGAACTACACCTTGGGCAACGCCTTCGCCAATCCGGGACCGGTGATCGCCGGCAACGTGGTCGTGATGGTCGCGCTGGTCGCGGTCGTCATCGCGGCCGCCCTGTGGCGCCCCGTCCGGTACGGCGCGGTCCTGCTCGCCGGGGCCATCATCCCGATGGTGGCACAGGCCATCTCGGCTCTGGTCCAGGTCGGCGAGCCGACCTCGCCCACCCAGTTCGGGTTCACGCCCGCGCAGGCCTCCCAAATCGGGCTGACGGTCAACGCCAGCCTCACCCCCGCGTTCTGGATCTACTCGGTGCTCGTCGTGGTCCTGGTCGTCTCCTGCGCATGGATGCTGTTCACCCCGCACGAGCCAGCCGTCCTGGTCAGCGCCGGGACCCGGTCCGGTGACGACACCGATACCCAGGTCCCGACGTGGCACGTCGCCCGGGCCGACGCTTACGACATGACGGGGGTCCACTCTCCGGAGGTCAGCGACCACGACTGGGATATCGACGATGACGCTAATAGCGACGAATTCGGTAGCCGCGAAGAATCCGACCACCACCATCCGGCCGACAACACGGTGACACCGGGGAGCGGGGCGGACGAGGGCGACTAGCCCGGCCGCCAGGACTAGCGGCCGGGGGAGCCGGCCACCAACAGCAGGTCGGGATTGATACGCTGCGCGTGTCATGCCGGCCAGGAGATCATCGGCGCTCGCGGCGACCGACCCGACGCCGACGCTCTCTCGTCGGCACGCGGCCGGCGCGCCCAGTGCGCGCGGCCTGCTGTTCACCCTCCTCGGCGAGTTTGTGCTGCCCGGAGGCGGGACGGCATGGACCTCGGCGGTGCTCGCCGCGTTCGCTCGCCTCGGCATCGAGGAGAAGACCACCCGTCAGGCCCTCATGCGCACCGCGGCCTCCGGCTGGCTGGACGCGGACAAGGTCGGCCGGCGCACGAGGTGGCGGCTGACCGCCAGCGCGCAGAAGATGCTGACCGAGGGTGCGGACCGCATCTACTCCTTCACCGGACCGGCGGAAGGCTGGGACGCCCGCTGGCTGCTGGTGTACGCGCGGATCCCGGAGCGCGACCGCCGCGCCCGGCACGTAGTACGGACCCGGCTCAGCTGGGCGGGTTTCGGCTCGCTGGGCGCGGGGGTGTGGATCAGCCCGCACCCGGACCGCGAAGCCGAAGCGATCGGCGTGCTGCGCGAGGCGGGCGTGGCGGCCGACGCCCACGTGTTCGTGGCCCGGCGATCGGGTTTGGCCGACGTGCAGGTCATGGTGGCCGCCGCCTGGGATCTCGGCGCGATCGAGGACCAGTACGAAGAGTTCATCGAGGAGTTCCGGGTCACCGCGCCGCCCGACGTCCTGGCCCGGCAGGTCGAGCTGGTGCACGCCTGGCGGCGGTTTCCCTCCATCGACCCGGGACTGCCGCGTGAGCTGCTGCCTGCTCGCTGGAGCGGCCTGACGGCGGCCCGGCTGTTCGCCGACCGGCATCAGCGCTGGTCGGGCGAGGCCAAGCAGGAGTGGAAACGGCTCAACGAGCTGGGCTGAGCGCGACGGGCCGGGCTTGTGCCGGGCTAGGTTTAAATGCTACAAAGAGATATCGGATTCAGAACTTCTTGTTGAATAACCGGTCGGCCCGACCCCGCGTCGAGCAGTCGGCGGGCGGGTAGTGATTAACCGGGCAGCGTGGCCCGGACCCGCCCGTCCGGGTCGGCCAGACCACAGGAAAGGCGGCCGCCCATGCCTGACGAGCGCCCTCCCCGGGTCGAATTCCAGGTCCATCCCTCGCGGTACCGGCACTGGCGGCTCGCCACCGAAGGCCCGATCGCGACGCTGACCATGGACGTGGACGAGCAGGGCGGGATCGTCCCGGGTTACGAGTTGAAGCTGAACTCCTACGACCTCGGGGTCGACATCGAGCTCTACGACGTGGTGCAGCGGTTGCGATTCGAGCATCCCGAGGTCCGCGCCGTGGTCTTGACCAGCGGCAAGGAGAAGGTGTTCTGCGCTGGGGCCAATATCCGCATGCTGGCCGCCGCCCCGCACGCGTGGAAGGTGAACTTCTGCAAGTTCACCAACGAGACCCGCAACGGGATCGAGGACGCGACGGCCAGCTCGGGCCAGACCTGGCTGGCCGCGGTGAACGGCACCGCCTCCGGCGGCGGATACGAACTCGCCCTGGCCTGCGACCACATCATGCTCATCGACGACCGGTCCTCGGCGGTAGCCCTGCCCGAACTGCCGCTGCTTGGCGTGCTGCCGGGTACTGGCGGGCTGACCCGGGTCACCGACAAGCGGCATGTCCGCCGCGACCTAGCCGACTACTTCGCCACCAAGTCCGAGGGCATCGGCGGGCGCAAGGCCGTGCAGTGGCGGCTCGTGGACGAGGCTGTCTCCCGGCCCGCCTGGCAGCAGACGGTCGCTGAGCGGGCGGTCGAGCTGGCCGGCCGCTCGACCCGGGCCGCAGGCAGCGAGCAGGGCATCGAGCTGACCCCGCTGTCCAAGACCCAGACCAGCCACGAGATCGCCTACCGTCACGTGACGGCCAAGCTGGACCGCGAGGCAGGCGTAGTCGAGATCACCGTCCAGGCCCCGGATGCGGCACCCCCGGCCGGAACGGCCGCCCTGCACGAACAGGGGGCCGGCTTCTGGACGCTGGCCCTGGCCCGGGAGCTCGACGACCTGATCCTGGACCTGCGCAGCAACGAGCTCGAGCTCGGCACCTGGGTCTTGCGTACCCGCGGCGATCCGGCCAAGGTTCTGGCCTACGACCGGCTGCTGCTCGATCACGCCGACGACTGGCTGGCCAACGAGATCATCCACTACCTCAAGCGGACCCTCAAGCGGCTGGACGTGACCAGCCGCAGCATCCTCGCGCTGATCGAGCCGGGCAGCTGTTTCGCCGGCTCCCTGCTGGAGTTGGCCCTGGCCGCGGACCGCTCCTACCAGCTGGCCGGCCTCTTCGAGGACCAAGACCCCGGAGCCGAGCCGGCTCTGGGGGAGACGACCCCCTCGCAGAGCGCCGCGCCGGCTTCGGTCACATTGGGCCCGATGAACCTCGGCCCGCTGCCGATGGGCAACGGCCTGAGCCGGCTGCAGACCCGTTACCTGGGCGACGACAAGGGCCTGGCCGACGTCGAGAAACGAGTCGGCGAGGCCCTGCAAGCGCAGGACGCCGAACAACTGGGCCTGGTCACCTTCGCCCCCGACGACATCGACTGGGACGAGGAGATCCGGATCACGATCGAGGAGCGGGCCAGCTTCAGCCCGGACGCGCTGACGGGCCTGGAGGCCAACTACCGTTTCGCCGGCCCGGAGACGATGGAGACCAAGATCTTCGGCCGCCTGACCGCCTGGCAGAACTGGATTTTCAACCGGCCCAACGCCTCCGGGCCGGACGGCGCGCTGCGCCGGTTCGGCACGGGACAGCGGGCCGTCTTCGACCGGAAGCGAGTTTGAACGTGACCTCCCCCGCGGATTACACCGAGAAGATCCCGAACAACGTCAGCCTGCACGAGGACCGGCGCCTGCAGCGGGCGCTGGAGTCCTGGCAGCCCGACTTCCTGGACTGGTGGCAGACGATGGGGCCGTCCCTGCCGACCCAGGACGTCTACCTGCGTACCGCGGTGAACGTCGGTCGCGAGGGATGGGCGCACTTCGGGCACGTCCCGATGAAGGACTACCGGTGGGGCATCTTCCTGGCCGAACAGGACCCGGAACGCCGGATCGGCTTCGGCGAGCACAAGGGCGAGCCGGCCTGGCAGAAGGTGCCGGGGGAGTACCGCGCGGACCTGCTGCGGCTGATCGTGATCCAAGGCGATACCGAGCCGGCCTCGGTCGAGCAGCAGCGCAACCTGGGCGCCACCGCCCCCAGCCTGTACGACCTACGCAACCTATTCCAGGTCAACGTGGAAGAGGGCCGGCACCTGTGGGCCATGGTGTACCTGCTGCACGCCTATTTCGGCCGGGAGGGCCGTGAGGAGGCGGCCGAGCTGCTGCACCGCAACTCCGGCAGCTCCGACGCGCCGCGGATCCTGGGCGCGTTCAACGAGGAGACCCCGGACTGGCTCAGCTTCTACATGTTCACCTACTTCACCGACCGGGACGGCAAGTACCAGCTCGGCACGCTGAAGGAGTCCGCGTTCGACCCGTTGTCCCGGACCTGTGAGTTCATGCTCAAGGAAGAGGCTCACCACATGATGGTCGGCACCACCGGCGTGGACCGGGTGGTAGAGCGGACCGCGCAGGTGATGGTCGAGAACGACACCGACGAGGTGGCCGCCCTCGGGGCCATCCCGCTGCCGGTGATCCAGCGGTACCTGAACTTCCACTACTCGGTCTCGCTGGACCTGTTCGGCGGGGAGACCTCGACCAACGTGGCCAACTACTACACCGCCGGGCTCAAGGGCCGCTGGTCCGAGGACCGGCGCCAGGACGACCACCAGCTGACCGACGACTCGATCATGGTGGACGCGCTGGTCGACCCGGGAGATGGCACGCGGAGCATCAGCGAGGTCGAGGTAGCCGCGCTGACCGGCCTCAACACCGACCTGCGGCGGCAGTACATCATCGACTGCCGCGGCGGGGTCAACCGGTGGAACAAGATCCTGGCCGACGCCGGGCTGCCGCAGCGGCTCAAGCTGCCGCACATCGCGTTCAACCGCCGGGTCGGCGCGTTCGCCGGCATCGAGGCCACCCCGGACGGGCAAATGCTGAGCACGACGGAATGGGAGCGCCGCCAGGGCGAGTGGCTGCCCACCGCGGTCGACAAGACCTACGTCCGTTCGCTGATGCGGCCCGTGTACGAGCGGGGCAGGATCGCGGCCTGGATCGCCCCGCCCCGCAACGGCATCAACGGCAAGCCGTTCGACTACGACTACGTGCACCTGTCCTGACCGCAAAAAGCCACGGTCCGTTCGGCGAAAATGTCTTTGATACCGAACGGGCCAGGGTGCTTCCGCCCGGTCATGACCCGGGCATCCGGACATAACGCAGCTGCTCCTGGTGTGTGCCGGCCAGCCACTCCGGGCTGCCCGCGGTCAGCCGCGGGTCACCGAGCGGCTGCCCGAACGCCAGGGCGTCCAGGTACGCGGCATCCGCCGTGAGTCGCCTGCGGAACTCGTCGGCGTCTCCGACGTGCCCGTGTCCCGGCACCACCTGGCGCACGCCGGGCACGGAGGCCAGCAGCTCCAGCCCCGTGCGGTAATCGCCCAGCGGGTCCGCGGCGTCCAGGTCGAGCAGCGGTATCTCCACATCCGAGCACATGTCCCCGGCCACGAGCACGCCGGTATCGGGCAGGAACACCGCGCCGTGGCCGGGCGCATGCCCGTCGTGCACGATCACGTGTGCTTCCGGCCCGTCCCACGGGATCGCGGGCGCGTCCAGCGGCGTGAGCCGTGCGAGCACCGAGAAGTCATGCCCGGGCGCGGCTCGTTGGGTCTCGCGGGTCAGCTCCACCCGCCGGGTCTCGGTCACGCCTACCGCGGCGGGCGTTGCGTACCTGGGCGCGGACCCCAGCTGCCGCGACCACAGGACGTGATCCCAGTGCGGATGGGTCGACCAGGCCGCCACCGGCCGTATGTCCCGCTCGCGCAGCTCCACGGCCAGCTGAGCCAGCTCGGCCAGGGTCACCGCCGGGTCGATTAGCAGGCAGCCGCTCGGGCCGACGACCACGGTCGTCGTCGTCTGGTCGTACGAACTGGTCGCGACGAGCACCCCGGGCGCGATCTCGGTCAGCCTTCTCACCCAACCGGTATACCAGCAGCGGGCCCTGCAGGTTTCACGGAAAGATGCGGACGAGTAACTTCGGGTGCGTCACGTGCGCCATCGGGCAGACATGGAACGTCGTACGGTGATGGCGTGTCCGCCATCGCTGTCCTCGTTGGCGTCTTCTGTGTGGCCGTAGGCTGGCACTGGAAGCTCATGCATCGGTCATGGCAGGATCTGCGCCAAGTCAAGGAACAGGCCAGGGGCAAGATCCCGGCCCTGAAAACGGCCCGATCGCATCACACGTCGGTGGGCCTCTTCTTCGTGGTGATCGTGGTGGTGCTTCTCATCGCGGTGTTGCACTAAGCGTCGAGCCGCACCGGGAGGGATTCCAGGCCGTGAATGAGCGAGCTCGGGCGCCAGCGCAGCGCCTCCGGCCGTATCGCCAGCGCCATCGAGGGAAACCGTTCCAGCAGCGCGCCGAACGCGATCTCGGCCTCCAGCCGGGCCAGCGGAGCGCCCAGGCAGTAGTGGATGCCGTGACCGAACGCCAGGTGCCCCGCGCTGTCCCGGCCGACGTCCAGCCCCTCGGGGTCGGCGTAGCGGGACGGGTCCCGGTTCGCCCCGCTGAGCGAGACCAGGACCACCTCGCCCGGGCCGATAGGCACGCCGCCGAGTTCCATCGGCTCGCCGGCGAACCGGTACGTCGCGTCGTTCACCGGGCTCACGTACCGCAGCAGTTCCTCGACCGCGCCGCTCAGCAGCGCGGGGTCGGCCCGCAGCCGGGCCAGCTCAGCGGGGTTGAGCAGCAGCGCGAGCACGCCGCTCCCGATCAGGTTGACCGTGGTCTCGTGCCCGGCTACCAGGAGCAGCCAGGCCATCGACAGCAGCTCGTTCTCGCTCAGCCGGTCTGTATCGTCCCGCGCCGAGATCAGCGCGGACAGCAGGTCGTCGGCCGGTTCGCGCCGCCTGGCGGCCAGGAGGTTCCGGAAGTAGGTGATCATCGCGGTGGCATGGGCCTGGAACACCTCGGGTGAGACCGTCTCGGAGACGATGCTCGCTGACCAGGACCGGAACTGGTCCCGGTCGGCCACCGGCACGCCGAGCAGCTCGCAGATCACCGTCACCGGCAGCGGGAACGCGAACGCGGCCAGCAGATCCACCTCAGGCCGGGTCGACATATCGTCGAGCAGCTCCTCGGCGATGGCGGTGATCCGCGGTCGGAGCTGCTCGACCCGGCGCGCGGTGAAAGCCTTGTTGACCAGCTTGCGCAGGCGCTCGTGATCCGGCGGGTCGCTGTTGAGCATGTGCAGGTCGAGGGCGGCGAACGGGGAGTCCGATTCGGGACGCCAGCCTTTGGGTAGCTTGAGCAGCCGCGGGTCGGTCAGCGCGGCGCGCGCCTGCGCGTACCCGGTGACCAGCCACGCGGGCGTGCCGCCCGGCATGATCACCTGCGCGACCGGATGCTGCGCCCGCAGCCGCGCGTGCACGGAGTAGGGATCGGAGAAGTATTCAGCACCGAGGTGCTCGATCATGGTGTTCGCCTGCGTCATGGCTTGCCCCTAGTCAGATCCGGCGAGATCCCCCAGGGCTCCACCTTAAGTAATAACTTATACGTTGTAAAGGAGTTGCCTGGGTGGTCGGCTCGGGGGTCGTCTCCCCGGGGACAGACAGCCAGCACAGCCGGGACGGCCACCAGTTCCATCGCCCGATCAGCACCACGGCCGACGGCACGAGCAGTGTCCGGACCAGGAAGGTGTCCATCAGCACGCCGAGTGCGAGGCCGACGCCGACGTCCACGATCGTCCTGACGTTCTGCTGCCCGGCGCTGCCCGAACCCACGATGGCCAGCACGCCGAACGTCCCGGCCAGCACCAGCCCGGCCGAGGTGACCGTGGTGCCGGTGACGTTGAGCGCCTGGCTGACCGCCTCGGGCAGCGGCAGCCGGTGCGCCTCCTCCCTGATCCGGGTCATGACCAGGATGTTGTAGTCCTCGCCGAGCGC
>PLDT01000078.1:0-2658 GCA_003136255.1 Actinomycetota bacterium
CAGACCCTCCGTCTCCACCACTTCCCACAGTCCCGCCATCACCGTCCGCGTCGATTCCTCTTCCACCAGCTGCGCATAGTAGATCTCGGTGCTGGCATCGTCCAGAATCACGATCAGATCGTGCCACCGCTCATCGTTCAGCCAGCGGTGCTTACTGCCATCGATATGAAGCAGCATCCCGATCAGCGGCCGCCGCGGGCGCCGCCGCCGTCACCCGCCCCGGGGCCCAGACCGCCATGCCGCGGCCCGCAGACATCCTCGCCGCCACCGGCGTAACCTGGCCCTAGGCCTATACCGCAGCCAGGTGAACTGCAGGTAAAATTCTCGCGAGGAGAATCTGAACTTATGACGCCTGACCGGCGGGTATTCGCGCTGGACGAGGGCGATGTGCCAGCGCCTGCCGGGAACGGCAGCAATCCGGTCTCCGCCGTCCTGGACGTGCTCGGGGAGACGTTCGGCGTCGTCGCCGAACCCGGCGCGCCCGGCAGCGGCGCGCGCCAGCACACCTGGCTTGACACCTTCGACTGGCGGCTGAACCGCGCCGGCCTCGTGCTCGAGTACGAACACCTCCGCCAGGGCGGCCGCCTCCTGCTCAGCAAGGACGACGTGGTCCAGGCCGAACAGCCCGTTACCGGCTGGCGGTCCGGCCGACCCCGGCTGGCCGAGGACCTGCCCGCCGGGCCGGTCCGGGACCAGATCCTCAAGCTGGCCAGCCCGCGCGCCCTGCTGCCGATGGCCACCGCGGCCGGCACGGTCAGCGTCACCCGGCTGCTCAACGCGGACGGCAAGACCGTCGCCCAGCTGATCGTGGATCGCTCGACGGTGACCCAGGCCGGCCAGGCCGTCCCGCTGGCGCCGCGGCTGGCCATCGCCGAGGTCCGCGGCTACCCGGGCCAGGCCCGCCGGGCCGCCCGGCTCCTGGCCGAAACCCCGGGCGTCTCCGCGGCCCAGCCCAGTGCCTTCCTGGCCGCCCTGCACGCTCTGCGCCGTCACCCGGACGACTACAGCAACGGCGTGACCACGGAGATCACCGCGCAGATGCCCGCCTCGGTCGCGGTCGCCACCTTGCTGCTGGGGCTGCTCGACACCCTGGAGCAGAACGTCGACGGCGTGCTGCGCGACATCGACACCGAGTTCCTGCACGACCTGCGGGTGGCGGCCCGCCGGACCCGGTCGGCGATCAAGCTGCTCGGCGACGCGCTCCCGGCCGGCCTGGCCGCGCCGTACGCCGCCGAGTTCAAGTGGCTCGGCGACCTGACCACGCCGACCCGGGACCTGGACGTCCACCTGCTCGGCTTCGGCGCGATGGCCGGCCAGCTGGTGGCCGCGTCGCCGGCCGACCTCGAGCCGTTCCGCGCGTTCCTGGCCCGGCGCCGCACGCGGGAGTTCCGGCGGCTGGCGGCCGGGCTGCGCTCGGCCCGGTTCAAGACCCTCACCGACCACTGGCGCAAGGCCCTGCTCGAGGTCCGGGACGCGGCCGGCCCGGCCCGGCGCCGCGGCGTCACCGCCGACGACCTGGCCGTGTCCCGGACCGGCCGCATGTTCCGCCGGGTCGCCGCGCAGGGCGCCGCGATCACCCCGGACTCGGCCCCGGATCTTCTGCACGACCTGAGGAAACGCTGCAAGGAACTGCGCTACGTGCTGGAGTTCTTCGCCCCGCTGCACGCCCCGGTCGCGTACCGGAAGGTCGTCGGTGACCTCAAGCAGCTACAGGACTGCCTGGGCGAGTTCCAGGACAGCGAGGTGCAGCGCCACGAGATCGGGGCCCTGGCCGACGAGATGCTGGCCGAGCGCGCCGCCCCGGCCGCTACGCTGCTGGCCATGGGTGAAATCGCCGCGAATCTCGTCCACCGCGAGGCCGAAGCCCGCGCGGACTTCGCCCAGCGGTTTCCCAGATTCGCCGGCCCCGCGGGCCAGCACCGGTTCCACGCGCTGCTCACCAGGCCCTCCCGGTGAAGATCTACGCCACCTACAACATCAAGGGCGGCGTCGGCAAGACCACCGCCGCGGTCAACCTGGCCTACCTGTCCGCCGCCGACGGCTACCGCACCCTGCTGTGGGACCTGGACCCGCAGGGCGCGGCCAGCTTCCTGTTCCGGATCAAGCCCCGGGTCAAGGGCGGCGGGAAGGCCCTCATCCGCGGCACCAAGGCCCTGGACGACGCGATCAAGGGCACCGACTTCGAGCAC
Source organism: Actinomycetota bacterium (assembly GCA_003136255.1). GTDB lineage: Bacteria > Actinomycetota > Actinomycetes > Streptosporangiales > Streptosporangiaceae > Palsa-504. The sequence continues at coordinate 2,190 of PLDT01000078.1, forward strand.
CTGGACCTGCTCCCGGCCGACTTCACCTACCGCAACATGGACCTGCTCCTAGGCGATAGGGATAAAAAGGCGACCCGCCAGATCGCCCAGTTGCTCCGCCCGCTGGCCGNNCTGCTGGTCCCGCTGATCCCGACCACGCTGTCGGTCCGCACCCTGGACCAGCTCACCGAGTTCGTGGCCGGCTTCGACGGCCGCCGGCCCGAGATCCGCGCCTTCTTCTCGATGGTTGACCGCCGCAAGCGCCTGCACCAGGAGATCACGGCCCAACTTTCGGCCGAACGACCCGTGGTGGCAGCCACCACCATCCCCGCCTTGTCCCTCATCGAGCGGATGTCCGTGGAGCGTGCCCCGGTTGCCGCGTTTGCCCCCCGCAGCCCGGCCGCCCGCGCCTTCCGCGCCCTGTGGACCGAGATTTCACCAGCTTGCAGCAAGGGGTAGCAGGCCAGATAATCTAAACGCCCTGGACAGC
>PLDT01000083.1:0-61295 GCA_003136255.1 Actinomycetota bacterium
TACCGCGAGGTCCGGATCGGATCGCTCCTGGACCGCGAGGCCCGACACAGACCGCTCCCGCACTGCTAGGCCCGACACAGATCGGTCCCGGACCGCGAGGCCTGGATCGGATCGCTCACGGACCGCGAGGCCCGGGACGGATCGGTCCCGGACGGCCAGGCCCGGATTGGATTACGCGCCGCCGCGCGGTCCGCGGGCTCCTGCGGCTAGCCGCGACGGCGCGGCTTACCGGCCCCGGGAGAGCGGGCCACGGGAAAACGGCCCCCGGCTCCCGGACACGATCAGCGCGGCACAACTCGACGCCGAGGCACGGACCCAGCTGAACAGCCTGCCGAACGACCTGGCCGACACGGTGGCCCGTTACCTCGTCGCCGCCGGAACGGCCGAAGACCCCGAGCAGGGTTACGAGTACGCCCAGGTCGCGCGACGCCTGGCCGCCCGGGTCGGCGTGGTCAGGGAGGCGACCGGAATCGCCGCCTACCAGACCGGGCGGTGGGCCGAAACCCTGGCTGAGCTGCGGGCGGCTCGGCGGCTGACCGGACGCGACGATTACCTCCCCCTGATGGCTGATAGCGAGCGCGCCCTCGGCCGGCCGGACCGGGCGCTGGCTCTGATCCGCGAGGCCGACACCAGCACGCTCGATCGCGCCACGCAGATCGAGCTGCGCATCGTGGAGTCCGGCATCCGCCGGGACCAGGGGCTCGCCGACGCTGCCGTGATCCCCCTGCAGGTACCCGAGCTGACCAGCGCGCGGCTGCGTCCCTGGTCCGTCCGGCTGTTCTACGCCTACGCCGAAGCGCTGCTCGCGGCCGGGCGTACGGAAGAGGCCAGAGACGCGTTCGCCCGCGCCGCGGCCGCCGACGCCGACGACGAGACCGACGCGGCCGACCGGCTGGACGAGCTCGACGGCGTCGAGTTCGAGGACCTAGCCGATGAATCCGACGAATTCGATGAATCCGAAGACTCAGAGGATGTCGCAGGCGGTCCGGTCTAGGGATCGGGGTGCCGAAGGGTCGTATGTGCTGCCGCGGCCGCGGTGCCCGCGCATGCGGTCGTCCCGCAGGCCCCGTTAGTGCGTCAGCGTCCCATTACCGTGGTGGATCCGGCTTACGCGGAGGATCCGGGCAGCTCCAGCTGCCAAAATGCTCCGCATAAGCTATATCCTCCGCATTAACTTCCGGTACTTCGAATATAGTGGTGAAGCGCGGGACGGGTGAGGTGCCTGCGCCGGGGGTGAGCTGTCCGGGCCGGCAGGTCGGCGGGCACGGCAGCAGCACGGCACCGGCGGTCACAGGGTAACCACGACTTCGACGGTCAGCCGCCGGGCACAGTCGGCGCGATCCGGTCTGAGGTCATGACGGGTCAGCGTCCTCCAGCCCGGCCAGGATCGCCGTGAACGCCTGCCCGAACGCCGCGGCTTGCTCGCTGTCCATCCGGCCGAAGACCAGCCGCCGTACGGCGGCCACGTGTCCGGGCGCCGCGGACTCGATGGCCGTGCGGCCGACCGCGGTCAGCACCACCTCCGCACCGCGTCGGTCGCCGACACAGTCCCGCCTGACCACGAACCCCCGTCGGCTCATGCGGGAGAGCAGGTGCGACAGCCTGCTCTGCTCCCACTCCAGGGCCAGTCCGAGCTGGAACGGGCGGAGCTTGCCGTTGGGTGCCTCGCTGAGCTGCACCAGCACCTCGTACTCGGGCAGCGAGAGCCCGGAATCCGCCTGCAGCAGCCGGTTCAGCCGGGCGGTCAGCAACGTGGTCGCGCGCATGTAGGCGCGCCAGGCTCGCTGCTCGTCCGCGGTGAGCCACTGGTCGGCCATGGCCTTATGGTACCCGGAATTAATGACACGTCATGCATGTTGAAAAGCGCATGACACGTCACTCACCGGTCAAGGTCGCCAGCACCACCGTGCCGGTTCACCCGCTGGTGGCCGAGCGATGGAGCCCGCGCGGGTTCGACCGGGCGCACGAGCTCGGCGACCAGGCGCTGACCGCGCTACTGGAGGCGGCCCGCTGGGCGCCGTCGTCGCAGAACAGCCAGCCGTGGCGGTTCCTGGTCACCCGGCGCGGCGAGGACGCCCACGATCGACTGTTCGCCACCGTCGCCCCGGGCAACCAGGCCTGGGCCGGGACGGCCAGCGCGCTCGTCCTGGTCGCGGCCCAGACCGTCACCGACGACGGCCGCCCGCGGCGCTTTGCCCTGTACGACACCGGGCAGGCCGTCGCCACGCTGGTCACCCAGGCGCAAGCCGACGGGCTCTCGGTGTGCCAGATCGGCGGCTTCAACACCGCCGCCGTCCGCGCCGAGTTCGGCCTCGACGACACCCTCACCCCGGTCGTCGTGCTGGCCATCGGGCGGCACGACAGCACCGCCGACCTACCCGAGCGCTTTGCCGCCCACGATGCCGCGCCGCGCACCCGGCGGTCGGTCAGTGACCTGCTGCTGCCTTCCCGTCTCGAGTCCGAGCTGGCCGCGGCGGCGTAAACCGCATAATTGGCCTACCTGGTCCTGAGCCTCGGTCTTGTCCAGCCAGTGCATGATCCCGCTGACGTTGGACGCGTCTCCGCTGATCCGGTCGAACTTCACGGCCAGAGCGGGATCCGCGTCCGGGCCGAACGCGGCGTAGCGGGCCCTGGTGCGCTCTACCACCATGGCGACGGCGTGGTCCAGGTCCAGGCCTGCCGCCCGGGCCCGCCGCGTCTCCTCCACCCAGAGCCGGATCTCCTCCGCGGACCGGTCCAGTGTCTGTGCCACCTCGGTGACCGGTCCGTAGTGGCTGAACAGCAGCCGGGTGGGCCGCAGCGCGGCGAACCTGGCCACCGATGCGAGCGCGGTCTCCAGGTCGAAGTCGGGCGGCGGGGTAGCGGGCCGGAGGTCTCCGGTATCGGGGAGGTAGACNNGGTTCCGGTGTCCTCCAGAGCCACGATGCGGTCAGCGGGGACGGGCGCGAGGACGCCGAAGAAATGCTCGAGCGCGTTGCCGTAGACCAGCCGAGCGCCGGCCATGAGCCTGCTCGGATCGGCGAGATGCCGCGCGCCCCGCTGATGGACGACGATCTGAGCCCCCGGATACAGGGCCGCGATATCGCCCGCGCCGCCGGCGTGGTCGAGGTGGATGTGCGTCACCACCACGGTGGCCAGATCCCCGGCGGCGATCCCGAGCTGGGCCAGGGCGTCTCGCACCACCGGGGCCGACGGCGCGGTTCCGGTCTCCACCAGGCACGGCCGGTCGCTGCGGATCAAGTAGGCCGCGGTAATCCCGTCGTACCCAGCCATCCGGGTATCGATCTGGAACACCTCATGGCCCAGCGGGGTAATGTCCTCGTCCACCGGGTCATTGTCGCAGACGGCCGGCCTCAGTCGGCCGGGCCGAACGTGCGCAGGACCAGCCCGGTGCGCGGCTTGGGTCCGAACGACGTGGACTTACGCGGCACTCGCTCGCCCTGCGCGGCGATCTGGATGACCGCGTCGAACGAGGGCGGGTTGCAGATCACGGCGGTCGCCGCCGTGCTGGTCGCCGCGCGCACCGCGTCGGCCGCGTCATGATTGATCAACACCTCGCGCTCGCTGTCGGTGATGCCCCACAGGCGGCCCATCAGCAGCTGCTGCATGACCGACGCGTCCAGGCACCGCCAGGGAGGGGAGGCGCCGGCTGGCATCGAGGCCGCGACCTGCACCGGGTCCGGCTGACTGAGCAGCCAGAAGCTGGGCGCCTCGGCCGAACCGCCGGCCAGCAGGAACGCGGTCCCCTCGCGCCCGGCCGCGGCCAGGCACTCCCGTGCGCGGGCCAGGCCGCAGCCGGCGGGCAGGTCCTGCACGGCGAACCCGGCCTTGGCCAGCTCGACGGCGCGATCCAGCGGCAGGCCCGGCAGCACCCGGTGGATCGGTCCCAGCCGCGGCGGGTAGGCGTCGGAGTCGACCAGGAACGCCAGTCCATAGTCCCAGGGCCCGGCGGCGCGCCCAGACGCCCGCTTGTCGGCCTGCAGGTCCAGGTAAGCCGCGTACCGATGGTGGCCGTCCGCGAGCAAGGCGCGGCGCCCGGCCAGGTCGGCCACGATGGCGTCCTGCTCGTCGGGATGGCCGAGCCGCCACAGCCGGTGTTTCACTCCGTCCTCGGTCGTGATCGACACGATCGGCGTGTGCTCGGCCGCGACGTGGTCGATGATCTCAGTGGCCGTGGGCCCGGCCTCATCGGACCGGGTTCCGGCGCGCTCGCCGTCGTAGATGAGCAAGATCGGCTCCAGGTTGGCCTGGGTCGCCGCCATCAGCGCTTTCCGGTCGGCCACCAGCCCCGGCATGACGCCTTCGTGCGGCAGGATGCCCGCCGTCTCGGGCGAGCCGAGCCGGACCAGGCCGATGATGCCACGCTGGAGCCACGACGAGGCCTCGTCGGCCTGCTCGTACAGGTACAGCGCAGGCATCCGGTCCCTGATCAGCACGCCCGCCGACAGCCACTCGCGCAGCAGGCTGGCCGCGACCCGGTCCGCATCGGCGCCCTCGCCTGGCAGGATAAGACGGACAACGTTATGCGGGTCGGCCGCCCGTAGATGCTCGAGAACGCCTTCGCTGATCACGTCGTACGGTGGGGACGTGACGTTAGCGATGCCGCTCACCCGGTCACGGGCGTAACGGATGCCGCGGAAGGGTGCCAGCACGAGACCGGAACCGGAGTCGGACGGAAGGGTTTGCACACCATGTCAGAAGGATCGAGCGTGAGCGGTGATTCCCGTCAGGAGGAAAGCTTCCCTAGCCAGGCTCTTCCTGACGGAGATGTGCACGTGTGGTACCTGCGCGGCATGGAGCTTCTCGGCAGCGGCAACCCCGCGGCCGCGGCCCAGGTGCTGCAGCGCGCCTCGACCGCCGAGCCGGCCTCCCGCAGCATACGGGAGGCCCTGGCGCGGGCCCAGTTCGACGCGGGCCGGTACGCGGAGGCGGCGGGCAATTTCCGGATGATCGTGGAGGCGAGCCCCTCGGATGACTACGCGCACTTCGGCCTCGGGCTGGCCCTAGCCCGGACTGGGCACCACGCCGCCGCGGCCGAGTACCTGGCCCTAGCCGCCGCCATGCGACCCGACGCAGCGCACTACACCGAAGCCCTGCGGTCGGTCCGCGCCACCTTGCGCGCCCAGACGGAAGGCAATCGATGACGTCAACCCCGAACGTCCTGCGCGGCAGCACCGAACCTCTCGACACCGCCTATGACGTCGCGCTGCTCGACCTGGACGGAACCGTCTACCTGAGCGGCGCCGCGATCCCCGGAGCGGCCGAGGCGCTTCGCAAGGCCGCCGCCGCGGGCATGCGCCTGGCCTACGTGACGAACAACGCCTCCCGCACGCCCGCCGCCATCGCCGCACTGCTGACCGGCTTCGGCGTCCCGGCCGCCGCGGCGGACGTGGTGACCTCCGCCCAGGCCGCCGCGCGGATGCTCGCCGACCGCCTCCCCCCGGGTGCTCCGGTCCTGGTGGTCGGGGGCAGCGGCCTGCGGATGGCCGTGCGGGAACGCGGCCTGCGCCCGGTGAGCACCGCCGCCGACCAGCCGCGGGCCGTGGTCCAGGGCTATTCGCCGGACATCACCTACTCGCTGCTGGAGCAAGGCGGCCTAGCGGTCGCCGCGGGCGCCCTGTTCGTCGCGTCCAACGCCGATCTCACGCTGCCGACCCGGTACGGCATCCAGCCAGGAAACGGGTCGTTCATCCAGGTGATCGCCACCGCGACCGGGGTCAGGCCGCTGGTGGCGGGTAAGCCCGAGCTGCCGCTGCAGCATGAGTCGATCCTGCGGACTGGCGCCAAGCACCCGCTGGTCGTCGGCGACCGGCTGGACACCGACATCGAGAGCGCGCAGCGGGCCGACGCGGACAGCCTGCTCGTGCTGACCGGGGTGACCAGCCCCGCGGACGCCATCCTCGCGCCACCCTTGCAGCGCCCGACGTACCTGGCCGAGGATCTGGCCGGGCTGCTCGGACCGCATCCCGAGGTCACTAGCACCGGCGGGACGTACCGCTGCGGCGGATGGACGGCCAGCCGGGACGGGGGCCAGCTGAAGCTGGCCGGCGGCGGGGCACGCATCGACGGCCTGCGAGCCTTGTGTGCGGCGGCCTGGACCGGCGACGACGTCACTTCGGAATCGGCCCGCGCCGCAGCCCAGCGCCTGGACGCCGCCCGCTGAAGCACCACCCCGAGCCCATGCGCCGTGTATGCTATCGGCCATGCCAGGCCGCGCAGTCCGCGAATACGGCGACCACTTTAGTGTCGCCGCCGCACTGACGCTGCGCGTGTCCTGTCCTTCGTGTTGTCGCTGACAACGACTCTCAGCTGACCGTTGTCACCGGGGCTCATCGCCGCCCCATGATGCTCACGAAGGATGTTCCGTTGATCGCCGACATGTCTGTCGCTCCGGAGATCGCCAGGCTCGCTGAAGCCGTCCTGTTCGTCCCGGCGCAGCCTGCCGCACCAAACGCGCAACCGCCTGACCGCCCGGAAGGTCAGGCCGGGAACACGCTGACCCTCGGCACCCTCGCCGGCCGGCTGCGATCAATCGCGGCTGCCCCCGAGCGCTGGTGGGCCCTGGTCCGCTTCGAGCCGGGTCGTTCGGTCCAGATCATGGTGGAAGAATGCGCGGCCTACCGGGCTTGGCTCGTGGTCCTGCCACCCGGCGACGCCGGGCAGAGCTGCGACTGCGACGTGGCCACGATGATCGCCGGCGAGGCGACCGAGGGCCCGCCGGCCAGCGCGGTGCTGCGCCCCGGCCCGGTCCGGGTGCACGGCCAGCAGCACCGCCTGCACGGCCGGGGTACGGGGTATTCGATCAGCCTTCACGCTCGTGCTCACCGGCCGGTTAGGAAGAGGTAATAGGCTGAACGGGCCGTGGTGGCACTTTCCGGACGGTGCCACTAGAGAGGAATCATCCGATGATTGAGGTACGGGGGCTCGTCAAGCGATACGGCGACAAGATCGCCGTCAACGACCTGTCATTCGACGTCGAGCCGGGCCACGTGACCGGTTTCCTCGGCCCGAACGGCGCAGGCAAGACCACCACCATGCGGCTGATTCTCGGCCTTGACTACCCGGACGCCGGGGCGGCCAAGATCCACGGCAAGCGGTACGCGGGCCTGGCCTATCCGATGCGCGAGGTGGGCGCGCTGATCGACGCCAAGGCGGTGCACGGCGGCCGGTCCGCCTACAACCACCTGCTTTGCCTGGCCCAGACGAACAACCTGCCCAAGCGCCGGGTGGGCGAGGTGCTCGAACTCGTCGGGCTGACCGAGGTCGCGCGCAAGCGCGCTAAGGGCTTTTCGCTCGGCATGTCGCAGCGGCTCGGCATCGCCGGCACCTTGCTCGGCGACCCGGCCGTGCTCATGTTCGACGAGCCGGTCAACGGGCTGGACCCCGAGGGGATCTTGTGGATCCGGAACCTGATGAAGGCGCTGGCCGCCGAGGGCCGGACGGTGTTCGTCTCCAGTCATCTGATGTCGGAGATGGAGAACACCGCGGATCACCTGATCGTGATCGGCCGCGGCAGCTTGCTCGCCGACTGCACCATGGAGGAGTTCATCGCGCGCAGCTCCGGCCAGACCGTCCGGGTACGCACCCCGCAGCTCGACCTGCTGTCCAAGGCGGTGTCGGAGACGGTCCCCGAGGCCACCACGGCAGGTACCGCCGCGGTCAGGCCGACGGCTACCACCGAGGCGGACGGCTCGCTGACCGTGCACGGGCTCACCGCGGCCCAGATCGGTGATCTCGCCTTCGACCACGGCGTGCGGCTGCACGAGTTGACCGTGGTCCGTGCCTCCCTGGAGGCGGCCTTCATGGAGCTGACCGCCGACAGCGTGGAGTACCGGGCCGGCCAGGAACAACCCGTCCCGGTCAGCGGAGGGGTGGTCTGAGATGGCGGTCACGACGCAGGTCCAGCCCATCCTTAACGCGCTGCCGACCGTCTCCGGGCGGGCCGGCCTCGGCGGCACGCTGCGCTCGGAGTTCACCAAGATCCGCTCGGTCCGCTCCACCTACTGGACGCTGCTCGTGCTGCTGGTGGTCAGCGTCGGCATCGGGGCGGCCATCAGCGCCGGGACGGCGGCCAACTGGTCGCGTATGTCACCCGCGAGCCAGGCCAGCTTCGACCCGACCCAGGCCAGTGTGGCCGGACTGTTCTACCTGGGCCAGCTGGTCATCGTGGTGCTCGGGGCGATGACGCTCACCGCCGAGTACTCCACCGGGATGATCCGCACCTCGCTGACCGCGATGCCTAGGCGGGCCGTGGTCTACGCCGCCAAAGCCATCGTCTTCGCCGTCGTCGCCCTGGTCGTCACGTTCGTCGCCGCGTTCATCTCGTTCTTCCTGGGCCAGGCGCTGCTGTCCAGCACGCACGACACCGCGACGCTATCGCAGCCGAACGTGCTGCGCGCCGTGGTCGGCAGCGCGTTGTACGTGACCATGTGCGGGCTGTTCGCGTTCGCGGTCGGCGCCATGCTGCGGCACACCGCGGGTGCCATCACGTCGGTGATCGGGGTGCTGTTCGTGATCCCGATCCTCGTGCACCTGCTGCCGCAGAGTTGGTACCAGGACATCGTCAGGTGGCTGCCCGATGCCGCCGGCCGGGCCCTGTCGGTGACGGTCGGACCGCCTCCGCCCAACTTGTTCTCGGCCTGGAACCAGTACGCCGTGTTCGCCATCTACACCGCGATCCTGCTCGTGGTCGGCGCCGTCCTGTTCCGCAAGCGGGATGCGTGACCGTAGACGCCTAAGCGGGTGAGGGCGGCAGGATCATGGCCAGCTGCCGGGACTGGGCGACCAGCGTGCCAGCCGAGTCCCACACCTCGAAGTCTTCCTCGTGGTAGCCGCCGCTGACGAAACGGGCCGCCACCCGGCAGGCCAGCCAGCCGGGCGCGGGGTGGGCCCGCAGATGGACGGTGAGCTGCACGGTGGTCGACGTCACGCCGAGCTCGAGCACCGACGGCGCGGTCGAGTCGACCAGCAGCGGCAACGAGTAGAGGTCGGCCTCCCGGCCGTCGGTGAACCGCATCCAGAACTCGCTGGCCGGGCGCCCGGTCGGCTGGCCGAGAAACCAGCCCGGCAGTGATGCAGAGCGGAACTCGACGCGCTCGGCGATCGTGGCCACGCCGAACGACCCGACTGGCACGCCCACGCATTCCGCTGGCGGCGGCAGGTCCGGCGGCGCGCCCGCGGTGAAGGCCGGCCCGCAGGCGCCGAGCTTGACGAACGCCGCCGTGGCCCGGACCGTCTCCTTGCCCTGCTGCGACAGCACCGCCTCGCCGAACGCCGTCGTCCGCCCGCTGCGCACCAGGGACGTGCGGATCAGGGCCGGCCCGGCCGTGCCGGGCCGCAGGAAGAAGCCGGAGATCACGATCGGGTCCGGGAACGGCATCGCCACTGCGAGCGCCCGCAGGCACGTGGCCAGCATGTAACCGCCGTTGACCGCGCCGTTGGTCCCGTCCCACCGCCTGGTCAGCTCCGCCGCGAACTCCCCGCCGCCGGAAGCCCCGGAAGCCCCGCGCGCGACAACCCGGGTGTCCGCGTCGAACGCGAAATCACCCATATAACGGCAGCGTCAAGATCTCGTGGCCGTCCTCGGTAACCAAGATGGTGTGCTCGAACTGCGCCGTGCGCCGCCGGTCCTTGGTCACCGCCGTCCAGCCGTCCGGCCAGACGTCGTAGTCGATCGTGCCCAGGGTGAGCATGGGCTCGATGGTGAACGTCATCCCCGGTTCCATGATCACGTCGCTGTGCGGGTCGTCGTAGTGCGGCACGATCAGCCCCGAATGGAACGTCCGGCCGATCCCGTGCCCGGTGAAGTCTCGCACCACCCCGTAGCCGAACCGCCGGGCGTAGGACTCGATCACCCGGCCGACCGCGTTCAGCGGGCGGCCCGGCGCCACGGCGCGGATGCCCCGCATCATCGCCTCGTGCGTCCGCTCGACCAGCAGGCGGGACTCCTCGTCGACCTCACCGGCCAGGAAGGTCGCGTTGGTGTCCCCGTGCACGCCGCCGATGTACGCGGTGATGTCAACGTTGACGATGTCACCGTCGTTGATCAGCGTGTCGTCGGGGATCCCGTGGCAGATCACCTCGTTCAGCGAGGTGCACAGCGACTTCGGGTAGCCGCGGTACCCGAGCGTGCTGGGGTAGGCGCCGTGGCTGACCAGGAAATCGTGGCCCACCTGGTCCAGGTGATCGGTCGTTACGCCCGGGGCCACCGCCTCGCCGACCGCCGCCAGCGCCTGGGCGGCCAGCTTGCCGGCCACCCGCATCTGCTCGATGATCTCGGGCGTCTTGACGTCCGGCTCGCCGGTCCTGGGGCGCTTCTTGCCCACGTACTCCGGCCGCGTGATGTCCGCGGGAACCTGGCGGGTGGGTGAAAGCCGGCCCGGATGAAGCACTGTCGCCATGCTTTGCGAGTCTAATGTGCATGGACAACGACAAGCGATGGTGGTGGAGCCTTACCCGCCACACCGTGGAAGACGACGACGGCCCCACCCCGGGCAAGGACCGGCTGGGTCCCTTCCCCACCCCGGAGGCCGCGGCCGCCGCGCTGGAAACCGTCCAGCGCAGGAACGAGGAATGGGATTCCCGGGACTAAGCTGGGGGGGTGAGCGAACAGCTGCCTCCCGCGGCCCAGGCCCGGATGCAGGAAATCCGGCGTAGCGGCACGTGGGGCTCCGCGCTGACCTCGGACGAGTTCGCCGCGATCCGCAGCGTCGGCTTCGAGCCGGTCGGCCAGGTGCTCGGCGCTGCCGTGTACAACATCGGCTACACCGGCGGCTATAACTGCCCGGGCGCCTGGGGATCCTGGGGTTACGGGGCCCCCGCCCGTACCGTCACCCAGGTCTCCAGCCAGGGCGGCTTCGGGTCGTTCGCCCCGCTGGTCAAGACCATGTACGAGGCGCGGCACAAGGCCCTCGACCGGATGACCACCGAGTGCGACCAACTCGGCGGGCACGGCGTGGTCGGCGTCCTGCTGACCATCGGGGCGTTCCCGGCCGGCGGACTGGAGTTCAAGGCCATCGGCACCGCCATCCGCGCGCCCGGGGTGCCGCCCCTGGCCAACTGGAACAAGGACTCCGCTGGCCGCCGCCGGGCGCCCTTCACCTCCGACCTTTCCGGGCAGGATTTCGCCAAGCTGATCATGAAGGGCTGGGTACCCGCCGGCCTCGCGCTCGGGATCTCGATCGGCTCCCGGCACGACGACTGGCTGACCGTCGGCCAGACGCGGTGGGGATCCGGGAACGCCGAGGTCAGCGGCTACACCGAGCTGGTCAACGACGCCCGGCACGACGCCCGGGTGCAGCTGGAACGCGACGTCCGGCGGCTCGGCGGCGAGGGCGTGGTGATCGCCACCATGGACATGCGGGTACGGGAACGAGAATGTCCGGCCATGGAGGGCCGCCGCGACCACATCGTGGAGGCCACCACCATCGGCACCGCGATCGCCAGGTTCTCGCACTCGGAACAGCAGCACGTCGGCCCGACGCTGGCCATCATGTCCCTCGACCCCCAGCGCCGCCAGGCCGCCAGAATTCGGATATAGGAGAGAGCATGACCGACCAAGGCAACATCACCGCGGAGTTGGATGCCGCCGGGGTCCCGCAGGATGCCATGCGCCGCCTGGCCGAGCTGCAGCCCGGCAAGGCCGGCTCGATCTTCACCTCCGACCTGTCGGTCAACGAGTTCCTGCTGGTCCGGGAGGCCGGGTTCCGGCCGCTCGGCCTGGTGCTCGGCAGCTCGATCTACCACGTCGGGCTGCAGGTCGGCCGGTGGGGCCGCAACCAGGAGCTCGACGTGCTGTCCCAGGCCATGTACCACGCCCGCGAGCTGGCCATGACCCGGATGGAGGCCGAGGCCGACGCGCTGCGCGCCGACGGGATCGTCGGCGTCCGGCTAGACGTGGAGCTGAAGGAGTTCGGCGCCGACATCGCCGAGTTCATCGCGGTCGGCACGGCGGTCAAGGCCGAGGAGGGCGCCGGCGGCGGCGGCGTCGACAACTGGCGCAACAACAAGAACCAGCCGTTCACCTCGGACCTATCCGGCCAGGACTTCTGGACGCTGATCCGGGCCGGCTACGCGCCGCTCGGCATGGTGATGGGCACGTGCGTGTACCACATCGCGCACCAGAAGATCGGCGCCAAGATGGGCAACATCGGCCGCAACGTGGAGATCGAGCAGTTCACCCAGGCCCTCTACGACGCCCGCGAGCTGGCCATGAGCCGGATGCAGGCCGAGGCCGAGGCCCTGCACGCCGAGGGCATTGTGGGCGTCCAGCTGCGCCAGCACAGCCACACCTGGGGCTCGCACACCACCGAGTTCTTCGCCATCGGCACCGCCGTGCGCCCGCTGCGCCCCGACCACATCATCGAGCGCCCCACCATGGTCCTGACCCTGGACGCCTGACCAGCGAAATCCGCTAGGCGGAGCCTGCTAGGACGGCGGCCCGCTGACCACGTCCAGCAGGTGCGCCACCCGGTCCCTCAGCCCGCGCACGCCCGGCCGGTACCGCTGGTAGCCGGTGGTGCCCGGCCGCTCGACGCGCCCGTCTCCGCTGGCCACTCCGAACTCCTCGTTCCGGTCCAGCTCGCCGCAGGCCGCGCTGACCAGGTGCTGAGCGGCCCCGAACGACATCATCGCGGGCACGCCCGGGCCTGGCGCGATCGTCATCGCCTCGTGGGCCAGCGCGTCAAGCTCCGGATCACCCTGGTCGAGCGCGAAGATCGTCGCCCCGTCTCGCCGCGCGTCGCTGACCCGCTCCAGCAACGGAACCGGCGCGGTGGCCGCGGTCACGACGAACACCGTCTCGCCCCGCTGGGCCGCCTCCAGCCGCTCCAGGCCGACCCGCAGGTGCGGCGGCGCGCCCGGCGGAACCTCCCAGCGCACCAGCGTGGGCATCAGCTCGGGGATCCCGGACAGCCGGCTTTCCTCATCCAGGTGTGCGGTGAGGTGCCAGGGTTCTTCGGCGGGCGGACCGACCAGCAGCAGTCCTCCCGGCGTGCGGGTCGCCTTCCGCAGCCCGCGCGCGAAGGCACGGGTCCGGTCGAGCCATCCCGTAGGGGCGAGCAGCGCACGGAGAGTGGCCACTTGGTTGGCGTCCACGTATCTATGGTGCCTCCTCAAGGTACTTGCGCGCAGCCATATCGGCACGCAGGGTTGCGATTCGACCGAAGGCGCAGGTAACGGACCCGTGCCGGGCTAGGTCCCGCGCGTCGGGCGGATCGACAGGTCTGGCAGTATCGATCCATGACTGAGCGCGAAGCCCCGTCCGTTGACGGCCTGGTCATCGGGATCCTCGGCGGAACCGGCGACCAGGGCCGCGGCCTGGCCTTCAGGTTCGCGCGGGCCGGGCACCCGGTAATCATCGGCTCCCGCAACGAGGAGCGGGCCCAGAGCGTGGCCAGCCTGCTCGGCCACCACGTCCAGGGCATGGCCAACCGCGACGCGGCCCGCGAAGCCAGCGTGGTGATCGCCGCGATTCCCTTTGAGGGCCACGGTGAGCTGCTGGCCCCGCTCGCGCCCGAACTGGCCGGCAAGATCGTGGTCGACTGCGTCAACCCGCTGGGCTTCGACGACCGCGGCGCCTACCCGCTGCCCGTCCCGGAGGGCAGCGCCGCCGAGCAGGCCGCCGCGCTGCTCCCGGACAGCCGGGTGGTCGGGGCGTTCCACCACGTGTCGGCGGTCCTGCTGCTCGACCCGGAGGTGGAGAGCATCGACCTGGACGTGCTGGTGCTCGGCGATGACCGCACCGCCACCAACCTGGTCCAGGCTCTGGCCGCCCGGATCCCCGGCGTGCGCGGCGTGTACGCGGGGCGCCTGCGCAACTGCGCTCAGATCGAAGCTCTCACCGCCAACCTGGTCTCCATCAACCGCCGCTACAAGGCGCACGCCGGAATCCGGATCACCGACATCTAAAGCTCTTTTACCGAACGACCGTGGAGCCCGCCCTCCGGACACCGCCAGCGCCCGTGCCCCGGCCAAACCGATAAAATGGGCGCTAGCCGCAGTCAGCCCAGGGTGTTCACGCCGGTACCGCGTGGTCTTCATCGAGACATCATCCGCACGCAACGAGCCGTCCAGCATTCGGCCGGTCTGGGTGGCAACGATGTGATGCCAGCCGGGGAAGGAACACGATGCCGCCGACGAAGAAGAATAAGAAGAGCAGCCGGCGCGGAAGCCCCGCAGGCCGGGCGGCTCAGCCGCGGCCCCGGCGCGCCGTCGACCCGGCCGGCCTTCCCCCCGCGACGGCACAGGTTCAGAACCTCCCGCCCGGCCTGACCTCAGCCAAGAAGGCACCCCCGATCCCGGCTCCGGCCCAGAACCTGCCCGCGGGCCTGGTACCGGCCAGGGACTCCCGGGCCCGCCTGGCCGAGGCTGAGCAGCCCCCGGTGGCCGCCCAACCCGAGACGCCGCCCGCAGACCCCGCGGACGACGTGCCCGAGTGGGCCGCGAAAGCCGTCGAGAAACTGCTCACCCCGACCTACTGGCTTGACCCCGGCGAGTCCGGTGAGCCGTTCAGCGCGACGGTCCGCTTCTCCGGCCGCCGGACCGACGTGACCGGCAAGCCCGAGCCCCGCGACTCCTTCTGGCAGGAGGAAACCGTCGACGGGATCATCCCGGGCAGCGGGCCGGTGGCCATCACCGCCGAGGTCCGCGGGATCAACCCGGGCGAGTGGACGGTGACCGCACGGTCGGTCGCGCGGGACGGCGGCCGCCCCTACCGGACCTACCCGCCGCCCGGGCACGACCCGGCCGCTTCGTACCGGGTGCCCCCGCCCCGGCGGGTCGGGGTCCCGGCGGAGGCCCCCGCCGCCGTCCATACCTCGTCGCTGCTGCGCAGCAAGGTGCCCGGGGTCGTCCGGTTCGCCTACGCACCCCTGGTCGGCCTGGGCGTCCTGGTCGGCCTGGGTGTGGAAGCGCTGCTCTTGAGCCACGGCCACTACTCTCTGTTCCGCCCGATGCTCTTCTCGGTGATCGCGATTGTGGCGGGCGTGATCGGCGGCAAGAGCTGGTACGTCGCGGTACACCGCGGCAAGAAGTTCGACGGCTGGTGCATCCAGGGCTTCGTGGCCGGGGCGGCCGTGGTGGTCGCCGCGGCCGCGCTCGCGGGGCCGGGCATCCCCGCCGGGGCCTACCTGGCCGCGGCCGCGCCCGCCCTGCTTATCGGCATGGCCATCGGCCGGCCGGGATGCTTCTGGGCCGGCTGCTGTACCGGGCGGCCCACCGCGGCCCGCTGGGGCGTCTGGTCCTCGGACCGGCGGCTGGGTTGCCGCCGAGCGCCCGCCCAGCTGCTGGAGGCGCTGTCCGCGCTGATCAGCGGGGGAGCGGTCCTGATCGTCGTGCTCGTCGACGGGCTCGCGCGGTCCGGTCCCGTAGCCGTCGTCGGGCTGGCCGCTTATACCCTGGCCCGGCAGTTCATCCTCGGCCTGCGGGCCGAGCCGCGGGTGTGGCCGTATGGCCGCCGGGTAACCGGCACGATCGCCGCCCTGGCGCTGGTCGCCGGCATCATCCTGCTCGTCAAGTAGCGGGTCGCCCGCACCCGGACCCGGCCACAGTGCTTGGATTATCTCGATGCTGTCCGACTCGACGGCGAAACAGGACAAGCCTGCGGAGGTTTGGCGTGGAAATAGGAATCGGCCTGCCCAACACGGTCGCCGGCACCGAAGGCCGGACGCTCATCGACTGGGCCAGGCTTGCCGAGGAAGCTGGGTTCAGCACCCTGGGCACGATCGGCCGGCTCGTGTACCCGAACTACGAGGAGTTGACCGCGCTCAGCGCCGCCGCCGCGGTCACCAGCCAGATCCGGCTGACCACGGGCGTCCTGCTCGCGCCGCTCTACACGAACTCCGCGTTGTTCGCCAAGCAGGCGGCCTCGCTCGACCGCCTCTCCGGCGGGCGCCTGGTACTCGGGCTGGGCCTGGGCGGCCGGGAGGACGACTTCGCGGCCAGCGGGGTAAGCACCCAGGGCCGCGGACAGCGGCTGGAAGAGCAGATCGCCATGATGAAGCGGGTCTGGTCCGGCGAGGAGTTCGGCTACGCCGGCGGGATCGGGCCCGAGCCCGTCCAGCCCGGCGGCCCGCAGATTATCCTCGGCGGCGCGAGCGAGGCCACCTTCCGCCGGGTCGCCCAGCTGGCCGACGGCTGGATCATGGGCGGCGGCACGCCCGACATGTTCGCCCAGGCCGCGGCGGGCGTGGATAAGGCCTGGCAGGACGCGGGGCGTCCGGGCCGGCCGCGTAAGCTCACCCTGGCCTACTTCGGGCTTGGCCCCGAAGCCCGCAGCCAGGCGGACGGCTACCTCCTGCACTACTACGGCTGGCTCGGCGAGTTCGCCAGCCAGATCGCGGCGGGCGCGGCGGTCAGCCCGGAGATGGTCAAGGGCTACGCCGCGGCGTTCGAAGCCAGCGGCTGCGACGAGATCATCTTCGTCCCCACCAGTTCCCGCCTCGACCAGATATCGCTGCTCGCCGACGCGATCGCCTAACCGAGGTCCGACGTAGTCGGTGTTGGCTCGCGGGGGGACGACCCCCTGCACCCCTCGGGCTACGCTTGAGGAATGGAGTTCGAGCACATCCTGGTTGAGCGGTCCGGCGAGTTCGCCACCATCACGATGAACCGGCCGCAGCGGCGCAATGCCCTGTCGCTGGAGCACATGCGCGAGCTGATCGCCGCGTTCGCCGAGGTCGGGAACAGCGACGCCCTGGGCATCGTGCTGGCCGGCCGCGGGCCGGTATTCAGCGCCGGGCACGACTTTGCCGATGTCGTCGAGGGTGACCTGCTCGGCGTCCGGTCGCTGCTGACGACCTGCACCGAGCTGATGACGCTGATCCAGCAGGTGCCCCAGCCGGTCGTGGCCCGTGTGCACGGACTGGCCACGGCGGCCGGCTGCCAGCTGGTGGCCAGCACCGACCTGGCCGTGGCTAGCGAAGAGGCCGGCTTCGCCGCGCCCGGCGGCAAGGGCGGCTGGTTCTGCCACACCCCGATGGTGGCCATCGCCCGGAACGTCGGCCGCAAGCGGGCCGCGGAGATGGCCATGTCGGGCGACGTCATCGACGCCCGCACCGCGCTGGACTGGGGGCTGGTCAACCGGGTCGTGCCGGCCGCACAGCTCGACAGCGCCGTCCAGGATCTCCTGGAACGGGTCACCCGCGGGTCGGTGGACAGCAAGGGCATCGGCAAGCAAGCGCTGTACGCCCAGATCGACCTGGACCAGCCGAAGGCCTACGCCTACGCCATCGAGGTCATGGCCGCGACCAGCCAACTCCCAGACGCGCGCGAGGGGATGCGGGCGTTCCTGGACAAGCGCAAGCCGCGCTGGAGCCGCGGCCGCGCCTGACCATAATGTCGGCGGCCGCTATTTAGGTACTTCCCGAGTTACCCCCGGTAATCTGTGGATAGGTTGTGAATAATTCCGTGGATAACGACCGCCACCTGCGGAAAACTGCCCGCTATCTGTGGAGATAATGTGGATACCCAAAAGAGTGAAAATAGCCGGCCAAAAGCTCTTGCGCCGCGCTGGCCGACGCGATAGAAATACTTTCACCGTTGGAAACGGGCACCACCCGGGGGAAACTCCGAGAGGCGGGAAGACCGAGAAATCGGTCCTTCGTGCCGGTGCCTAGCCCTAGCGGGTGGCCCGTAGAGCCAGAACGGCCGGGTGACTGGTCGCGCTGGCGCCGCGGTGCCGACGAGGCTCCCTCCATCTCATACATGGAGGGGGCCTCGTTTTAATGTCTAGCCCATCGGGTAACGGTGGAAAGCGACGGCGTATTCACACCCGGCCCCAAGTCCGACGTAGCCAGCCAAGTTCCGCAGGAACTCGTCGGGATCGAACTCGCCGCCGAGGCCGTCGATATAGGCCTGGTGTTCGCGCAGCGACGCGATACCGGCATCGATGGCGGCGGTCACATCCGCGAAGTGAGTCGGGTTGCCCGTCGTGGCCACGTAGGCGTCCCGGATGCCGGTGCACGGCGGCCCGGCCTCGGGGAAGACCCACCCGTTCGCGGCGTCCCGGCAGGCATCCAGCA
Organism: Actinomycetota bacterium; assembly: GCA_003136255.1. Classification (GTDB taxonomy): domain Bacteria; phylum Actinomycetota; class Actinomycetes; order Streptosporangiales; family Streptosporangiaceae; genus Palsa-504. Next base: position 18,021 of record PLDT01000083.1, read on the forward strand.
CGGCCAGCCCGACGGCGCGATGGTCGGCGTGGTTGACCGGACCCTCGTCGCCCCAGGTGAGGTCGAAGCTGGTGGTGATGACGACCTGGGGATCCAGCGTCCGGAACACGGTGGCCAGATCACGCCGCAGCGGCACCCCGTACTCCACCAGTCCGTCGGGATGGTCAAGGAACATCACCCTGCTCACGCCCACCACAGCCGCGCTGCGCCGCTCCTCCTCCATCCGCAGCGGCCGGACCTGGTCCGGGGGCATGCCCGCGATGCCAGCCTCGCCCTTGGTGACTAGCAGGTAACTTATCTGCTTCCCCTGCCCGGTCCAGCGGGCAATGGCGGAGGCCACGCCGTACTCCAGATCGTCGGGGTGCGCCACCACCGCGACGGCCCTGTCCCAGTCCTCAGGCATCGGCTCCATTGCCGCCCCTTTCCGCATTCTCTCTCCGGCTCGTGCGCTACTCAGGTAACGATCGTCGCACGACGCGCCACCCCCGACCCCGGATTCATGACGCTCCGGGCGCCGGAGGCGGAAGGATGGACCCGTGAGTACCGCATCCGACATTTCCTTTAGCGGCCCGGCGGGGACGTTCAACCTGCGGGTCGCGGCCGTCATCGTCCGCGGCGACCAGATCTTGCTGTGTACCGTTGACGGCCTTGACTACTGGTTCCTGCCCGGCGGGCGGGTCCGCTTCGGCGAACCCAGCGACGTGGCCTTGGTCCGTGAGCTGGCCGAGGAACTCGGGCATGAACTGCCGCCCGGGCCGCTGGCGCTGATCGTGGAGAACGTCTTCCGCAAGGGGTCGCTCCAGCATGAGATCGGCCTGTACTACCGGCTCACCTGGCCCGCCGCGCTGGCGCCCGACGACCTGTACGGCGGCATCGAGTCCGGCCACCGGTTCCGCTGGGTGCCGGTCCGCGAGCTCGGCTCCGTCGACTTCCGGCCCGCCGGGCTGATCCCCGTCCTGCCCGAGCTGACCGGCGCCCTCCGCCACGTCGTGCTGACCGCGGCATGACTCCCGGCAGCCTGCATCACGTCGAGCTGTGGGTGCCCGACCTGACCCGGGCCCGCCGGGAGTGGGGCTGGCTGCTCGGCCAGCTCGGCTACGAGCCGTTCCAGGACTGGGACGCAGGGACCAGCTGGCGTCTGGGCGGGACCTACCTCGTCGTCGAGCAGTCACCTGCGCTGGCCGCCAGCCACCACGACCGGCTGCGGCCCGGGCTGAACCACCTCGCGTTCCACGCCGGCCCGCGTGATGCCGTCGACGCCCTGGCCGCCGCGGGCTCGGACCGCGGCTGGACGCTGCTGTTCCCCGAGACGCACCCGTACGCGGGCGGCCCGAATCACTACGCCGCCTACCTGGCCAACACCGACGGGTTCGAGGTCGAGCTGGTGGCTCAGCCTCAGCGGTAGGAGTGCTCCTCGTCCGGGAAGGCACCCGAGGTGACGTCCTCGGCGAACGCGGTCGCGGCCTGGCCGAGGATGCTGGCCAGGTCGGCGTACTTCTTGACGAACTTGGCGGTACGGGGGGACAGGCCCGCCATGTCCTGCCAGACCAGCACCTGGGCGTCGCAGGCGGGGCCCGCCCCGATGCCGACGGTGGGAATGGTGAGGGCCTCGGTCACCTGGGCGGCCAGCGAGGCCGGGACACACTCGAGCACCACGGCGAACGCGCCGGCCGCCTGCAGGACCTTGGCGTCGTGCAGCAGGCGCTCCCCGTCCTCGCCGCGGCCCTGGACCCGGTAGCCGCCGAAGGCGTTGACCGACTGCGGAGTCAGGCCGAGGTGCGCCATGACCGGGATGCCGGCCGCGACCAGCTCCTCGACCTGGTGCGCGACTCGCTGCCCGCCTTCGAGCTTGACCGCGTGCGCGCCGGTCTCCTTCAGGAAACGGGTCGCGGCGGCCAGGGCCGCACCTGAGGAGGCCTGGTAGGAACCGAACGGCAGGTCGGCCACGACCAGCGCCCGGCTGGTGCCGCGCACCACGGCGGCGGTCAGCGGGATCAGGTCATCCACGGTGACCGGGATCGTGGTGTCGTGACCGTAGACCACCATCGCCGCCGAGTCGCCGACCAGCAGCACCGGGATCCCGGCCCGGTCGAAGATCCCGGCGGTGAGCGCGTCGTATGCGGTGAGCATCGGCCACTTCTCGCCGCGAGCCTTGGCCGCGGCGATATCGCGGACGGTCACCCGGCGGCCCGGGCCAGTCCCGCCGTACAGTGTCCCGCCACTTAGTGGCTCGGGAGTGGTCCGCTGTCCTGTCGCGGCCACGGATGCAGCAATGTCGTGTGACACAGTCGCCAGCCTCCAAGTCTCGTGTCGCCCTCGCGGCGTACCCGGACGTGGTCAATAATCGCATGCGCGCAGGGTGCGGTGGTAGAGCCAACCGGTTCTGGAAGACTGGGACGATGATCGATTTCGCGGACGTGGACCAGCTGGCGGCGAGCTATCAGCAGCGCGGTGGGCAGCCCGGGCTGGCCTACGGGATCGTGCTGGACGGCGAGCTGGTGCACGCGGCCGGGCTCGGCCAGCGGGTCCTCGGCGGGCCGCCGCCGGACGCCGGCACGGTCTTCCGGATCGCCTCGATGACCAAGAGCTTCACCGCGTCCGCCATCCTTGCGCTGCGTGACGACGGCGCGCTGAAGCTCGACGACGCGGCCGAGGAGTACGTCCCGGAGCTGCGCGGCTGGCCGTCGGTGACGCCGGACTCGGCCCGCGTGTCGATCCGGCACCTGCTCACCATGACGGCCGGCTTCCCGACCGACGACCCGTGGGGCGACCGGCAGCAGGGCCTGCCGCTGGAGGACTTCGCCCGTTTCCTGGCTGGCGGCGTGCGCTTCAACTGGTCGCCGGGTACCCGGTTCGAGTACTCCAACCTCGGTTACGCCGTCCTGGGCCGGGTCATCACCACCGTCACGGGCGCGGCGTACCCGGACTACATCCGCCGTCGCCTGCTTCACCCGCTCGCCATGATGCGCACCGGGTACGAGGCGGAGGAGTTCGAGACCCCCGGTCTGCTGGGCACCGGGCCCGGGGGCATCGCTCGGGGGTACCGGCGCACTCCCGACGGCTGGGCGGAGGTGGCGTTCGACGTGGCCGGCGCGTTCGCCCCGATGGGCGGGATCTTCAGCTGCGTGACGGATCTCGCCCGCTGGGTGACCGGCTTCGCCGCCGCGTTCCCGCCGGGTGAGCCCGAGGCCGGCGGTGCCCATCCGGTGCGACGCGCCACCCGGCGGGAGATGCAGCTGCCGCAGGTGCTGACCGGCTGGGACAAGCCGGCCGCCTTCCCCGGCGATGCAGCGCCCGCGCTGTCGGCCTACGGGTTCGGGCTGTTCGTGGAGCATCACCCGGCGTTCGGCCGGATCGTCAGCCACAGCGGCGGGTACCCGGGGTTCGGCAGCAACATGCGCTGGCATCCGGCCTCGGGCACCGGCGTCATCGCGCTCGGCAACAGCACCTACGCCGGCATGATGACGCTGACCACCCGGCTGCTGGACGTAGCGCTGCGGCACCGTGAGCCGCCCGGGTATGGCTACAGCGTCGCGCTCGCCCCCGCGGAGCATCACGGGCCCGGGCCCTGGCCGGAGACGCTGGCCGCGCGGGAGGCGGTGAGCAGCCTGCTGCAGTCCTGGGACGATACGCAGGCGGCCCGGCTGTTCTCGCCCAACGTGGCGCAGGACGCGCCGTTTGACGAACGGCAACAGGTCATCGCGATCATCCGGGAGCGCATCGGGGGCTTCGGCGACGATGGCGGCCGCCCCCCCGAGTTCGACACGCCCGCCCACTGCCGGTGGTGGCTGGCGGGGGAGCGCGGCGTGGTCCAGGCCCAGATCCAGCTCAATCCGGAACTACCGCCCCGCGTGCAGTCCCTGACGCTGGCCGTGCCGCCCGCGGCGGGCTCTCCGCTGGGTGACACGCTGGCCGCGCTCGTGGCCTGGCTGAACGGCACCGACCGCGACTGGCCGGACGCCATCCCGGTCGCCGAGACGGTAGACGCCGGCCTGCTGGCTCGCCGCCTGCGGATGGCCGCGGTCTGGTCCGGCCCAGGCCGCCTCGGTGCGTACCGGGCCGGCGACGGCGCCGCCTCGGTCGTGGTCGAACTAGTCGGTGAGCACGCCACGCTCTTCCTGGCGCTGGTCGTCGACCCGGCCTCCGGCGTGCTCCGCCAGGCCGACATCGTCCCCTAGCCGTCCCGGCGGCCGAACCTGTATGTGGCGTAGATCACAGGGACCGTAGCGCGGAAATATATTCCGATACGAGACCGTTCCGTATCGATAGCGGCGGTCCCTGAAGGCCGCGACCATGGCAACACACCGATGGTCCCCGGCCTTCCCGGTTCCGCGCTCCGACTTCCCGGGGCTAGCCCTCGGGAGCAACACACCAAGTGATCCGGAAGGGACACATGGACACGCAGACGATTTACCGTCGCCGCTGGCTCATCCTCAGCGTGCTGATCGTCGGGCTGCTCGCCATTGTCATCGACAACACGGTGCTCAACGTCGCGCTGAAGACTATCGCCGAGCCACACGGGGGCCTCGGCGCGAGTCAGAGCCAGCTCGAATGGGCGATCAACTCCTACACCCTGTTCTTCGCCGGCCTGCTGTTCACGTTCGGCGTGGTCGGCGACAAGATCGGCCGTAAGCGCATGCTCATGATCGGGCTCGCGCTGTTCGGCATCGCCTCGCTGCTGTCGGCCTACTCACGGACGCCCGAGCAGCTGATCTTCGCGCGGGCCGCAATGGGCCTGGGCGGGGCCGCGGTCATGCCGCAGACCCTGTCCATCATCTCGAACGTCTTCGAGCCCGCCGAACGGCCGCGGGCGATTGGCCTGTGGGCCATGGCGGTCGGCCTCGGTATCGCGACCGGCCCCGTCCTGGGCGGCCTGCTGCTCGACCACTTCTGGTGGGGCTCGGTCTTCCTGATCAACGTGCCGGTGACCGCCCTTGGCGCCATCGCCGTCGCGATCTTGGTCCCGGAGTCGCGCAACCGCCAGGCCGGCGGGATCGACTACGTGGGCGTGCTGCTGTCCATCGCGGGCCTGGTGTCGCTGGTGTTCGGGATCGTCCAGGGCGGCGACGGTGACTCGTGGCTGAGCCTTGGGGTGCTCGGCCCGATCGTCGGTGGCCTGGTGATCCTCGCGGCCTTCGTCGCCTACGAGGCGCGGATCCAGCACCCGTCGCTGGACGTGCGGCTATTCCGCGACCGGCGGCTGTCCGCCTCGGTCGGCGCCCTCGGCCTGGTGTTCTTCGGTATGGGCGGCGTCTTCTTCTTCACCAGCTTCTACCTGCAGAACGTCCGGGGTTACACGCCGCTGGACGCGGGCCTGCTGACCGTGCCGTTCGCGGCCGGGCAACTGCTGATGTCGCCGCGCAGCGCCCGCCTGGTCCAGCGCTACGGGGCCAAGGCGGTCGGCACGACGGGCATGTTCGTGATGGCCGCCGCCATTGCGGGCTACGCCACCCTCGGCACCGCCTCGCCGATCTGGCTGCTCGGGGTGCTGTTCGGCATCCAGGGCGCGGCGATCGGACTCAGCATGCCGGCCGCCACCGCGGCCGTCATGGACGTGCTCCCGCGCGAGCGGGCCGGGTCAGGTTCGGCGCTCACCAACACCGCCCGGCAGGTGGCGGTCGCGCTCAGCGTCGCGATCCTCGGCTCGATCCTGGCCGACTTCTACCGGAACGCGCTGGCCCCGGCACTGGCCGGGCTGCCCGCCGCGGCGCGGGGAGCGGCGTCCTCGTCGATCACCGCCACCCAGGCCGTGGCCCAGCAGCTGGGCCCGGCCGGGCGCTCGCTGCTGGCTCCCGCGAACGCCGCGTTCGTCGACGCCATGCGCGTCACCACGCTGATTGCGGCCCTGGTCGCGCTGGCGGGCGGGTTCGTGGTGCTGCGCTGGATGCCCGGCAAGCCGCGTCCGGTGGCCGAGATCGCGGCGCCGAGCGAGGACGCATATGAGTCCGAGCTGGCCATAATGGAACAGAACATGCTCAACACCGCTGACCGAGAGGGATGAGCATCCATGCAGCCCGTGATCCTGGATCAGGGGGCTGGCCCGGGCACGAAAAATACTGACACGGAAGCCGGGCCGGCCAACCGCCGGCCCGGCCGTCCGCGCAGCGAGCAGGCCGAGCAGGCGATCATCGAGGCCACGCTCGACCTGTTCGCCGAGCAGGGTTTCGAGGGCGTGTGCGTCGAGGCCGTCGCGGCCCGGGCCGGGGTCGGCAAGGCCACCATCTACCGCCGCTGGCCGAACAAAGAGGAGCTGCTGCTCGCCGCGTTCGGCTCGCTGAAGTCCCCGTTTCCCGAGCCCAAGGGCGTCTCGGTCCGCGACGACCTGCTCGCGATGGTCGAGGTGATGTGCGCGGACAAGGCCGACCCGAGGAAGGCGCGGCGATACGCGCTGCTGCTCGGCGAAGGGGAGAAGTACCCGCGGCTGATGGCCCGGTACAAGGAAACGGTGGTCGAGCCGCGGCGCGAGGCCATGCGGACGGTCATCCGTCATGGCGTCCAGACCGGCGAACTGCGCCCCGGCACCGACATCGAGATCGCCATGCTCACCTTGACCGGCGCGATCATGGCGCACGAAAAGAACCCGGACGGCACGTTCGACGGCGACTTCGCGGCCCGCCTGGTGGACGGGCTGCTGCTGGGCTTGTCGGCCCGCGGCTGACCCCTGCACTAGGCTGCCGACCGTGGATCTCGCCGCGGAATGGCTGGACCGGCTGCGGCCCGAGGCCTTCGGGTACGCCCGGCTGGCGCTGCAGAACATCACCCAGGAGTTCCCTACCCTGGTCTCGGCGCTAGTGACCGCGCCGGGCCAGTTCCCGTCCCGACCCCGGGACCGGACCCCGGTGTTCTACGGCAGCTTCGACTGGCACTCGTGCGTCGAGATGCACTGGGTCCTGGTCAGGCTGCTTCGGGTGGCCGACGACGCGGGGCCGGGGGCCGAGATCAGGTCCGCGCTCGACACCCAGTTCACCCCGCAAGGCCTGGCCCAAGAGGCCGAGTACGCCCAGCTGAGCGGAACCGGGCTGCGGCAGTACGGCTGGGGCTGGGCGCTGACCCTGATGCATGAGCTGGCCACCTGGCCCGGCGACGCGGACGCCCGGCGGTGGGCCGCGGCCATGGAGCCGCTGGCCTCCGCGGTGACCGCCAACTTCCTCGGCTGGCTGCCCAAGGCCACCTACCCGATCCGGGTCGGAGTGCACGCCAACAGCTCGTTCGCCCTGTCGCGGGCCCTGCCCTACGCGCGGATGCTGGCCGACGCGGGACGGCCGGAGCTGGCCCGGGCCATCGAGCAGGCCGCGCACCGGTGGTACGCCGCCGACGCCGGCTACCCGGGCGGCTGGGAGCCGTCCGGCCACGACTTCCTCTCGCCCGCGCTGACCGAGGCCGAGCTGATGACCCGGCTGCTGCCGGCCGGCGAGTTCAGCGGCTGGCTCGGGGCGTTCCTGCCGGGCCTCGCGGCGGGGGAGCCGACCGCCTTGTTCACTCCCGCGGTCGTCTCGGACTCCAGCGACGGGCAGATCGCGCACCTGCACGGCCTCAACCTCAGCCGGGCCTGGTGCTGGCGGCGGCTGGCCGAGACCCTGCCCGCTGGCGATCCGCGCGTCCCGGTCTGCGTGGCCGCCGCGCGCACGCACGCCGAGGCGGCCCTGCCGCACGTGGTCGCCGACGACTACATGGTCACCCACTGGCTCGCCGCCTACGCGGTCCTGCTGTTCAGCTGACCAGCGGGGCGACCTCGCGGGCCAGGAAGGCGACAAATCGCTCCAGGTCGGCATCGTCCTCGGCGGCATTGACCGCGATGTGGGTGGCGCCAGCCGCGGCGTACTCGCCGACCACGGCCGCGACGTCCGTCGCCGGACTGTCAGCCGAGACGCTGACGAAGACCACGACATCCTCGCGTCCGCCCGCGGGCCTGCCCGCCTGGGCTGCTCGGCCGTCGCGGAAGTGGCCGACCGCGGCGCGGACGTCCTGCGGCGAGTTGCCGCCCGGAATGATCACCCCGTCGGCGAGCTCACCGGCCAGCGACACGGTACGCGGCCGGATGCCGCCCACGAGCAGCGGCGGGACGACGGCGGGCGGCCAGTCCAGGCCGACTCCCTCCAGGTGCACATACCGCCCGTGCGTCGTCACCGTCTGCCCGTGCAGCAGCGCGTACAGCGCGGCGGTGTACTCGCGCAGCAGCGTCATGGGCGATTCGACCCTGGCGCCCACCTGACCCATCCAGTCCAACACACCGTGCCCGACGCCGACGGTCAGCCGTCCGGGGAACAGCCGGGCTATGGTGGCGATCTCCATGGCGGTCAGCGCGACGTTGCGCAGCGGCACCGGGAGCAGTCCGATCCCGACCGTGACGCGGCTGGTCGTGGCTAGGATCGCGGTAGCGGTGGCGATGCCGCTTTCCTTGAAGCAGTCCTCCCAGATCCACAGCTGTGCCAGCCCGGCCGTATCGGCGGCCGACGCAACCGCGCCGAGGCGCTCCGGAGGCTGGTCGGGGGTAAAGATGACGGCCAGCGTCGGCGTCACGCGGGCCCGCAATGCTCGCGCCAGCGGTTGGTGATGGGCAGCCGCCGGTCGCGGCCGAAGTTCTTCTGGCTGATCTTCGGCCCGGGCGGGTACTGCCGTCGCTTGTACTCGGCCGTGTCGACCAGCCGGATGACCCGCTCGACCAGCGCCGGGTCATGGCCCGCCGCGACCAGCTCGGCGCTGCCCATGTCCTTCTCCACGTAGTCGTCGAGCAGCGCGTCGAGCACCTCGTACGGCGGCAGCGAGTCAGTGTCGAGCTGCCCCGGCGCGAGCTCGGCGCTGGGCGGCTTGGTGATGGAGTTCTCCGGGATCGGGGGAGTCATCCCCCGCCGCGCCGCCTCGGCGTTGCGCCATCGGGCCAGCTCCCAGACCGTGGTCTTGAACACGTCCTTGATCGGCGCGAACCCGCCGGCCGAGTCTCCGTACAGGGTCGAGTAGCCGGCCGCCAGCTCGCTCTTGTTGCCCGTGGTGAGGACCAGGTGCCCGCCCGCGTTGGACAGCCCCATGAGCACGACGCCGCGCACCCGGGCCTGCAGGTTCTCCGCGGGCAGCCCCGTCTCGGGAAACCCGGTCGCGGTGAGCTCCGCTGCGAAGGCGTCCACTATCGAGGCGATCGGGATCATCGCCGAGTGCACGCCCTGCCGCTTGATCAGGTCTTCGGCGTCGCTGACCGAGTGCCCGGAGGAGTAGCGGCTGGGCATCAGCACCACGTGCACGTTGTCCGCGCCGATCGCGTCCACGGCGATCGTCGCCGTCAGCGCCGAGTCGATGCCGCCGGACAGGGCCAGGATGGCCGACCGGAATCCGTTCTTGTTCACGTAGTCCCGGACCCCGGTGACCAGCGCCGCGTACACCTCGGCCGGATCAGACAGCCGGGGCCAGAGCGGCCCCTCGGTGTCCTCCGGCCGGTCAGCGGGCGCGGCGCCGGCGCCGGCTAGCGTCACCCGCTTGATCGTGATCACCGTGCCGTCTTCGGCGTCCACGGGCTGGTCACCCGGCACCTCACCGGACGGCGCGGCCGGCAGGTCCAGGTCCGCGACGACGAGCGCCTCCTCGAACTGCGGACCGCGGGCCACCAGCGTGCCGTCCGCGGCGACCAGGATCGAGTCGCCGTCGAAGACCAGCTCGTCCTGCCCGCCGATCATATTGGCGTAGGCGAGCGCGGCATGGGCCTCGCGGGCCCGCCGCACCACCAGATCCAGCCGCACGTCGTCCTTGCCCCGCTCGTAGGGCGAGGCGTTCGGCACCAGCAGCAGGCTCGCTCCGGCCCGTGCGCAGACCGCCACCGGACCGCCGTCCTGCCACAGGTCCTCACAGATCGCGATGGCCACGTCCACGCTCTCGCCGTCCGCCGCCGGCAGCCGGAACACCGGCAGCGTGTCGCCCGGTACGAAGTACCGGAACTCGTCGAACACCCCGTAGTTCGGCAGGTGGTGCTTGGCGGAGGTGATGACGACCCGTCCCCCGTAGATCAGCGCGGCCGCGTCCTGCGGCGCGCCGGCCGGCAGCCCGGTGCGCGCCGCCAGGTCGGTCCGCCGGTCCAGGTACCCCGTCACCACGGCGATCCCGCCTAGCCCTTCGGCCTCGAGCCGGGCCGCCACCGCGTGCAGCGTCGCGATGGACGCCTCGACGAACGACGCCCGCAGCGCGAGGTCCTCCACCGGGTAACCGGTGAGCATCATCTCGGGAAACACCACCACCCGGGCCCCGCGCTCCGCGGCCCGCCGCGTCCAGGCCACGATCAGCTCAGCGTTCCCGTCCAGGTCCCCGACCGTGGCATCGACCTGGGCCAGCGCGATCCTCAGCTTCGTCACGCTTCCAGCCTAGCGAGACCTGGTATCACCTCCGAGACACGTGCGTGCCGCCGTAGGGGCCATCTCTTGCGCGTACGATGTGTCCGCATGGACGGACCGCGCCGGACGGAGGCTATGACGGAGCCCGAGCCGCGCGCTCGGGGCTTCGACGTGAGCGTGGCGCACCCGGCGCGCATTTACAACTACTGGCTCGGCGGCAAGGACAATTTCGCCGCCGACCGGCAGGCCGCCGAGGAAGTGCTCGCCGTCATGCCGGTCATGGCGCAGGTCGCCCGCAGCGTCCGCCTGTTCCTCGCCACCGTCGTCCACCACCTGGCCGCGGACCTGGGCATTCGCCAGTTCCTGGACATCGGCACCGGCTTGCCCACGGCGAACAACACCCACCAGGTGGCCCAGCGCGCGGTGCCACAGTCGCGGATCGTCTACGTCGACAACGATCCGATCGTCCTGTCGCACGCCCGGGCGCTGCTGAGCAGTGCTCCGGCCGGGCGGTGCGCCTACGTCGCCGCCGACGCGCGCGACGCGGACCAGGTCCTCGCCGAGGCGGCCACGACCCTGGACTTCGCCGAGCCCGTGGCCGTGATGATGCTCGGCCTCCTGCACTTCATCCCGGACTCCGACGACCCGTACTCGCTCACCGCCCGCTACTTGGCCGCCGTCCCCTCCGGCAGCTACCTGGCCATCTCCCATGCCTCCAGCGACATCGACCCGGACCAGCAGTCGGCCGCAACCCGCACCTACAACACCCGCTCCGCCACCGCGATCACCCTTCGATCCAGACCCGAAGTCGCCAGGTTCTTCCGCGGCCTGGACCTGATCGCCCCCGGCATCACCCCCCTGGGCCAGTGGTCCCCCGGCGCTCCGCAAACAGCTCCGGGTCACCTTCCCACCTACACCGCCCTAGCCCGCAAGCCCTGACCGGGCCACCTGTAACCGTGCGGAAACACGGGCCAGGCACACTCGCACCAGGACGGTCGGGCACCAGAGAACGTTTAAGGTGATTACCGTGGACAGGCAGGAAGAGTTCGTACTGCGCACGCTGGAGGAGCGGGACATCAGGTTCGTCCGGCTCTGGTTTACCGACGTGCTCGGCACGCTGAAGTCGGTGGCGGTCGCCCCCGCTGAGCTGGAGGGCGCGTTCGCCGACGGGATCGGCTTCGACGGCTCGGCGATCGAGGGCTTCGCCCGGGTCTACGAGGCGGACATGATCGCCCGGCCGGACCCGTCGACGTTCCAGTTGCTGCCCTGGCGCGGAGAGTACCCGGGTGTGGCCCGGATGTTCTGCGACATCCTGCTGCCCGACGGGTCGCCGTCGTACGCGGATCCGCGCTGGGTGCTCAAGCGCAACCTGGCCCGGGCCTCCGAGCTCGGCTTCACCTTCTACGCGCACCCGGAGATCGAGTTCTTCCTGCTCCGGGAGCGGCCGGAGCCGGGCGCCAAGCCGCGTCCCATCGATACCGGCGGCTACTACGACCACACGCCGCACAGCATCGCGCACGACTTCCGCCGCACCGCGATCACCATGCTGGAGTCGATGGGCATCTCGGTGGAGTACAGCCACCACGAGGGCGCTCCCGGGCAGCAGGAGATCGACCTGCGCTACGCCGACGCGCTGACCACCGCCGACAACATCATGTCGTTCCGCCTGGTGATGAAGGAGGTGGCGATCGAGCAGGGCGTGTACGCCACCTTCATGCCCAAGCCGTTCACCGATCATCCCGGCTCCGGCATGCACACCCACGTGTCGCTGTTCGAGGGGGACAAGAACGCGTTCTACGAGGCGGGCGCGGAGTTCCAGCTGTCCAAGACGGCCCGGGCCTTCATAGCCGGGCTGCTGCGCCACGCGCCGGAGATCACCGCGGTGTGCAACCAGTGGGTGAACTCCTACAAGCGGCTGTGGGGCGCGGAGGAGCGGACCGCGGGCGCCGGCGGGGAAGCCCCGGCCTACGTGTGCTGGGGGCACAACAACCGCTCGGCCCTGGTCCGAGTGCCGATGTACAAGCCGCAGAAGGGCAACTCCACCCGGGTGGAGTTCCGTTCGGTGGACGCTGCCTGCAACCCGTACCTGGCCTTCGCCGTGATCCTGGCCGCCGGCCTGAAGGGCATCGAAGACGACTACGAGCTGCCGCCCGGTGCCGAGGACGACGTGTGGGCGCTGACCTCCGCTGAGCGCCGCGCGCTGGGCATCCGGCCGCTGCCGCAGGACCTGGACCAGGCGATCAAGGTCATGCAGGACAGCGAACTCGTCGCCGAGACCCTGGGGGAGCACGTCTTCGACTTCTTCCTGCGCAACAAGCGTGAGGAGTGGCAGGAGTACCGCCGCCAGGTCACCGAGTACGAACTGAGCCGCTACCTTCCGATGCTATGACCGCCTGGGCCGTAGCATTGAAATAGCGGCAGGCTTGACCTGAGGAGGCGCGACGGTCGATGAGCGAGGGAGCACTACAGCTCGACGACTTCAATAACCAGGATCTACGGGACGTTGCCGACAGGCTGCTTGAAACCACGCGGGTCGAGTATGTGGACGAGGGAGCCCTGCTGATCATGAACCCGCCCGGCATCGAGCACCGTAGGATCGTGCGCAGTATTGTCCAGACTGTGATTCTGGCTTACCACACCGGCCAGGCCACGGTGGACTGGGCGGTTGACGAGAACTTCCAGTGGGAGTTCGCGGACGGGTCACGCCGCTTCTTCATCCCGGATATCGTGCTCATCCACCCGGACGCGGTTACCGCCGATGAGGAACGGGCCTCCATAGCGCTGGCCGTCGAGGTGACGTCGCCGCCATCACGGGACGCGGTGTTCAACGACCGGACGGTCAAGCCGGTCCAGTACGCCAAGGGCCGCGTACCGCTGTACCTGCTCGTAGACCAGGAAGCCGGCCAGTGGACCCTACATGGGCTCGCCGAGGGCTGGCAGCGCTACCAGATCGTCGCCGAAGGCGCGTACGGCGATAACATCCCTCTCCCCGAGCCGCTCGGATTCGCGATCCCGACCGCCGCCTGGCCACGCTGGCCCGCCTGAATCCTGCGGCCCCGGGCGCGTCACTCCTCGAAGCGGCCGCCCAGGTACTTGGCCAGGAAGCGCTCGGCCGCGGCGTAGAACTTAATCCGGTTCTCCGGCTTGGCGAAGCCGTGGCCCTCGTCGGGGAACAGCATGTACTCGTAGTCGATCCCGGCCTCGGCCAGGGCGGCGACGATCTGCTCCGACTCGGCCTGCTTGACCCGCGGGTCGTTGGCGCCCTGGGCGATCAGCAGCGGGATGCGGATGTCACGGACCCGGGACAGCGGCGAGCGCGACCACAAGAACTCCTGGTCGGTCTCCGGGTTGCCGACCCGCCGGTACAGCTGCGCCTTCACCGGCGCCCAGTACGGCGGGATCGTCTCGAGCAGCGTCTGCAGGTTGGACGGTCCGACGATGTCCACCGCGCAGCGGAACACGTCCGGGGTGAACGCTGCGCCGACCAGCGCCGCGTAGCCGCCGTAGGAGCCGCCGTAGATCGCGACCCGGCTCGGGTCGGCCCAGCCCTGCGCCACCACGTACCCGACCGCGTCGATAAGGTCGTCGTGCATCTTCGCGCCCCACTCGCGGTCGCCGGCGTTGACGAACGCCTTGCCGTAGCCGGTCGAGCCGCGGTAGTTCACCTGGATGCACAGGTAGCCCCGGTTCGCGAACCACTGGGCCTCGGGGTTCCAGCCCCACACGTCGCGGACCTGCGGGCCGCCGTGCACGTCGAGCACGGCGGGCAGCCCGGACCGCCCCTCGCCCGGCGGGAACGTGACGTACCCGTGCACGGTCAGCCCGTCCCGGGACGTGAACGAGAACGGCTCCATCCGGGCTAGCTCGTAGCGTGAGAGCTCGGGACGGCTGTCGAGCAGGAAGCTGCCGGTGCGGGTGGCCCGGTCGTAGGCGTAGTACCGGACCGGGCCGGCGTCGTCGGTGAAGGCGACCAGCCACGTGGCGTCAGCCTCATCCCGGTCGGCCAGCTGCGGATCGCCGGTGTGCAGCGCCCGGACCGCCTCGTAGTCGGCCTGCACCGCGGGGTCGAGCACGTGATACTCGGCGCGGTCCTTGAGCACCACGGCGATCTGAGGTTCGCGGGTGTCCGGGTGCAAGATGGCGCCCGCCACGTCCGCGTCGGGGTCTTCGAGCAGCACCCGGTCCTCGCCCGAGGCAATGTCGACCTTGACCAGCCGGCCGGTGTTCACCCCGACCGAGCTGATGCCAATCAGCGACTTACCGTCGCCGGTGAACCCCAGCACGTGGCTGGCCGAGGCATCGTCGGACGGGATGGTCAGCAGTTTCCGCCAGTCTGCCGCGGCGTCGTCGCGCACCAGCAGGTCGAAGCCGCCGTCGGGCAGCGGGACGAGTGCCCCGCGCACCACCAGGTCCTCGTCGGCGAGCCAGCCCGCGTACCCGGGGTTCTCGATCAGCTTGGCCAGCTCCCCGGTCTTCAGGTCCAGCCGGTAGACGTCGTGCAGCTGCGGGTTATCCCGGTTCATGCCGACCAGGAGCTCGTCGCGGTGGTTCTTGCTGCTGGCGATGATCCGCGCCTGGATGCCGTCGTACGGCGTCAGGTCGCGCCTGGCCATGGTCTCAAGGTCGATGTCGTACAGCCGCCAGTTCTCGTCACCGCCAGTGTCCTGCAGGTACAGCAGGTGCCTGCCGTCCCACGCCCAGCCGAACACCCGGACGCCCCGGTCGGTGTCCTCGGTCACGACCGTGGCGGCGTCCCAGTCGACGCCATCGGCCCCGATCGGCGCGAGCCAGACGTTGAGCACCCCCTCGTGCGGCGCGATCCAGGCTAGGCGGGTGCCGTCGGGGGAGATTTGCGGGCTGATGCGCTCCGGGTTGCCGAACAGCACCTGACGCGGGATGAGATCGACCATGGCCCATGCCTATCACACGGGCCGCAGCGCCCGGACCGGCCAGCCACTGGGTTCGCTGACAGGAAACAACCCCGAGCTGTCGGCTCGTTAACCCGAGAACCAGCGCGCGGGGGCCGGGCGGGTGTTGTGGTAAATGTGCTTCTTCTCCTGGTACTCGTCCAGGCCCGAGGGGCCGAGTTCGCGGCCGATGCCGGACCGGCCGAACCCGCCCCACTCCGCCTGCGGCAGGTAGGGGTGGTAGTCGTTGATCCACACCGTGCCGTGGCGCAGCGCGCCCGCGACCCGCTCGGCCCGGCCCGCGTCCGAGGTCCACACCGCGCCCGCCAGGCCGTACGCGGTGTCGTTGCCGAGCCGGATCGCCTCGTTCTCGGTGCCGAACCGCTCGACGGTCACGACCGGCCCGAATACCTCGTCCTGTACCACCGCCATCTCCCGGCGGCACTCGGCGAACACCGTAGGCCGCAGGAAGAACCCCTGAGCCAGCGAGGGCGACGACGGCCGCTCGCCCCCGGCCCGCAGCGACGCCCCCTCGGCCAGCCCGAGCGCGATGTACCGCTCCACCTTGGCCCGGTGCGCCGCGGAGATCAGCGGTCCGCACTCGGTGTCCGGGTCCAGGCCGTTGCCCAGCCGGATCCGGTCCGCGCGGGCGGCCAGCTCGGCGACGAAGCTGTCGTGCAGGCGGTCCTGCACGATCAGCCGGGCGCCGGCCGAGCACACCTGCCCGGAGTGCAGGAACGCCGCGGTCAGCGCGTTGTCGACCACGGTGTCGAAGTCGGTGTCGTCGAAGACGATGTTCGGGTTCTTGCCGCCCAGCTCGAGCGCCACCCGCCGCACCCCGTGCGCCGCCGAGGCCATGATCTTCTCGCCGGTGCCGAGCCCGCCGGTGAACGAGATCAGGTCGACGCCCGGGTGCGCGACCAGCGCCTGGCCCACCGTCCCGCCCTGGCCGAGCAGCAGGTTCAGCACGCCCGGCGGGATCCCGGCCTCCTCGAACAGCCCGACCAGCGCGACCGTGGACAGCGGGGTCAGCTCGCTGGGCTTGACCACCGTCGTGTTGCCCGCGGCCAGCGCGGGCGCCAGCTTCCAGGAGATCTGCAGCAGCGGGTAGTTCCACGGCGCGATGAGCGCGCACACGCCGACCGGCTCGTGCGTGATCCGGCTGACCACGCCGGTCCGGCCCGGATCGACCACCCGTCCCGCGTGCGAGCCCGCCAGCCCCGCGTAGTACCGGAACACCGCGGTCGTGTCGTCCACGTCGGCCCGCGCCTCGTTCAGCGTCTTGCCGGTGTCCAGGCTCTCGGTGTGGGCCAGCTGCTCGCGGTCCCGCTGCAAGAACTCCGCGATACGGCTGAGCAGCGCGGTGCGCTCGGTGATCGTCGACCGGCGCCACGGGCCCTCGTCGAACGCCTCCCGGGCCGCCGCCACGGCCGCGTCGACGTCCGCCGCCGACGCCTCGGCCAGATTCTCCAGCGGGGTCGCGTCGAACGGGTTGATGGTCTGGGACGTGCCCTCATCCGCGGCCGGTGTCCACTTGCCCGCGATGTACAGATACTTCACCGTGATTCTCCCCTCGCCTCCCGGCACTTACCGCACGGTAGCGGATCAACTAGTTTTGCAGCGTGAGCGGCTCGCGGACCACGCTGGCCGGGCGGCTGGCCCGGCTGGGTTTCGCGGACGCCGCGCGGGCCGAGCGCCTGCTGCTCACCGACCTCGGCGTCGACCCGGACGGCACCGGGAGCGAGCCGGACGCCGACCCGTTGCTGATCGCGCTGGCCGCCGCGGCCGATCCCGACCTGGCCCTGATCGGGCTGGCCCGGATGTTCGGCGCCACGGACGACCGGACCGCGTTGCGCCAGGCGCTACGCGACGAACCCGAGTTCCGCGACCGGCTGACCGCGGTCCTGGGCGTCAGCGCCGGCCTGGCCGACCACCTGACCCGGCACCCCGAAGACGCCCAGCTGCTCCGCGGCGACCTCGGCCGCCCCAGCCCGGCCGAGCTGCGCGAGCAGATGCTGCTGGCGGTCGGGGCCAGCCCGCGTCTGGCCGAGCCGGTCGCGGGCCAAGACGCCAAGGAAGAGCCGGTAGCGGCGCTGGCCGCGGCGTACCGGCGCCGCCTGCTGCACCTAGCCGCGCGCGACATGACCGCGGTGGTCAGCGTGGAGGAGGTGGTCGAGGAGCTGGCTGACATCGCCGCCGCGGTCCTCGAGGCGGCGCTGGCCGTGGCCCGGTCCGAGCTGGCTCCGGGGTCCGTGCCGTGCCGGCTGGCCGTGGTGGCCATGGGTAAGTGCGGCGCCCGCGAGCTGAACTACGCCAGCGACGTCGACGTGATCTTCGTCGCCGAACCGACCGGAAACGGAGCCGGGGACGAGACCGCGGCGCTGGCCACCGCCAGCCGCCTGGCCGCGGGCCTGATCGGCGTCTGCGCCCGGTCCACCCCCGAGGGCAGCATCTTCCCCGTCGACCCGAACCTCCGGCCCGAGGGCCGTCAGGGCCCGCTGGTCCGCACCCTGGCCAGCCACCGGGCTTACTACGAGCGCTGGGCGAAGACCTGGGAGTTCCAGGCGTTGCTCAAGGCCCGGCCGGTGGCGGGCGATATGGCCCTCGGCCAGGCCTACGCCGATACGTTCGCCCCGCTGGTCTGGCAGGCGGCGCGCCGCGAGCACTTCGTCGAGGACACCCAGGCCATGCGCCGCCGGGTGGAGCAGTCGCTGCCCGCCCGGCAGGCCGGGCGCGAGCTGAAGCTCGGCCCCGGCGGGCTGCGGGACATCGAGTTCGCCGTCCAGCTCCTGCAGCTGGTGCACGGGCGCACCGACGAGACGCTGCGCGCGCCCGCGACGTTGCCGGCGCTGGCGGCGCTGGCTGCGGGCGGGTACGTCGGCCGCGCCGACGCGGACGAACTGGCCGCCGCCTACCGGTTCCTGCGCCGCACCGAACACCTGCTGCAGCTGTACCGCCTCAGCCGGACCCACACCCTGCCCGAGGATCCCGCCGTACTGCGCAGGCTCGGCCGCGCGATGCGATCCTTTGATCTGCCGAACGGGCCGTGGTATCCGCCCTCGGGCACCATGAACCGCGCCGACCCCGCGTTCGAGTTCGACGCGATGTGGCGGCTGCACGCCCGGCAGGTCCGTCGGCTGCACGAGAAGCTGTTCTACCGGCCGCTGCTGGACGCGGTGGCCCGGCTCCCGTCGGACGCGGCCCGGCTGACCCCGGCCGAGGCCCGGGCCCGGCTCGAGGCGCTCGGCTACGTCGACCCGGCGGGTGCGCTGCACCACATCGACGCGATGACCACGGGCGTGTCCCGGCGGGCGGCGATCCAGCGCACGCTGCTGCCGGTCCTGCTCGGCTGGTTCGCCGACGCCGCCGAGCCCGACGCGGGCCTGCTGGCCTTCCGCCAGGTCAGCGAGGCACTGGGGGAGAGCCCGTGGTACCTGAGGCTGCTGCGGGACGAAACCAAGGCGGCCGAGCGGATGGCTCGCGTGCTGGCGTCCAGCCGGTACGCCACCGGCCTGCTGCTGCGGGCGCCGGACGCGGTCGCGATGTTCGCCGACGACGCCGAGCTCGCGCCGCGCAGCCGGGCCGCGCTGCGCTCGGAGATGATGGCGGCGGCTTTGCGGTACGACGACGACGCCGAGGCCGCGGTGTCGGCGGTCCGGTCGGTCCGTCGCCGCGAGCTGCTCCGCATCTCCGCCGCCGACGTCCTGGGCGTCACCGAGGGCCTCGATGCCACCGGGGAGGCGCTGACCGGCGTCACCTGGGCCACGGTGCAGGTCGCGCTGGACGTGGCCCTCCGGAAGGTCTCCACCGAGCTGCGGCGGCCGCTGCCGACCAG
Organism: Actinomycetota bacterium; assembly: GCA_003136255.1. Lineage (GTDB taxonomy): Bacteria > Actinomycetota > Actinomycetes > Streptosporangiales > Streptosporangiaceae > Palsa-504. The sequence goes on from PLDT01000083.1 coordinate 37,076, forward strand.
GGTCGCCGTGATCGCGATGGGCCGGTTCGGCGGTCACGAGTCCGGCTACGGCAGCGACGCGGACGTGCTGTTCGTACACTGTCCAATCCCCGGCCAGCCGGAACGGGAGGCGGCGGACGCCGCGCACGCGGTGGCCGCCGAGCTGCGCCGGCTGCTCGCCCTGCCGGTGCCCGACCCGGCCCTGGTGGTGGACGCCGACCTGCGGCCGGACGGTCGGCAGGGCCCGCTGGTGCGCACGCTGGCCGCCTACCGGGCCTACTACCGGGGGCGGTCCGCGCCGTGGGAGGCACAGGCTCTGCTGCGCGCCGAGGCGGCCGCGGGGGATACCGAGCTCGGCGACCGCTTCATCCGGATGATTGCCGAGTTCCGCTATCCCCTGTACGGGATCGATCCGGCCGCCGCGCGCGAGATCCGCCGCATCAAGGCCCGGATGGAGGCCGAGCGGATCCCGCGCGGCGCGGACCGGGCGCTGCACGTCAAGCTGGGCCCGGGCGGGCTGTCCGACGTGGAATGGACGATCCAGCTGCTCCAGCTGCAGCACGCCCACGCGGTGCCCGCGCTGCGCACCACCCGGACCGGCGAGGCGATGGCGGCCGCGGTGCAGGACGGCCTGCTGCCCGCCGACGACGCGGCCGCGCTCATGACCGCCTGGCACCTGGCCGCGCGGATCAGGAACGCGATCGTGCTGGTCCGCGGACGGCCTAGCGACACGTTGCCGACCCGGCACGGCGAGCTGACCGCGGTGGCTCGCCTGCTCGGCTACCCGCCAGGCGACGCCGCGCAGGCCCTGGAGCAGGACTACCGCCGCGCCGCCCGCCGGGCCCGCACGGTCATGGAGTCCCGTTTCTACGGGTAGGCCAGGTAGCCATTGGCCCGCAGCAGCCGCAGCGCATCGACGGTCAGGAAGCCGCGCCATTCGGTTTCCGCGGCCGGGGACCAGGCCAGCCAGTTGAACGTCCAGCCGCCGTCCTCGCGCTGCGCCTGGGCCAGATGGTCCAGGTGCGCCTTGATCGTGGCCTGGTCGAACAGCTCGCGCGCCAGCGAATCAGGCTGGGGCGCGAAGGCCAGCGGGGAGTGCACCTCACCGGGTGCCTCGGGATCGAGCGCCACCAGGTCCCGGTCGATGATCAGCGGCCCGATCCGGCCGAAGGCCTGGCGGGCCCGGTCCCGGTCCGGCACGTGTTGCAGGAACGCCAGCAGGCCGAACATCTCGTAGCCGCCGCCCGGCCCGCTTTGCAGCTCGTTCCCGCCCTGCTCGGCCAGCGCGCCGATCCGGGCCCACATCAGGTCGTCGGCCCGGTCGAGCCAGGGGTCGCTGACCCCGCGGGCGTGCAGCGTGCCCGCGATCAGGCCGGTCGCGATGACCGAGGCGGGATGACCCGTCTCGGGGACCCACCACGGCGCGTGCGGCCAGCCGGACAGCGTCCCCTCGACGAAGGCCGCGCCGCCCTCGGCGGGCGCGACCGCCGCGAGCCAGTCGCAGGCGCCGCGGACCAGTGCGTCGTCCCACGCGTCAGCCTCGTCCAAGATCCGCAGGGCCATGTCGACCGCCAGCGGCTGGCTGCCCGGGGCGCGGCAGTCGGGTTCGAGGGCCTGCCCGAACCCGCCGTCCTCGTTGCGGTAGGCGGCCACCGCGTCCCGTACCGGCTGGGCGTCGTCGTCGCCGAACAGCCGCTGGCACCGCCGCCGGTCGATAATCCTCGCGCTGGCGGCGATAAACGTAGCGGCAGCATCGAAGTCAGGAGCGTTCATCCGCCCATCACAGCACGGCCGGGGCGTCCCGTATTGAACGAAACGGCCACCGCCGTGGCATGCTAGCTGGGTGGCACTGCAGGCCGTCCGCGTGCGTGACCTGCCGCCCGGCTACACGGAATGGCCGGCCCCGGCCGGGCTGCGGCACGCCATCGCGTGCCTGTGGGCCCAGGTCATCCCGGATGGCGGCCTGGACCGTATCGTCCTGGTGCTGCCCGACGCGTGCAGCGACCTGATTTGGGAGCAGGGCCGGGGCGCATCCGTGGCCGGCCCGGATACCGGACCGGTCAGCACCGTGGTGAAGGCGGGCGCGGTGGTCCTCGGCGTCCGTTTCCGGCCTGAGGCGGGCGGCCCGGCACTCGGCGTTCCGCTGAGCGAACTCCGCGACCAGCGCGTCGACCTGGAGGACCTGCTCCGGCCCGGGGCGCGGCGGCTGCCGGGCACGCTGGACCCGGATGCCGCTGCGATCCAGGCCCTGGAACTGACCGCCGCCCTCGTCGCCGACGCCGACCCCGACCCGGCCGCGACCCAGGCCACGGTCCTGCTGGCCGACCCGCGAGCGCGAGCCGAAGACGTCGCGGCTGAGGTCGGGCTGAGCATCCGGCAGCTGCGCCGCCGCTGCCACGCGGTCGTCGGCTACGGCCCCAAGACCCTGCAGCGAGTGCTCCGTTTCCGCCGGTTCGTCTCCCGTATCGACGCCGGCCCCGGCGGACCAGGCGCCCTGGACCTAGCCGCCCTCGCGGCGCAAGCCGGCTACGCCGACCAGGCTCACCTGACCAGGGAATGCCACCAGCTGGCCGGCCTGACCCCCGCCGCCCTGGTCAGGCAGCGAGCAGCGAACCAGAACACCGGCTGACCTAAAGGGAATGTTCGTGGCCGATCAGCGCCCGTTCGCGCGGGCCAGGTTGCTTACCGGCTGGCTGTGCTGGTGGCTGGGATTCGTGGCGGCCGCGGCAGTCTTTGCCACGCTCGGCCTCGACTGGTTCCTCGTCGTCGTCATTCCGTGCATCCTCGTGACGCTCGCAGGCCTGCGTATGATCCAGCGCACACGTCCGTGGCTGGCGCGATCCGCGGAAGCAGTGCGGGCCGCTGACAAGCGCGCACCGGTGCTGTACCTCCGCTCCTTCCGTGATGACGAACTCATGCAGTACTACACGAACCAGATCAGCCAAGATCCGCAGAACCGTACCAACGAGCAGGCCCTTGCCAACGCATTCTGGCTGGTGGGGCCGGTCATTGGGTTGCCCCAGCCGGGGAGCGCGCCCAGGCTCGGGGTCGCTCGCACCCAGCGTGAAAACGTTCAGTGGCAGACGGACGTCATCGAGTTGATGCGGGAGGCGGCGCTCGTCGTCACGCGGATCGGCGAGACCGACGGGCTCCGCTGGGAACTGGAACAAGCGCTGAAGCTGGTGCCGCCGGAGCGCCTCGTCTTCATGATTCCGGCCCAGGCCGACCGCTGGCGGCAGTTTCGCGACGTCCTCCAGCGGCAAGTTCCCGGCGTCGAATTGCCGGCCGACCTTGCTCAGTTGGCCGCCGTCAGGCACCCGCGGATAATGGCCGGCGCTCGAGGAGTGTTGTACTTCGACCAGGAGTGGACCGCGCACTTCTCGCTGTTCGCGTTCCGGTGGGGCACTCTGCTCCGAGCCTCACGGAGGCAGAACCCCGTCCTGCTCGAGGCGCTCCAGCCCGTCTTCCAGCGAGCGGGAGTGCCGCCTCGATCGCCAGTCACCTTCGTGGTCGTCATTGTCTCGACCGGATACGCGGGATTGGCCGCCCTGATCATCTGGGGTCCGACGCACCTCAAGATCGATGCCAGCCTCGGGTTCGCCCTGGCGCTGGTGGTCGTCCTGGCCAGGACCATTCGCAGGAAGCTGATCCGCGTGGCGAGGCGGCGTTGAGCTCAGCTCATGGTGTCCCAGACGATCGCGGCTAGCTCGTCGATCGTGTCGATGCCGTACTGTTCGGTCGGATTTCCGGTGGTCAGCACGGCGATCAGGTAGTCTCGCCCGCTGCCCGAGATCCAGCCCACGCTGTTGATCTGCCAGTCGTTGTTCGCGCTGTTCAGCGGGAGCCAGCCATTCTTGAGCGCCACGGTGGCCTGGGCCGGGACGCCGCCGGAGACCCCCCACCGCTGGTCCGGCGTCACGTTTTCCATCAGCGACAGCGCGTAGCGGCGCGCCGCGTTGGTCAACAGCGGGTTCGGCTCCACCAGCGCCCGCAGCAGGGTCAGCTGATCGCCCGGGATCGTCGTGCTCAGCCCCCATCCGGGCCAGGGGAATCCGGGACAGTTCACGCACGTCGACGGCACCGTGTCGGCCAGGCGGGCCGAGGCGTTGAACGACCGGATGCCGCTGGCCCCGCCGACCTCGTCCCACAGGCTGGTCGCCGCGTCGTTGTCGCTGTCCTCGATCATCTGCTCGGCCAGAGTCTGATCACTGGCCGAGAGGCCGGTACCGCTGCGACCCCGCTCGGCAAGCAAGGTCTCGAGCACGTCGAGCTTGACCACGCTCGCCTCGTCCTGCGGCTGCCCCTGCCCGAGATGCCAGGTCTGGCCGGTGCGCAGGTCGTAGACCGCGGCCAGGACGACGCCGTCCCGGGTCGACACGTACGAGGCCGCTGCCGTTCCGAGCGGATTGCGGTGCGACGCCGCTGGCCGGGCGGCACGCGAACTCGCGGCGGCCGTCGCGGCCAACGGGTCGCTCGATGAGGCAGGGGCAGCTTCGGTTGCCACGGCGGCATCGTGCCCCGGCGGCCGGGCTCCCGATCCCCCCAGCGTGAAGACCGCGACGAGGCCAGCGGCGATCAGCAGGGCGACGCCTGCGACCGCTAGCACCACCCTGGTACTCGCGGGTACTCCCGAGGAGTGCCTGCCCCTTATGCCGATGACGACATCCTGTCGTGTGCTGCCCCGCGGGGCAGACCTGCTGGAATGGCTGGGTTCCAGGGTAGTCAGGCGGATTCGTCTCCGCGCACGGCGGCCTGGGTCTCCGGGGTGAGCACCTGCAGCAGCGGGGTTGAAGCGGCCCGGAGTCGCTGCACCGCGTCGTCGAGCCGGGCGTCCTTGGCCGCTGCCTGACCGGACGATTTGGCCGTCATTCCCACCGAGACCGCCATCAGCCCGCCCACGATCTGGGCCTGCTCCAGGAAATTCCTCGACACCTGCGCGTCGATCAGGACCGGCGCGCCGACCAGCAGCATCATCATGTACGTTCGCACCTCGCTGGAGGCGGCGTCACGGTCAGTGTCGTGCGCGCCCTTGGCCGTCGCCTGGGTTACCGCATTCAACGCGCGCCCGGCCTGGGTCATGATGATGGCCGCCTGGGCCGCCACGGCTTGGGCCCGGGAGTTAAGCTGCCGGAGCCTGACGACCTGGTCGACCACCAGCAGCGTGATCAGCAGCACGAGCAGCCCCGACACCGTGTCGGTGGTGAGCGCGTGACCGGCCCACCACCGGCGCATCGCCTCGTCGGTTATGTCCAGGATCACCAGCAGGCCGGTGAGCAGCGTGACGATAAGCGCGGCGAACCCGCCCTGCCAGCGTGACAGCACCAGACGACCATAGCGGCACGTCGCTAACGGGGTCGCCGCCCACTCCCGACTAGCGGGCGGGCTCGGCGATCATGGCGGTGCCGATCCGGCGGAATCCGATCCGGGCGTAGATGCGGGCGACCGCGTCGTCGCTGGCGGACAGGAAGACGGTCTGCACCCCGCGCTCCCGGGCGTCCGCCGCCAGCAGCGCGGTGACCGCCGCGCCCAGGCCCTGCCGGCGAACCGCCGGCAGTACGCCCACGCCGGTGATCTCGGCCACGCTGTCCACCGCCTGGCAGCTTCCCGCCGCGACCGGGCCGACCGGGCCGAACGCGGCGGCCAGCACCGAGTGCCCCGATCGCAGCCGCTCGCGCAGCATCGCGAGCGTGCCGCCATCGTGGTCCGCGGCGATCTTGTCCCGCTCCGCCGGCCCCGCGTCGCCGACGCTCGTGCCCGGATGGCTGAACGCCACGGTTGGCACGGCCCAGACCCGCTCGAGTTCGGCGTCTTCAGGCGCGACGATCCGCACCGTGACCCCCGGCGGCGGCGGCGGGACCTGCGCGGGCCCGGCGAGGACCATGAGTGGGTGAGCCCAGACCTCCAGGCCTGCCTCGGCGGCGGCCGCGGCCATTTCGGGCGCGGTCTGCTCGATCCACTCGAAGGACTCGGGAATGATCAGCTCTCGCTGCCGGGCGCGCACCGCGCGGATGTCAGCCGCGGTGACCGGCGGGCGGGAGCCGCGTTTCGGCCGCGCATAATACGGCCATCCCGAGCCGGTGGGAACGAAGAGCTCGAGCGGGCCGTGCTCGTCGGCCCGCGCCCGGCGACGTGGGACAACGTCGCAGAAGGCGTCAATCCGCTCAATGACCTCGTTGTCTCTCACAGCAGTACTTACCTTATGGCGCTCGGCCCGGTAGTCCAACCGCGTTTGCCGGCTCCCGTCGGTCCTCTCACCCTAGTTTGGGCGTCGGGCGATCACGTGCAGCAGGGCGGCTACCTGGCGGTACGGGTCGGTGCGCCCGGCCCGTTCTTCGCAGTCCAACAGGGATTCCAGGTCCGGCGGCGGTTCGGCGTCGCCGGGCGCGGTGTCGGTGAACACCCGCACGCCGTACCAGGCGGTGACGTCCAGCCCGTGGCCCGTCAGCCGGGCGGTCAGGTCGGCCAGCCGGTCGGCCCGGGCGGTGACCCCGATCCGGTTCGCGTAGGTGACCGATCCGAACGCCTCCGCGCACGCCGCCCAGTTGCCGAGCAGCCCGGGCCGCATGGCCAGCCCGTCCCCGTTGCGGACCAGCAAGGACGCCATCCCGCCCGGCTCCGTCAGCCCGGCGACGGCGCGCAGGACCGGATCGGGATCCGCCGCGTACATCAGCACCCCGTGGCACAGCACGGCCTCGGCGGGTGAAACCCCGGGCCGTTCGGCCCAATCCTCGATCAGACCACGCTCGACCCGCACCCGGGCGCGGACCTCGGCCGGCTCGGCGGCCAGATCCTGTTCGAAGCGGGCCAGCAGCTCGGCGGAGGTGTCCACCCCGGTCACCTCATGCCCGCGCCGCGCCAGCCTGACCGCCTGCGTCCCCTGACCGCAGCCAAGATCGATGATCCGAACGGGCCGTGGTCCCAGTTCGGCGGCCAACTGGCGCGCCACGAGTTCCTGGCGCACCACGTCCCGCAGCTTCCCCAGCCGGGCCTGCCAGCGCTCCTCGTGACCGGTGAACGGCGTACTCACCGGCCCCGCTCCAGGTCTCGCTGCATCAGTAGCGTGTCGATCCACCGCCCATGCTTGCGGCCCACTGGCATCGTCAGCGCCTAGTCCGTCCGCAGGCCGGGGAACATGTGTCCGAACACCTCGTCGATGAGCGCGATGGCGTCGGCGCGGCCGATGGCTTCGTCCTGGTCGAGGCCGGGGGCGGGCAGGCCCATGTCCTTCGCCAGCGCCAGGACCGGGAAACAAGCCGCCCTGCACAGGCCCTTCAGGCGGGCTTCGAGCGGCACCCGGGCCGGGCTGAACGCGGGCACCGGCAGCGGCGTGACCTCGGGCCAGTTCTCCGGATCCCGCGGGCGGTCGAGGGACAGGACCGGCGTGAGGTCCAGTGCGGCGGCGTCGCGGGCGGTCAGCGGCGCGCCGAGCTGCCAGCGTTCCCGGAGGGTCCGGATGACCGACGTGTGCCGGTACTGGTTGTTGATCACGGTCTGCTCCGGGATCCACGCCGAGACGGCGATGGCCGGCACGCGCAGGCCGGACCGGTCGAACCGGAAGCCCATCTGCCCGGCCGGGGCGGCCGGGTCCGGCGGCAGCACGGCCGGTGGCGGGACATGGTCGTAGGTTCCGCCGTGCTCGTCGAAGGTGACCATGAACAGCGTGTTGTACGCGTTCGACCCGTCGGGCGACGCCGAGGAGCGGATCGCGTCGTAGACCTTTGCGAGCAGCGCTTCACCTCCCAGCAGCGCCGACGGCGGATCCAGGTCCGCCCCGGGGAACAAGGCGTCGAACGCCGGGTGCATGTCGTTGTGGCCGTACAGCAGGTTGGGCTCGATGAACGAGTAGGCCGGCAGTTGCCCGCTCGCCGCGTCCTCCAGGAATCGGTCGGTGGTGGAGAAGTTCGTCGCCCACCGGTCGTGCAGCCGGGGCGCGTGGATGATGCCGGTCAGGGAGATGTGGCTCGGCGGGTCGCAGTAGACCCGCCAGGTCAGGCCGCGGGCCTCGAGCCGCTCGAAGATGGTCTCGGCGTCGTTGTGCAGCGGGAAGGACTCGGCGGGTTCCATGTTGATCACGTATCCCGACGAGGTGCCCGCGTGGAAGAACGACCGGTTCGGGAACGTCTGCGACGGCACCTCGCAGAACCAGTGGTCGAAGGTCGCGAACCCCCGGGCCAGCGCCGAGGTGACCGGCACCTGCAGCGGCGCGTAGCCCGTCATGATCTGCGCGTACTCCTCGAAGACCGGCGGCCGGCCCATCTCGGCCATGAACGCGCTGATGTAGTCGGTGACGAACCCGTCCATGGTCGGCAGCTGCCCGGGATTGGCCGGCGCGTTGTACGGGGAGGCGATGTGCTGGATCACCATCCCGCGGTTGGACGGCGGGTCGATGAGGCCGAACAGCTGGGTGTTGACGTGCGGGTATTCCTCTCCGGGATCGGAGGAGGGGGTGTTCATGCCGACCGCGGTCTCGTACGGCACCAGCCTGGGCGTCGTTTCCGGGTCGGCGCCCGCGGCCCAGTCCGGGACCGGGTTGGACAGGTCCAGGCCCGTCACGCCCGCGAAGGAGGCCACCTCACCCGGCTCGTACAAGCGGCCGAGCAGGTTGTCGAACGAGCGGTTCTCGAACATGATCACGACGACGTGATCGAGGGCATGACTGTGGTCAGGTCGCGGCATGAGATGACCATAACGCCCTTTGCGACGGCCTACACGCTGTGCCGTAACGCTCCCGGAACGGTGCCGCCATAGCCTGCGGAGTATGAGGTACATATTCCTGACCGGGCTGCTGACCTTGGTCTATGTCGCCCTGGTGGTGCTGGCCACCCAGGTGCTGCGGCTCCAGACTCCAGCCATCCTCGCCGCGGTGACGGTCGTCGCCGCGCTGCTGTTCAACCTGCCGCGCCGTTACCTGCAGCGGGCGATCGCCCGGCGGTATCACCGCCCGGCATGACCCGGGTCGTACCGGGCGGCCTGCTGGCGGTGCTGGCTGTGGCCGCGCTGGTGCTAGCCGGGCTGATTCATCAGCTCTCCTTCCGCCATGCCACGGTCGGCGTCGTCATCGTGCTGGCCTTCGCCGGGGTGGGCCTGCTGATCGCGCGGCGCCAGCCCGCCAACCCCATCGGCTGGCTCATGATTGCCTTCACCGCGCTGTATCTGCTCGGCGTGGTCGCCAGTTACTACGCCGTGCTGTACTACCGTCTCGACCATCGCGCGCTGCCGCTCGCTCCGCTCGTGCTCCTGGTGGGCTCGGTGTCGGCACCCTCGTTCGCAGTCTTTCCGGTCGTCATCCTGCTATTCCCGGATGGCCGGCTGCCGTCGCGCCGGTGGCGGCCGGTGCTGTGGACCTACGCCGTGCTGGTCGGGTTCGTGCTGGCCGTCATCGTGGCCGGGGCGGCGGCCGCGATCGCCGGTCACGACGTACGCCTGAACCCGGTCGGCAGCGTGACGACCAGCAGCGCCGGGTGGCTCGCAAATCCGCCGGGCTGGCTGGTAAGTCCGGTCGTCGCCGCGATCGTGATCATCGGCTTGTCGTTCGTGGGGCATCAGGCGCTCAGCTGGCGGCGGGCCGCAGGTGACCGCCGCCAGCAGCTGAAGTGGCTCGCCTCCGGCGCTGCGGTCGCCGCCGCGTCGCTGATCATGGCCGCCGGGCTCGGGACGGCCGAGCTGCTGGCCGGGCTGGCCGCCCTCCCGGCCGGCATCGGCGTCGGGATCCTGCGGTACCGGCTCTACGACATCGACCGCATCATCAGCCGCACCCTGGCCTACGCGCTGGTGACCGGGCTGCTCGCCGGGGTGTATACGGCGCTGGTCCTGGCCATCCAGGCGTTCGGGCTCCGCACGCCGGTGGCCGTGGCCGCGGCCACGCTCGCCGCGGCGGCGCTGTTCAATCCGCTGCGCCGGCGGGTCCAGCGCGGGGTAGACCGGCGGTTCAACCGGGCCCGGTACGACGCCGATCAGATCGTGACCGCGTTCGCGGCGCGGATCAAGGACGCGGTCGAGGTGGCCTCGGTGCGCGACGACCTGGCCGTTGTCGTGCACCAAGCCCTGGAGCCCACGCACGTCTCGGTGTGGATCAGCCCGGGCCGCTAAGCTGGCGTCGCCGCGGATCGTAGGCCCGGTGAAGGAGACGTCATGGCCGATCTTCCGGCCCGCCCCCGGCTCAAGGCCGAGGTCGAGGCCCGCACCGCTGACCTGGCCCGGCAGGCCGACGCGTTCTGCGAGGCCAGCATCCGCGACACCACCGGCCGCGCGGTCCGGATGCTGGCCGCGAACCCCGAACTGGCCGGCTACAACTTCGCTACCGCGGTGATCCTGGGTGACGCCGACCGGGTCCGCGCTGAGCTCGCCCGGGACCCCGGCCTGGCCACCCGCGTCGATGCCCGGACCGGTTGGACGCCGCTGCACGCGGCCTGCGCCTCGAACTGGCACCGGCTCGACCCGGCCCGGGCCGGCGGCCTGCTGGCCGTGGTCCGGCTACTGCTGGACGCGGGAGCCGATCCGGTTGGCCGGCCCGGCGGGCAGCGCGGTCGCGGCGGCTGGACCCCGCTGCGCTGCGCGGTGGCCGGCGCGACCAACCCGCCGGTCGTCGCGCTGCTGCTGGAGCGCGGCGCCGTGCCCGACGACCACGACCTGTATCTGGCCGGGTTCGGCGGTGACGAGCACGAGAGCCTCCGGCTGATGCTGCGCCATGCCACCGATGTGGGCCAGCTGGCCGAGATGGCGCTCGCCGCGCCGATCAGCCTCAACGACACCGAGGGGGTGCGGCTGCTGCTCGAGGCCGGAGCCGATCCTCGCCGCTACGCCAACGACGACGGCGCGCCCGCCTCGGCGGTCTACGAAGCCGTCAGGTCTGGTTGTTCGGCCGAACTGCTCGACCTGCTGCTCGCCCACGGCGCCGAGCCCGGCCGCGCCGACCGGGTGGGGCGCTCGCCCTACACCTTGGCCAGGATCCAGGGCCGCGCCGACCTGGCGGACCTGCTGCTCCGCTACGGCGCCGTCGACGACAGTACCGACACCGACCGGCTCCTGGCGGCCTGCCAGCGGGCCGACCAGGCCGCCGTGACCGCGCTGCTGGCCCAGGACCCCGGCCTGTCGGCCCGGCTCAGCGAGGCCCAGCAGGCCGCCGCGCTGATCCGTGCCGCGGAGACCGGCCACGCGGCGGCCCTGGCCCTGATGCTCGACCTCGGCTTCCCCGTCGACGCCCGCGGCGGCGACCACGGCGGCACGGCTCTGCACGCCGCCGCCTACTCCGGCAGCGCCGACGCCGTCCGGTTGCTGCTCGGCCGCGGTGCCGCCCTCGAGGCTCGCGATGCCACCTGGGACAGCCCTCCGCTGGACTGGGCCGCCGTGGGCAGCGGAGAACGGCCCGCTGACAACCGTCGCCCCGACTGGGTCGCCACCGTCCAAGCCCTGCTCGAGGCCGGAGCGTCCACCGACAGCATTACGCTCTCGCCCGATGAGCCCAAGCAGCCCAGCCCCGAAGTCGCCATCCTCCTGCGGCAGGCCATGCGGTCGTAACCAGCTAACGGCGGAGAAGTCCAGGCCCGGAATCTTACGATTTGATAGTGAAGGTGAGGGCGGAATCGTCGAATTCCCCGTTGGTGTCGCCGGCCCCGATTTCCAGGTAAAGAGGCTGACCTTTGGTGACCGTAACAGACATCGGTCCGATTGTTGACAGCCGATTACCGGTCTCGGTGATGGGACCGGTAAGGTCCGTGTCGCCCTGGTAGAGTTCCCAGGTAATGCCTGGTTCGTAGGTGTTGATACCTTCGATGGTCGCGGACACGGTCACCTCGCCGCTGACCGGAGGGTTCCAGGCGATAATCGCGTCCACGTCCTGATCTCCCCCGGTTGATGCTGCGCCGGAAGATACGAACACCGTGTGGCTATTCCAGGTCTCGGCATATCCGCAGAATCCGGGGATTGTCGCACCAGCGTTGTAGGACACGAATGGATTAGTTCCGTTATCGTTCCACGTGTAGATATTGCTGACATCACAATGAGTATATGCATCAGGATCGGAAGTAAGCATCTTGTAAGTACTTTGCTGTCCGGGGAGGCCGGATTCCCAGCTCCAGACGCCGGGGTTGCCATACTGGTCAGGTGCGGGGTTGACCTGCGGGTGGCTCGCGTAGTCGGTTGTCAGGTCCCAGGTCTGTCCGGGTCCGGCTCCCGGCAGCTTCCATTGCTGGTTGGCGCCGCCGTTGCAGGTGTAGATGTCCAGTTGGGTGCCGGGGGTGGTGAGCTTGGGGTCGTCGAGGCATTTGCCGGATATGGGGTTGACCAGTGTCCCGGCGGCGGTGGCCTGCCATTGTTGGTTGACGCCGCTGTGGCAGGTCCAGAGTTCGACGGGGGCCTTGTTGGTTTTCTCGTCGCGGTAGATGTCCAGGCATTTGCCGTTGACCTGCAGGGTCCCTGAGCTGGTGACGGTCCAGTCCTGGCCGGGGCTGCCGTCGCAGGTGGCAAGGGTGATGGGCGTGTCGTTGACGGCGGAGTCACCGGGGTCGGCGACGCACAGGGAGGCGCGGTAACCCGAGACGATGGGGCCCACCGGGCTGGACGGGACGGCGAGTGTGGTCACGTGCCCGTGGTGTTCCGCGGCGGTGGCCGGCCCGGCCAGCGCCAGGGCCAGGGCTGCCGTCGCGGTGACGGCCAGGCTGGCGCGCAGCGCCAGTCGCCGCGGACGGCCCGCGGGTTTCCCGCACCCGGGCTTGCCCGTCGCACCTAGCTGGGCGGGTATTCCGCGCATTCCGACCTCCCGTGATCACAATTTGAAGTCATCGAATCACTCTTCGCAGTCAAGCGCAAGCGGACCGCGGTATCTCCCGGCCAGAGGGCCGGGCATGGTCAGCCACCTCCCGGTCGCGGAGTTGACGCCCAAGCGTCAGGGCCTCTGGGATAGAGGAGTTAGCGGCCGCCGTTGGCGATTAGCGTCAGCCCAGCGGAGATTGATGCCCAGGAGGTTCCGAAATGCCACTGCTGCCCCCGCTGGTCAGCCCCGAGGAGCTCCGCGACGCGCTCGGTGATGAGCGAGTGCGAGTGTTCGACGCCACCGTCTTCCTGCGCCGGGCGGTGGACGACGGCCCTTACGTCGTGGAGAGCGGGCGGCAGAGTTACGCGCGAGCCCACATTCCCGGGGCCGCGTTCGCCGATATCCCTGGCGCGCTGTCCGACCCGGCGTCGCCGTTCGCGTTCACCCTTCCCGCGCCGGAGCACTTCGCCGCCGCGATCGGCGGCCTCGGCGTGGGCGACGGCTCGCACGTCGTCGCGTACGCGCAGGACGCGCCGATGTGGGCGACGCGGCTGTGGTGGCTGCTGCGCTACTTCGGGCACGATGACACCAGCGTGCTCGACGGCGGGCTTGTCGCCTGGACGGCAGCAGAGGGCCCGGTCGAGTCGGGCGAGAGCACGTACCCGCCCGCGTCGTTCACCGCCCGCCCCAGGCCAGAACTCCTCGCCAGCCTGGCCGACGTCCGTGAGATCACCGAGGACGGGTCCGCCTGCCTGGTCAACGCCCTGTCCCCGGCGGTGTTCCGCGGCGAGGGCCCCGGCGCCTACAGCCGCCCGGGCCGCATCCCGGGCAGCGTCAACGTGCCGTGGAACGGCCTGGTCGACGCGGCGACGAACCGCTTCCGCCCGCCCGCCGAGCTCGCCGCCGCCCTCAACCACGGCGGCGTCCGCACGGACCGGCCGGTCATCGCCTACTGCGGCGGCGGCATCTCCGCGACGGTCGACCTCTTCGCGCTCTCGCTGACCGGCCGTGACGACGCCCGGCTGTACGACGGCTCGCTGACCGAGTGGAGCGCCGACCCGGCGCTGCCCCTCGTCACCGGCTGACGCTAGAGATCGACGCGCGCTCGAGGATGGTCACGGTCCCGGTGTCGCCGTTCACTTCGATGAGCGCCCCGTCACCGATCCGCTTGGACGCCTCGGTGACCGAGACAACGCAGGGAATGCCCAGCTCGCGGCTGACGATGGCGGCGTGCGAGAACGGCGCGCCCACATCGACGACGATGGCGGAGGCCGCGACGAACAGCGGGGTCCAGGCCGGGTCCGTTATCGGGGCGATGAGGATCTCGCCTGGCTCGAGGGCCGACGGGTCGTCGGGGTCGGTGATGACGCGTGCCCGGCCCCGCGCTATGCCGGTGCAGCCGGAGACACCGATAATGACCTCGCCCGCCTCCGCCGGGGCGCTGGCCTGCGCTCCGCGCCGGGCCCACTGCTCGGAGTGCGGGGCGACCTCGTTGACCACGAACGGCGGCACGACCTCGAATAGGGCCAGGTAGGTATGCTCCCGCTCGCGCAGCCGCTCGGTGAACGCGGCCGGATCAGCCAGATAGGCATCCAGCTCGTCGCGGAAGAGCATGAAGATCTGCTGGGGAGAATCGAGGTAGCCCGCCGCGGCGCCGCGCCGTCCCAGTTCCAGCGCTGGCAGCCGCAGCTCGTGCATCATCATCGCGGCCGTCGTGCGGGACCGCTCGCGGCCGCGCATCCACAGGCTGCCCGCGGCCAGCGCGGCCTCGAAGCCAGCTGCGGCGTTGGGATCTGCGGCGAGCAGTTCGCGGACGGTCCGCGCGGCAGCTTCGCGGTCGCCAGCCCGGTCGGCGTTCTTCGCCGAGGGCGCTTCCTCATCGTCGACGTGGCGCAGCCGGTCGATGGTGGCCACGGCGAGCGACGGTTTCAGGCCCCAGGTCAGCGCGCGGATCTCCCACTCGGCCGGGCCGCGGAAGTCCCACTCGGTCAAGAAGGCATCCAGCTGGTGACCGAACGCGGCGACCGCGGGCTCGTCGCTGACCTTGATCCGCTCGTACAGGTCCTCGAGGCCGACGTCGAACAGGGCGCTGAGGGCGGCGCTCTGGCGGATGCTGCGGCTTAGCGCCCACATGCGCGTGGACGGGCCAGTGGAGTCGACGTCGCCGATACCGCTGACGAGGACGAGCGCGAGCTCCGGGCGCCCGATGACCTGGGCGATCTGGGCGAGCGCGCCGAGGCACACCCCGCCTTTCAGGCTCGACTCGATGTGGCGCTGGAACAGCGGGCGCAGCACGTCGTCGAAGCTCGTGATGCGGTGCCGAAGCTCGGCATCGGTGAGCGCGGTGATGTCGGGTCGTTCGCTGCGGATCTTCAGGACCAGCTTGCGGTCGTCGTCGTACTCGGCCAGGCTCGTGGCGCCCAGCACCTTCTCCATCAGCCACGCGCCGGCCTTGGCCTGGTACTGCGGGTCATCGTCGAAGTCGCGACGCTCGCTGTCGTAGCTGGGGATGCCGGGCATGTCGCCGAAGTACTGCCGGTCGACCGCCTCAGGGCCCATGCCGGGGACGCGGACGCCGAACAGGCGCATCAGTGACATGTTGATGTAGAGGTAGCTGTCGAAGGCCGGGATGATGTTATGGTCCACCGCGGTGTCGTAGATGTCCTGGTCCCAGACGCCGCAGTTGACGAAGGCGTCGCGCCACCCTGCTTCCAGATTGTGCTGGAAACCCGCGGACGCGTTGAGCGGGCTGATGGGGTCGGGAAATATTTCGCCCACGTTCGCCCGCGAGTACAGCGGATAGACCTTTGATGTGGCATCGCGGATCGGCCAGGAGTTCATGGGCCAGCCTCCTCAATTTTGTGAACGTCTAGTCGCAAGCCTGGTCCTTGCCCAAGCCGCTGTCAAGCCCTGACTCAGCATTGAACCGGGTCGTCGAAGATGATAGACAGCTACTAGCTATGTGACACTCAAGTCGCAACCGCGAGCGAGCCGGACGGCGGTCGCGGGGTCTGGCCTCGCGAGTGACCGGCCATCGGAAGGCAACCTATGCGCATCCTCGTCACGAACGACGACGGCATCGACGCTCCGGGCCTGGCGGCCCTTGTCGGACGGCTCGTGGCAGCTGACCACGACGTAGCTGTCGCCGCGCCCTCTAGCGAGCGCAGCGGGAGCGGCACGTCGCTGGGCGGCGTCGACGACGGTACGCCGATATCCGTGACAGATCATGTCCTGCCGGCCGCCCCGTCGGTACCCGCCGTCGCCATCGACGGGCCACCGGGCCTTGCTGTCCTCGCCGCCTGTGTCGGCGCTCTCGGCGAGCCTCCGGACGCGGTCATCAGCGGCATCAACGCCGGCCCCAACACCGGCCGGTCGCTGTTGTTTTCCGGCACGGTCGGGGCCGCCCTCACGGGCGCCATGCTCGGGCGCAGCGCCATGGCAGTGAGCTGCGGGTTCCTGCCTGAGGCGCGCTTCGACACGGCCGCGGAGGTCGCCTGCGCGGCGGTTCCGCTGCTGGCTCGCCGCGAGATGCGAGGTACCGTGCTCAACCTGAACGTGCCCGACGTGAGCCTCGGCCAGATCAAGGGCGTCGAGAACGGCCCGCTCGGCCACCGGGGCAGGATCCGGTACTCCATCGAGCGCACCGGCTCGCAGCTGACGGTCCGGCCGTACTTGACCGACCCGGCCGACCTCGATCACGCCAGTGACGCCGGGCTTCTCCATGCCGGATACGTGTCGGCCACGCTGCTGCGGGCGGCGCTCGGTGAGCTTGACAGTGCGCCGGTGACCGAACTGCTCCGCCGCGCCCTTACCAGCGAAGCATCGTCGCCTGCCGCCCACGCCAGGTGACCGCCGACGTCACCACGCTGGGCGGAGCCGGCCCGGTGGTACGACCGCCTGCAGGGCTGACTGCAAGGCGGCCAGGGCGGGGGTGCCGAGCTGGCGTCTCCAGGCGTCGGTGGTGTCGGCGGCAGCCTGCTCGGCGGCCCGGGTGCACGCCCAGCCGCGTTCGGTGAGCTTCAGGATCCGGGACCGGGCGTCACGGGGATCGGCCTCGCGGATGACATACCCGCGCTGCACGAGCTGCTCGACGAGCTGGCTGGCGGCCTGCTTGGTCACACCCAGGTAGTCGGCGACGTCGATCATCGTGGCGTCGCCCGCACTGATCCGGACGAAGGCGAAGCCGTGCGCTGGTCGGACATCAGTGAAGCCGCGCTCGGCTAGCCCGTGCTGGATCCCGTCAATAACCTGCGTCGCAGCGCCGAGGACGAGCATTGCGACCGCTACGCCGCTGTCATCAGTCATGAGGACAGTTTGACATGTAGGTCAATCTGCTTGACCATGTAGTCAGGCAACTTGACCATCCGGAGGACCCGTGCCAGTCATTCGCTCCGCCGACGCCACCGTGCACCAGGTGCACGGCAGCACATTCAGTTCGTTCGCAGCGCCGTCACGAGGCAGCGCGCAGCTTTGCGCTTGGCAGTTGAAGGTGCCCGCCGGCCTGCGCGGAGTCGCCCACCGGCCCACCCGGGAGGAGGTGCTGCTCCTGCTCGAAGGGGAACTCACCGTCACGCTGGACGGGATAGCCGCTGTCCTCGCCGCGGGTGACGTCGTCCTCGTGCCCGCCGACAGCGAGTTGCGCCTGGACGGCGGGACAGCCGGTGCCACAGCCTGGGTAACGACGACGCCCGGTCTCGAGGCGGTCATGGCCGACGGCAGCCGGATCGCGCCCCCGTGGGCGAACTGAGACCGCCCGGAATCCCCGAAGACACCGCAGGCGGGATCCAGGCAGAGCCGCAGGTCAGCCCTCGTCGGCCGCGCCACGCTCGCGCCCGGCAGACAGCAGCAGGTCCTGGTGCAGCTCCATCCAGATGTCGTGATAGGAGTCGGCCATCGGACGGGCGAAGGCGGCCTTGTCGCCGCGGCGCACCCGGTCCAGGGCCGCGGCGAGCCTTACCGGGTAGTTGGCGAACCGCGGCAGCGCCTTGTCGAGCGGCTCCAGGACGCAGGCCAGGAGCTGCTGGTGGACCCCAGCTAGCTGCGAGATCACCCCGGCGTCGTAGTCGGGGTCGGCGTGATCGTTCGGCTGCCCGTCCGGCCGCAGCTGCCAGCTCTGGCAGACCCGCTTGAACTCACCGTTCACCGGGAGGAACTCCGCGTAGGAGGCGGCCAGGGCCGCCGCGGCATCGCGCGTGCCGGGGTCCTCGGCCAGTTGCTCCGCGTGCGCCTGCTTACCGGCGGGAGTGAGCAACGCTCCGGCCACGCGCCCCTCCCGCATCCTCACCAGGCCCTGCCCGGCAAGCCGGCCCAGGATCTCGTCGGCCTGGGTGGCCGGCAGGCCGGTCTGCGCGCTGAGGGTGGCCAGCGGGGTCAGGCCCTTGACCCGCAGCGCGTGCAGGACCAGGAAGTCGCTCACGAAGTCTCCTTGATGGACGTGACCAGGGCACGCACGCTCTCCGGGCTCAGCTTGCCGTTAGGGCGGCGCGGCAGGCGGTCGGCTACGAGCACCCGCCGTGGCGTCTTGTAGTGCGCGAGCCGCTCGCGGCACAGCTCGACGAGCTTCTCGGTCAACGCCCACGAGTCGGTTCCGGGTCGCGGTTCGACGACGGCGACGACGCGCTCCCCGAACTCGGGATCAGGCTCGCCGACCACCGCCGCGTCTACGACGTCTGGGTGGGTGAGCAGCACGGCTTCGATCTCGGCGGGGTAGATGTTGACGCCACCGGAAATGATCGTGCTCGTCTCGCGCCCGACCAGGAATACGAAGCCGTCCGTGTCGACGTAGCCGAGATCGCCCATGCTGCGCAGCTGGGGAGCCTCACCGTCGCCGGCGCTGCGGTAGGCCAAGCCCGCGGGCGCGGCGAAGCATACCCGGCCCGCCTGCCCGGCGGGCAGCTCGTTATCGTCCGGGCCGGTGACGTGAACACGCGCTCCTGACAGCGGACGGCCGACGGAGCCGGGCTGGGTGAGGGCCTCGCCGGGCGAGATATAGGTATGCCCGTATCCCTCGGAGGCCCCGTAATACTCGTGCAGGATCGGCCCCCACCAGGCCATGATGTCCAGCTTGACCTGGGGCGGGCATGGCGCTCCCGAGGTGAAGGCCACCCGGTGGGTGGGGACCGGAGCGCCGCGCTCGGCGGGGCTCAGTCGCAGGAACCGGATGAGCATGGTCGGCACCCACTGCGAGTGGGTCACGCCGTGCGTGCGCATCGCGGCCAGGGCGGCGGCCGCGTCGAAGCGTTCCAGGCACACCACCGTCCCGCCCGCCGCCAGCGTGATCAGCTGGAAGGTGAACGGTGCCGCGTGGTAGGACGGGGCGGGCGAGAGCAGCACGATCCCGGCGTCGATGCCCAGCCGGTCGGTCAGTTCGGCGTGGCGCGGCGGCGCGGCGGCGGGATGCACCCCGAGCAACTTCTGGCGGAAGGCCTTGGGACGCCCCGTCGTACCTCCGCTGTACAGGACCCGCGCGCCGAGGGACTCATCGTCGATCGGCGTCTCGGCCTGGGACGACATCGCGACGCGCAGGTCGGCAAAGCCCTCCGGGATCTTCGGGTCGCCGTCGACGCACCACGCCGCGATCCCGCCGAGGTCGCCGGCCACGGTGGCCAGGCTGGCGGCGATCGCCGCGCTGGTGATCAGGGCACGCGGCCGGGCGTCGGCGAGCAGCTGCGCGAGCTCCGCCGGCTTGAGGTGCCAGTTCAGCGGCGTCACGTATAGCCCTGACCGCATGCCGGCCGCGACGACGACCGGCCATTCGATCCGGTTCTCCAGCACCAGCGTTACGGTGTCGCCGGTGCCTATCCCGTGCTGTCGGAACAGGTGCGCCAGCCGGTTGGACGCGCGATCCAGCTGCGAGTACGTCAGCGTCTGCCCCGAGCCAGCCATGATGTAGGCGACCCGGTCCGGGTACCGGTCGGCGACAGCGGGCGGGTACACGCGGGTTTCTCCTGTCCCAGAGTGCTCGAAAGTAAAAGTTTGTGAATGCTGCGTCGCACTTGACAGCAACAGTCTAGGCCGGGTCGTTCGGCTTCATCAAGGGTCTTCCGCTTAGGTGCGAGATGTGATTTAGTGATTCATCAGTCGCATAAAGGTCCGGCGGCGGGGCTGGGCCGGGTCGTTCGGCCGAGATGCCGGAGGTGTCAGAGGGATGGATGTGCACGTGCCTCCGCGCGAGGTCGACCTGATGGATCTGAGCCCCTTCGAGCAGGGCACGGACGGCGCTGTGTTCCGGGTCCTCCGGGAGCACGACCCGCTGCACTGGAACGACGAGCCTGACGGTCCGGGATTCTGGTCGGTGACCCGGTATGACGACGTGAGGACGGTCGCCTCCGATTACGAAGCGTTCACCGCGGCCGAGGGCACGCAGATCAAGAGCAGGCGCGCCGAGGGAGGGGGCGAACGCAGCATCCATCACCTCGACCCGCCCCGGCACGGCCAGCTCCGCAAGATAGTGATCCCATACGTGCGTCCGGCGCGGATCCGGTCGCTGGAATCCGACATCGTCACGGTGATCGACGAACTTCTCGACGACACCGTCGGTGCCGGGGAATTCGACTTCGTGGGACGGATCGCCGCTCAGCTGCCGCTGGTCATGATCGGCCGGCTGCTGGGGGCGCCGGTCGAGGATTGCCCGCACCTGCTGCGCTGGACCAATCAGATGGCCTCGGAGGACCCTGACTACTCCGAGGGTCCGCAGACCGCGGCGAAGGCGCGCGACGAGATCTTCGCGTACTTCCGCAGCCTGGAAGCGCAGCGCCACGCGTGCCCCGCCGACGACCTGGTCAGCGTCCTGGGGGCCGCCCAGGTCAACGGCATCCCGCTCAGCCGCGGCCAGCTCGACGCGTACTACCTGATCATCATGGTGGCGGGGAACGAGACCACCCGCAATCTGCTGTCCGGTGCGATGGTCACCTTGAACGACCACCCGGACCAGTGGGCACTCGTGCGCCGGGAGCCGGAGCGAATACCCGCCCTGGTGGAGGAGTTGGTCCGCTGGGTGTCACCGGTGCTGTCCATGCGCCGGACGGCAACGCGCGACCTGCCACTGCACGGTCGTACGGTGCGCGCCGGCGACAAGGTGGTGATGTGGTACTGCTCGGCCAACCGGGACGAACGGGTGTTCCCCAGCGCCGACCGGTTCATCGCCGACCGCAGCCCGAACGAGCACATGGGCTTCGGGTGGGGAGTGCACGCGTGCCTGGGGGCGCACCTGGCCCGGCTCGAGGCCCGGCTGTTCCTCAGCCGGCTGATCGAGCGCAACCTCACCGTCGACCTGCATGGCGACCCCGCCCGGCTGAGCAGCAACTTCTTCCGCGGCATCAAGCGCCTGCCGGTGACCATCTCCGAGCGCCCGCGGTGATGTCATGACGGACAGCCGAACGGCCCTGGTCACCGGGGCCGCGGCCGGCATCGGCGCGGCGCTCGCCCGGGCGCTCGCCGGCTCCGGTGACACGGTGATCGGGCTCGACCGGATTCCCTGCGACATCCCCGGTGTCGAAGGCCTGGTGTGCGACCTGGCCGACGCTGACGCCCTCGACGCGGCCATCGCGGCGCTACCCGGCCAGGTCGACGCCGTGGCCAGCGTCGCCGGGATTCCGGGCACACACCCGCCGGCGCGGGTGCTGGCGGTCAACCTCCTGGCGCCCCGCCGCCTCATCACCGGTGTGTTGCCTCGCATGCCTCCCGGCGGCGCGGTGGTCACGGTCGCGTCGGTCGCCGCGCACCGCAACGTCGTGCCTCCGGCTGGAATCACCGCCTTGCTCGCCGCGCAGAGTTGCGGCGACATCGACGCGTGGCTGGGGGAGTACCCGCTGACCGGCAGCCAGGCCTACGACACTTCCAAGCACGCGCTGGTGCGGTGGACTCAGCAACTCGCCGCCGAGTTGCTGCCAACCGGGATCCGCGCGATTAGCGTCAGCCCCGGCCCGGTCGAAACCGGCATCCTGAACGACTTCGCCGCCACGATGGGCCACGCCGCCATAGACCGCAGCGCCGCGATGGTGGGACGCCACGCCCGTCCGGACGAAATCGCCGCGGTGATCAGCTTCGCGCTGAGCAACGCCGCGTCGTGGGTCAACGGCATCGATATTCCGGTTGAGGGCGGGCTCTTCGCCGCCCGCGCCGCTGCGGCTGGAGGTGCTGCGTGATGTCAGGTGCCATCCTCGCGCTGGACGGCGCACAGCCGCTGCAGCGCGAGCTGGTCGGAGGCAAGGCCTACAGCCTGAACCAGATGCGCCGCCTGGGTCTCCCGGTACCGCCGGCCTTCGTGCTCGCCACCTCCATGTGCGCCGCCTACCACGACAACGGCGGCACACTCCCGGCCGGAGTCTGGGACGCGGTCCTTGCGCAGCTGTCCCGGCTGGAGGCAGAAACGGGGCGCCGGTTCGGCGGACCGGACAGCCCTCTGCTCGTGTCGGTCCGCTCCGGTGCGGCTGCGAGCATGCCAGGGATGATGGACACCGTCCTCAACCTGGGCATCACGCCGGTGCTGCGTGATGTGCTCGCCGCCGAATCCGGCGACGCGACATGGGCCGCCGACACCTGGGAACGGTTCCGGCGCTGTTATGGCGAGATCGTCCTGGCCGATCCGGACGCGGCACCGCCGGCCGACCCCTACGACCAGCTGCGCGCGGCCATCGGAGCCGTGTTCGCGTCCTGGCACAACGACCGGGTGCGGGCCTACCGGGCCCGGCACCGGCTCGGCGAGGGTGGCGGCACCGCGGTGACCGTCCAGGCGATGGTATTCGGGAACCGGGGCCCGGAGTCTGGCACCGGCGTGCTGTTCAGCCGTGACCCTGCGACGGGGGAGCCCCGCCTGTTCGGTGAGTGGCTGCCGTGCGCGCAGGGCGACGACGTGGTGTCCGGGGTAGCGACGCCTGAGCCGCTGTCCGCCCTGGCGCAGCGGATGCCCGGCGTCCATTCCCGGCTCGCCGAGATCGCTACGACCGTGGAGGCAGATCTGCGGGACCTGGCTGACATCGAGTTCACGATCGACTCCGGTCGGCTCTACGTCCTGCAGTCGCGCGCCGGGAAGCGCTCGCCGGCCGCCGCCGTCCGCATCGCCGTCGACCTGGCCCGCGAAGGTGTCATCGATCCTGCCACCGCGGTCAGCCGTGTCTCACGCGAGCAGGCCGAGAGCCTGGCCGCGACGGCGGGCGTGGACGCGACCGCCGGCGCCGTCGCGACGGGACTCGGCGCCAGCCCGGGCATCGCCACCGGTGTAGCGGTGTCCGACGTAGACCAGGCAATGGAGCTCGCCTCGGCAGGAATGCCGGTAGTCCTGGTCCGGCCGACGACGGCTCCCGAGGACGTGCCGGCCATGTTCGACTCGGTCGCCGTCGTCACCGACCTCGGCGGAAGCACGTCACACGCGGCGCTCGTCTGCCGCGAGATCGGACTGCCATGCGTGGTGGGCTGCGGGACAGGGACAGTACAGAAGCTCGCCGGGCGCACCGTGACGGTCGACGGCCACACCGGCCAGGTCTACGAGGGTGACGCCACGACCGCCGGGGGCGCTGGTGGTCTCGACCCATACGTCGCGGCACTGCTGCAGTTCGCCGGCCTCTCACCAGGCGCCGACATGCCGGACGCAGACCATCCCCTGGCGCCGTTTGCGTCGCGGCCGTCACCATGAGCAGTGGTGAGTGCCGTCCGGCGCGGATCGAGCTATACCATGACCGAACCGGGAAAGGCCGTTAACAAGGATGAACGCTAGGAGCGGCAGCATGGCATCCGCCCCGCAGTTGGCCGGGTCAGCAGATGAGAATGCGTCAGGCGAGTCACTAACCGGCGCGGCGAGCGAGCTTGCCGCACTCCGCGCGTCGACCGCCGGACGGACCACGACCCGTCGCCCGAACCGGCGTGGCCAGGTGATGCGCGAGAAGCTCGTCCAGGCCGCCGCCGAGTGCTTCCGGGAATACGGCTATACCAAGACCCGGATCTCGGACATCGTGCATCGCGCCGGCACAGCGCAGGGCAACTTCTACCGCCACTTCAGCAGCCTGGACGAGATCTTCGTGGCGGCTCTGGAACCGGCCCTGCACGAGCTTGCATCATCGTCGAATCGCCGCCTGCCGGCCAGCGACGAGCGCGACGCCCTGATTGCGGTCAACGTGACGTTCTTCCAGGCCTACTCGCGCAATCGCCATCTGCTCCGGGTGATGCGCGAGGCCGCCGCCGTAAGCGGGAACGACGGTTTCGGCAAGCTCTGGCTCCGCACGCGCGCCGACTTCGTCGACCGGACCGAGCGGTGGCTGCGACACCTGCACGACCAGGGCCGCATCGGCCTCGCCGACTTCGCGCTGCTCGCCGACGCCCTCGGTTGCATGACCGAGCAGGTGGCCTACATCCAGATCGGACTTCCAGCCGCAACTCCGCGACCCGAGCGGATCCGGCAGCTAGGCGAGGTCGTGGGCGAGATCTGGTACCGCTCGCTCCCGCCCGTGACCTGACCTGGTCGCGAACACCCGGCCGCCGCTGGCGACGGGATGC
>PLDT01000389.1:0-12126 GCA_003136255.1 Actinomycetota bacterium
TTCAAGCCCCCCGAGGGCCTCAACGCCCGCCGGGTCCTAGGGATAGAGGGCCTGATCCTCGGCACGCTGGTGGCCGGTATCTCCTGGCTGGCGCACCTGTCCCACGCCGCCCCCTATCAGGCTGGCTTCCCGACCGTACTCTCGCAGGAAGCCGACCTGGTGTTCGGGTCGGCTGGGCACTTCATGTTCTACGTGGTGCAGGCGGCGACCGCGCTGATCCTGTACACCGGCGGCAACACGAGCTTCAACGGCTTCCCGTTCCTGACCAGCTTCGTCGCCGAGGATTCGTTCCTGCCGAGGTGGCTGATGAAGCGCGGCCAGCGGCTGGTCTTCTCCAACGGCATCATCGTGCTGACCGCGTTGTCCGTGACGCTGATCGGGATCGTCGGCGCCAACGTGAACAACCTTGTGCCTTTTTACGCGATCGGCGTGTTCACCGCCTTCTCCATGGCCGGGTTCGGCATGGCGAAATACTTCCACACGCACCACGTACCCGGCTGGCGGCGCAAGCTGGTCATCTGCTTCTCGTCCGGGGTGCTCACCTCGGTGGTGGTGGTGATCTTCGCAGTGGTGAAGTTCACCGAGGGCGCCTGGCTGATCGTTCTCATCTTCCCGATCGGGGTCTTCGCGCTGATCAGGCTCAACCATCAGTACCGCGCCGAAGCCGGCGCGCTGCAGGCCATCGGGGACCGGCGCGCGTCGGGGCAGGGACCGAGCCTGCCGAACTACAGCCGGCGGGTGGTCATCGTATTCGTGGACGACTTCGACCTGTCCACCATCGCGGCCCTGCGCTACGCCAAGAGCCTGCGGCCGACGGCGTTGCGTGCCGTGCACTTCGTCATCGACACCGAGAAGGCCGAGAAGCTCCGGCAGGCCTGGCTGCCCGATCGGAGCGTGTCGCTTGAGTTCGTGGACGCCCCGGACCGCCGGCTGACCCGCGCCGCCGCCGAGCTGGTCTCGCAGGAGGCGGCCACGCCTGGCACCCAGGTGACCGCGATCCTGCCCCGGCGCAGCTTCCCGCTGCTCGGCCGGCTGCTGCACGACCGGACCGCGGACAAGATCGCCGGCGTGGTCAGCCGCGTTCCCAACGCCGCCGCCACCATCATCCCGTTCGACGTGCAGGACCGCCTGCGCGTCCTGCAGGAACGCCAGGCCGCCCGGGCCGGCGCCACCCCCGCGCCGCTGACCCCCGTTCCCGGCACTCCCGCCGCCCCGGTCCCCGGCACCCCCGCCGAGCCCGAGGTCGGCTGGCCTCCCGCCGAGCCCGCCGCCCCCGTCCCCGCCGCGGCCGCCGGGATTCCCGAACCGCTGCCCGGTGCGGGCAGCTACGACCGGCCCATCCCGCCGCCCGGCGTGATCCCGATCGGCTCCATCCACGAGCCGGGCCGCACCGTGGTCGAGGGCCGCGTCCGCGTCGTCGAGGTCCGGTCGGTGGAACGCAACTCGGTGCTGGCCGCCGAGATCGCCGACTCCACCGGCGACCTGACCGCCCTGTTCTACGGCCGGTCCCGCATCCCCGGCCTGATGTGCGGCTCCCGGGTCCGGTTCCGCGGTGCGGTTGGCATCAAGGACGGCGCCCCGGTCATGATCAACCCCGCCTACGAGCTCCTCGTCCCCTACTCCGCCGGCAAGCCCGCCAAGGACGGCAAGCCCGGCAAGCCGCCCAAGGACGGCAAGAAGCCTCCCCCGTAAGCTCAGGATTCGAGCTTGACCGGGTCGCCGACCGCGACCTGTCCTGGTGTCACCGTCGTGCCGTAGACCCCGAGCCGGGCGTCGCGTTCCCGCGCGATCGCGCGCAGCACGGCCGGGTTCCGGTGCAGCGTGACCGGGTCGATGGTGACCATCACGCACCGCCGGTCGCGCTGGTCCACCCGCATCCGCAGCTCGCCGACGCGCAGCACCCGGCCGACCCAGGCGTCCTCGGGGAAGTCGCCCCCGAGAGCGTCCACCACGACGTTGGGCCGGAACCGCCCGGCCGTCAGGCCGGTGCCGACCAGCCGGCCGAGCCCGGCCAGCGTCTGCGTGCTCAGCAGCGACAGCGGCATGGTGTCGAACACCCCGCGGTTCTGCTTGATCACGTGCACCCCCGGCCCGAGCTCGGCCGCGAGCGCGGGACAGGCCACCTCGAGTTCGCGGCCCGATGGCGTCCGCACCAGCGTCGGCGAGGCGTCGGGCCGGTCCGGCTCGGCGAAGCGCGGCCGGTAATGGGCCATCTCGGGCCGTTCCCGGATCGTCAGCCACGGAAAGCCGTTACGCACCTGCCCGTCGCGGACGAACGCCCACCGGCGATCGCCCGCCAGCCCGTGCCACGAGACCTCGACGCCGTCCAGTTCCTCGCCCGCCATGGATTTCACTGGGTACCGCCACAGCGCGGCCACGCGACCCACCACGGTCATGACCGCCTCCACCGACGCAAAGGCGCCCTTGCCGATGAAGAAAGGGTGTCGAGCGTGGCGGACCCGATCCGTCGCAGCGCCTCTCGACCCTCCCAGAATAACGACCGCGCGCCCGTGCCCCTACCGCCCCCGGCGTGCTTACACCGCGGGGAACAGCAACTCGTACGCCGGGTTGGTCATCACCGGGCGGCCGTCCTTGATCCCGACCGAGCCGTGGAACCGGACCCGCCCTCCGCAGACGATGCCCGGGATGTGCGAGCGCCCGTAGAACATGGCGGTCAGCTGGCCGGTCCCGTCAGAGATCTCACAGGCCAGCACCGAATTCCGCTCCACCGGCCGGATCTCCACCACCCTGATCCGGCCCTCCACGGTAGCCCGCCCCGGCTTGGTCAGCGCCCCGATGGGCGTGACCCCGGGCGCCACCAGCGGCTCACCGGCCGGAGTCGCGTCCGCCGCGCGCCGCCGGTTCGCCTGCCCCGCAGCCCCGTCAGCCTGCCTCGCGGCCCCGTTAGGCGCCCCCGCGGTTGCGCCGTGCGCCGCGGCCACGTCGGCCTCCCCGGACCTGACCTTCGCGTCGGCGGTCCCGGTCGACGCGGCGAGCTTGGCCGCCTGGCGCTCCTGCAGGACCCGGACCCGGCTCTCGACGTCGTAGGGCACGATGGTGGCCGCGGACCGCGGGATGCGGCTCACCACGGCGGCGATCTTGTCCGCGGTCCGGTCGTGCAGCAGCCGGCCGAGCAGCGCGGAGTAGCTGCGCCGGGGCAGCACCACGGTCACGTGCGTCTCGGGTTCGGCGGCTTCGCGCTCGACCAGTTCGGCCGCGGCCCGGGTCAGCCTGCGGTCCGAGACGTCGATGAAGTCCAGCGGCACGCCGCGGTCGGCCCGGATCCACTTTTCCCGGAGCTTGTCGGCCTGCACGTTGTCGATGACGAAGTGGACCGCGCGGATCGTGGTGGGCCGCAGGCTGCGCGCGTAGCGGAGCGCGGCCAAGGTGGCCAGGTCGAAGCTGTCCACGAACACGAACACGGTGCGCCGGCTGTAGTGCGGCGGCGGTGGCGGCTGGTGCTCGCTGAGCGTGTCAAGCACCTCGGTCTCGTCCGCGTACACGCGGTTGAGCCTGATCAGCGCCGGAACCAGGACGACGAACAGGACCACGACCACCCAGGCGCCCTCGGTGAACTTCACCACCGCGAAGATGCCCACCACGATCAGGGTCATCACGCCGGCCGAGAAGTTGATGATCATCCGGCGCCGCCAGCCTCGCGTCCGGTGGCTGCTGTGATACTTGGCCATGCCGAAGCCGGCCATCGAGAACGCGGTGAACACCCCGATGGCGTACAGCGGGACCAGGTTGTTGACGTCCGCGTCCTTGATGATCAGCAGCGCCGCGGACGTGATGGTCAGCAGGATGATGGCGTTCGAGAACACCAGCCGGTGCCCGCGCTTGAGCAGCCACCTGGGCAGGAACGAATCGCCCGCCACGTAACTGGTCAGGAACGGGAAGCCGTTGAAGCTGGTGTTGCCGCCGGTGTACAAGATGAGCATGGTCGCGGCCTGGACCAGGTAGAAAAGAGCCTGCCCTACGAAGGTATGCCCGAAGACGAGCTTGGCCTCCTGGGCCAGCACGGTCGGATAGCCGAGCTTGTACGGCGTGGCGTGCGTGGCGTGCGCGAGCCAGGAGATGCCCGCCACCAGAGCGCCGAGGATCGCGCCCTCGGCCATCAGCACCTGGCGCGCGTTCCGCCCCTCGGGCGGCCGGAACGCGCCCACGGCGTCCGAGACCGCCTCGATGCCGGTCAGCGACGCGCCGCCGTTGGCGAACGCGCGGAGCAGGGTGAAAATCATCACGGCCGAGATCAGCCCGGCCGAGCCGGAGCCGAAAATGTAGGTGCCGTGCAGCGCATGCGGGTCGATGGGCCGCAGGTTTCCCAGCGCCTCGCGGATCAGCCCGACGATGATCATCAAGATGACCGAGCCCGCGAACAGGTAGGTCGGGATGGCAAAGGCCCGGCCCGCCTCCTTGATGCCCCGCAGGTTCCCGAAGCACATGAGCAGGACCACGCCGACGCAGATCTCGAGCTTGTAGGGGCCGATCCCCGGGAAGGCGGAAGCCACCGCGGCGGTTCCCGCCGCGATCTGGACCGCCACGGTCACGACGTAGTCGATGAGCAGCGCGACCGCGCATACCTGGGCGATGCGCGGCCCGAAGTTCTCGCGCGCCACCACGTACGATCCGCCCGGCCTGATGTAGACCATCACGATCTCGCGGTAGGAGAGCAGCACGAGCACCATGACGAACAAGATGACCAGCGTCAGGGGCAGGATCAGGCTGAACGCGGCCACGCCCAGCGCGGGCACCAGCACGATCAGGATCTCCTCGGTGCCGTACGCGGAGGAGGAGATCCCGTCCGGGGACAGCACGCCGAGCGCGAGCGGCTTGGACAGCCGTTGCTCGCCGAGGTCCTGGTTGACCAGCGGCGGGCCCAGCAGCCTGCGTTTGGTGGAGTACCAGAAGGTCTCGGGCAGGGCGGCGCTCCGTTCGAGGAGGGCTACTGCCTTGCGCGTGGCCACTATCTGCGCCTTTCGTCAGTCAGGATCCCTTTTGGGGGCGCCAGAGACTTCATACCACCACATCCGGCGTGGACGGAACCTGCGCGCGGCTGCCTGAGTCATCGTGGCCGACGCGGGAAGGACTACCCCGCCTACCTCCTGTTCACCCGGGTCCCGGCGCACGGGATGCTGATAGTGGCCGCCGGGAAGTGCCAGACTTGGTGGCATGACTGACGCGTCGCCACGTTTCCGTTCGGTGCTTGACGGCTTCCCTGCCTACCGGCCGGGCCGGACGCCGGCCGCATCGGCGGGCAAGTCGCACAAGCTCTCGTCCAACGAGTCACCGGACGCGCCGCTCCCCTCGGTGCTCGAGGTGATCGCCGAGGAAGCGCGGTCGGTCAACCGGTATCCGGACAACGGGGCGGAGGCGCTGAGCCAGGCCATCGCGGAACGCTTCAGCGTTCCCGTAAACCATGTCGCGGTCGGCTGCGGATCGGTCGGCGTCACGCAGCAACTCCTGGAGGCCATCGGTGAGCCCGGCGCCGAGGTCATCTACGCATGGCGNNTCGTTCGAGGCGTACCCGACCCTGGCCGACCTGGCCGCGGCCGACTCGGTCCGGATACCGCTGCGCGACGAGACTCACGACCTGGCCGCGATGGCCGACGCGATCACCCCGCGCACCCGGCTGATTCTCATCTGCAACCCGAACAATCCGACCGGCACCGTCGTGCACGGCCGCGAACTCGAGGACTTCCTCGACCTGGTGCCCGCCGATTGCCTGGTCGTGCTCGACGAGGCGTACCACGAGTACATCCGGGACGACGCCGTCCCCGACGGGGTGACCCTGTACCGCGACCGGCCGAACCTCGCCATCCTGCGCACCTTCTCCAAGGCTTACGGCCTGGCCGGCCTGCGCACCGGGTTCATGATCGCGCACGAGCCGGTCGCGGCCGCGGTCCGGGCCACCATGCTGCCGTTCACGGTCAACCGGCTCGCGCAGGCCGCGGCCATCGCCTCCCTGGCCGCCGAGGCCGAACTGCTCGAACGCGTCGAGCGTACGGTCAAGGAGCGGACCCGGGTCCGCGAGGCGCTGATCGCCGACGGCTGGACCGTCCCGCCTACCGAAGCGAACTTCGTCTGGCTCCGGCTGGGCGAGCACACGCAGGCCTTCGCCGCCGCCTGCGAGGCGGCCGGCATCGCGGTCCGCCCGTTCGCCGCCGAAGGCGCCCGCATCAGCATCGGCGCCCCCGAAGCCAACGACGCGCTCCTAGCCGCCGCCCGCGCCTTCCCCCACCGCAACTAGCGGCCGGGCTCAGCACCGCTCGATGTCGGCGCCCAGGGCGTTGAACCGCGCCGCGATGGCGGCGTGCCCCCGGTCGATCGGGTANNGCGATCCCGGTGCGCAGGTCGTGCGCCACGACCCGCGCCCCGGTAAAGGACGAAGGCCCGTGCACCACGACCCGGGTGCCGTCGAACTCGATCCGGGCGCCCATCTTGTTCAGCTCGGCGACCAGCGTGTACCGCCCGTCGAAGATCGTCTCCCGGATGTAGGAATTCCCCTCGGCCAGGCAGGCCAAGGCCATGATCGGGGACTGCAGGTCGGTAGCGAAGCCCGGGTAAGGGCTGGTGATCACGTTTATCGGGCGCGGCGGCCGGTCCATCCGCACGGTCAGCACCGCGCCGTGGGTGGAGAATTCCACCCCCATCTGCTCCAGCTTCCAGCGCACCACGCCGAAGTGCTCGAGCGAGGCGCCGACCAGGTTCAGCTCGCCGCCGGTGATTGCCGCCGCCATCGCGAACACCCCCGCGTCGATCCGGTCGGCCATCACCGTGTGCTCCACCGCGGTCAGCTCGTTCACGCCGTCGACGGTGATGAAGCCGGTGCCGCCGCCCTGGATCCGCGCGCCCATCTTGGTCAGGAACGCGATGACGTCCAGCACCTCGGGCTCTTGGGCGGTGTTGTCGATGATGGTCCGGCCCGGGGCCAGCGACGCCGCCATGATCAGGTTCTCGGTCCCGGTGTGCGACGGCGTGTCCAGGTACAGGTGCGCGCCCTGCAGCTTGCCCGCCTTGATGTGGATGACGGACTCGCCCTCGTCCACCACCGCGCCGAGCCGGGCGAACCCCCGGTAGTGGAAGTCCAGGTTCCGGCTGCCCAGGTTGCAGCCGCCGACACCCTCGATGACCGCCTCGCCGAACCGGTGCAGCAGGGCCGGCACGAACAGCACCGAGCTCCGGAACCGCCGGGCGATCTCGGCCGGCAGCACCGGGCTCGTCAGCCGCGACGCGTCGACGACCAGCGTTCTTTCGACCTCATGGAACTCGACCAGCGCCCCCACGGCCTGAGCCAGCTCGACGGCGCGGCGGACGTCTTCGATGGGCGGCACGTTGCGCAGCACGGTGCGGCCGTTCGCGGTCAGCAGCGACGCGGCGATCATCTTGAGCGCGGCGTTCTTCGCGCCCTGGATGAAGACGGTGCCGTGCAGCGGTCCGCCGCCGCGCACGCGGTAACTCGTCTCGGGTCCGGAAGTCATGGGGGCTAGCTTAGCCGGGCCAGCCGGTCGAAGATCGGTTCTAGCCCGGCTGTGTACCGTTCTGGCCGGAACGCGTCGTCAATGTCCGCCTCGGGCAGGGGCAGCCCGCGGGTGGCGGCCTGCTTGCGCAGCGCGTCGCGGAACGGCGTCCCGTTGTCCCAGGTGTCCATGGCCGCGGCCTGCACCAGCGCGTAGGCGTCCTCGCGGCTCAGCCCCGCGCTGACTAGGGCCAGCAGGACCGCCGAGGAGTAGATCAGGCCGCCGGTCAGGTCCAGGTTGGCGCGCATCCGGGCCGCGTCCACGGTCAGCCCCTCGATCAGCCCGGTGGTCAGGTGCAGCGCATAATCGGTCAGCACCGACGCGTCGGGCAGCGCGATCCGCTCCACGCTGGAGTGCGAGATGTCCCGCTCGTGC
This sequence comes from Actinomycetota bacterium, assembly GCA_003136255.1. Taxonomy (GTDB): domain Bacteria; phylum Actinomycetota; class Actinomycetes; order Streptosporangiales; family Streptosporangiaceae; genus Palsa-504. The sequence continues at coordinate 7,896 of PLDT01000389.1, forward strand.
CACAGCGGGATGCCCTCGGTGACCGGGGTCACGTAGCCGCGCACGATCCGGGCCAGCCCCGCGATCCGCTCGGCGCGGATCGGGTTCTTCTTGTGCGGCATGGACGAGGAGCCCTTCTGCCCCGAACGGAACGGCTCGGCCAGCTCCCGCACCTCGGTCCGCTGCCCGTGCCTGACCTCGAGCGCGACCGCCTCGCACACGGTCGCGGCCAGCGCGAGCGCGCCGACCCACTCGGCCATGCCGTCCCGCATCACGACCTGGGTGGCCACCTCCGCGGGCCGCAGCCCGAGCGCGGTCATGACCTGCGCCTCGATGGCCGGTTCGATGTTGGAGTAGCTGCCCACCGGCCCGGACAGCGTGCCCACCGCGACCGCCTCCCGCGCCCGGACCAGCCGGTCCCGGCTACGCGCCATCGCGAACGCGAAGTCGGCCACCCGGTGCCCCCAGGAGTCCGGCTCGGCGTGGACGCCGTGCGTTCGGCCGGGCCGCAGCGTGTCCCGGTGCGCCAGCGCGTGATCCCGCAGCACCGCGACCAGCCGCGTGGCCTTGGCGATCAGCAGGTCGCTCGCCTCCGCGAGCTGGACCGCCAGCGCCGTGTCGAGCAGGTCCGAGGAGGTCATCCCGTAGTGCACCCAGGCCGCCGCCGCCCGCGGCGTGGTGTTGTCGGCCCACGCGGTCAAGAAGGCGATCACGTCGTGGTCGGTGACCGCCTCCACCGCCGCGACGGCCTCCGGCGTGGGAATTCTGGCCGAACGAACGGCCTGCACGCTGTCGGCCGCCACCGTGCCGGCCTGGGCCTGCGCCTCGAGGACGAGCAGCTCGACCCGCCCCCACAGCTCGTACTTGTGGGCCTCGCTCCAGACCCGTCCCATCTCAGGCAGCGTGTACCGCTCGATCAAAGCCCCTCCGTATCAGTCACAGCCGTGCCGCGATGTCCCGCCGGTACCAGCCGCCCCGAAACGAGACCGAACCCGCCAGCTCGTAGGCCGCGGCGCGCGCGGCCGCCACGTCGACGCCGGACCCGACCACGTTCAGTACCCGGCCGCCCGCCGAGACCAGGTCACCGTCCGCGTCGGTAGCGGTCCCCGCCTGCAAGACATAATTATTCGGAACGGGCGCTGGTACCAGTGCCCGTTCGGCATCTTCGATCTTGATCTTGTCGCCCTTGACTGGGTTCTCCGGATAGCCCTNNGTTTCCGGGTCGCCGAAGCGGGCGTTGAACTCGACCACCCGCAGCCCGGCGCCGGTCAGGCTCAGGCCGGCGTACAGCAGGCCGCGGTACGGCGTGCCGCGCCGGCGCATCACCTCCACGGCGGGTGAGATGACCGTGTCCATGGCCTGGTCGGCCAGGTCGGCGGGGGCCCAGGGGAGCGGGGCGTAGGCGCCCATGCCACCGGTGTTCGGGCCCNNGACGGCGAACAGCGACACCTCCGGGCCGTCCAGGAACTCCTCGATCACCACCGTGCCGCAGGCCCGGGCGTGCGCCCGCGCGGCCTCGACGTCGGCGGTGACCAGCACGCCCTTGCCCGCCGCCAGGGCGTCGTCCTTGACCACGTACGGCGGCCCGAACGCGGCCAGCGCCGCGTCCGCCTCGGCGCTCGTCCGGCAGGTGAACGACGCCGCGGTGGGGATGCCGGCCTCGGCCATGACCTGCTTGGCGAAGGACTTCGAGCCCTCGATCATGGCGGCGGCGGCGTCCGGCCCGAAGCAGCTGATGCCGTTATCCCGCAGCACGTCGGCCGCCCCGGCCACCAGCGGCGCCTCCGGGCCGATCACCACCAGGTCCGGGCTGAGCTTGCGGGCCAGCGCCAGGATCCCGGCCGGGCTCTGGTCAGTGCCGGGATGGGTTTCGGCCAGCGCGGCGATGCCGGGATTGCCCGGCGCCGCGTGCAGGCTGTCGGTGCCGAAGCTCAGGGCCCGGACGATCGCGTGCTCGCGGCCCCCGGACCCGATGACGAGTATGCGCACGCCGTGAGCCTACGGGAGGAGGGGGCGGAGCTGGAGGGTCTGGTCGCGGCGCGGGCCGACGCCGACCGCGCTGACCGGGGCGCCGATCATCTCCTCCACGGCCTTGATGTACTTACGCGCGTTGGCCGGGAGCTCGTCGAACGTCTGGACCTTGGAGATGTCCTCCCACCAGCCGTCGAAGTACTCGTAAACCGGTACCGCGTGATGGAACTCGGTCTGGGTCATCGGGATCTCGTCGTGCCGCTTGCCGTGCACGTCATACGCCACGCAGACGGGGACCTTCTCCAGCCCGGAGAGGATGTCGAGCTTGGTGATGAAGTAGTCCGTCAGGCCGTTGACCCGGGTGGCGTAGCGGGCGATCACAGTGTCAAGCCAGCCGGTGCGGCGCGGCCGGCCGGTCGTCGTCCCGTACTCCGAGCCGGTCTTGCGCAGCCACTCGCCCTGGGCGTCGCTGAGCTCGGTGGGGAACGGGCCAGCGCCAACGCGCGTGGTGTAGGCCTTGAGTATGCCCATCACGGTGGTGATCCTGGTCGGGCCGACCCCCGATCCCGCGCAGGCGCCGCCGGCCGTCGGCGAGGATGAGGTCACGAACGGGTACGTGCCGTGGTCGACATCAAGCAGGGTGGCCTGCGCGCCTTCCAGCAGGACGACTCGGCCCTCGTCCAGGGCCTTGTTGAGGATCAGCCCGGTGTCCGCGACATAGCGGCCGAGCCGCTCTGCGTAACCCAGGTACTGCTCCGTGACGGCCTCGGCATCAATGCCACGGCGGATGTAGACCTTGGTCAGGACCTGATTCTTCTCCCGGAGCGCGAGGTCAAGCTTCTGGCGGAGGATGCCGGGATCGAACAGGTCCTGCATCCGGATCCCGACCCGTGAGGCCTTGTCGGCGTACGCCGGGCCGATGCCGCGTCCGGTCGTGCCGATCCGGGCGTCGCCGAGGTAGCGCTCGGTGACCTTATCGAGGGCCACGTGGTGCGGCATGATCAGGTGCGCGTCGGCCGAGATGAGGAGCCTGTCCCGCCAGACACCGCGCTGCGCCAGCCCGTCGATCTCCTCGAGCAGGACCTCCGGGTTGATGACGACCCCGTTGCCGATGACGGAGGTTGCGTACTCCGACAGCGCGCCCGAGGGCAGCAGGTGCAGAGCGTAGCTCTCATCGCCGATGACAACCGTGTGCCCGGCGTTGTTGCCGCCCTGGTAGCGCACGACGTAGTCGACCCGGTCGCCGAGCAGGTCGGTGGCCTTGCCCTTGCCTTCATCGCCCCACTGCGCGCCGACGATCACGATGGCGGGCATTGTCGCGTCCTCCCGTAACAGAACGAAAGCCCCATGCCAACGCCATTGCGATGAAAATGCAAGCGCGGCAAGGGGCTCTTGCATTCAGATGTTACCGGACCGGTCTGAGGGTCAGCCCGGACTTGAGCAGCTAGCTGCTCAGTGCTGCGACCGCGGCCGGGCTGGAGTCAGCCAGGAAAATCTCGCATCTGGCTGCCTCGTCGTCCTCGCCGATCGCGGCTGCCGCGACACCGAGCATATGCAGCGCCCGCAGGAAGCCCTGGTTCGGCTCGTGCTGCCAGGGCACCGGGCCATGTCCCTTCCAGCCTGCCCGGCGCAGCTGGTCCAGGCCGCGGTGATAGCCGGTCCGGGCGTAGGCGTAGGCCGCGACAGGATCGCCGGCTGCCATCGCGGCCTCGGCGAGTGCCGCCCAGGCGGCACAGTAGCCAGGGAAACGAGCGGCAACCTCTGCCGGATCGCTGGTGGCGGCCAGAGCCGCGCTGGCCTCCGGGTTGTCGGGAAGCAGGGTCTCGGGCGGACCTCCGAGCAGGTTCTCACGCATCATGCGATCATCCTTCCGGGCCTGCAATCGGGGCCGCGAGCCGGCCGGCCAGTCTGGCGGCGGGCGGCCTCGTTCCCGCCCTGTGGCGGCTCAGGTCAGCCGGGTGCCCGCGGACAGCAGGTCCTCGCAGGCGTGCACGACGCGCGCGGTCATGCCCGCCTCGCCGGCCTTGCCCCAGGTCCGCGGGTCGTAGGCCTTCTTGCTGCCGACCTCGCCGTCGACCTTCAGCACGCCGTCGTAGTTGCTGAACATGTGGCCCGCCACCGGCCTGGTGAAGGCGTACTGGGTGTCGGTGTCGACGTTCATCTTGACGACGCCGTAGCCGATAGCCTCCCTGATGTCTTCCAGGTCCGAGCCAGAGCCGCCGTGGAAGACCAGGTCAAATGGCTTGTCCTTGCCGTACTTGGCGCCGACCGCGTCCTGGAT
>PLDT01000461.1:0-8689 GCA_003136255.1 Actinomycetota bacterium
TACGAGGTCGACTTCGGGCCCGACGCCGGCACCCCCGAGATCACCACTTACCCAGAACTGCTCCAGGCGGCCGGGATCAGCTGGCGTGTGTACGCCAACAACCAGGTGGGTGATAGCGGCAGCTACCCCGATTATTTCCTCGGGGACTTCGGCGACAACCCGCTCTGGTTCTACCAGCAGTACAACAGCACGAACAGCCGCGAGGGCGGCACCAGCGAGCTCGCGATCCGCGGGTCGGTCGTGCCCTGGCAGACCGCCGCCGGAGCGCCGCCGCTAAGCAAGACGCACGCCGCGTACGTGCTGTCGTCGTTCATCCGCGACGTCCGCAACGGCACCCTGCCGCAAGTGTCGTGGATCGTCGCGCCGGCGGGGTACTGCGAGCACCCGGCCTACACCCCCGACTACGGCGCCCACTACGTGAACACCGTGCTCCGGACGCTGTTCTCCGACCCGGAGCTGTGGGCTTCGACGGCGGTGTTCATCACTTACGACGAGCACGACGGGTTCTTCGACCACCAGCTCCCGCCCTTCCCTGAGGCGAGCGTCGCCGACGAGTACATCGACGGCTTGCCGATCGGCCTGGGCACGCGGGTCCCGATGATCATCTGCTCGCCGTGGACCAGGGGCGGCTACGTCGACTCCAACGTCTACAACCACACGTCGATGTTCGAGTTCCTGGCGGCCTGGACCGGGGTGCAGCCGGCGAACATCACCTCCTGGCGCGCGTCGGTAACTGGCGACCTGACGGCGGCGTTCGACTTCGCGCATCCGGACTTCTCGATCCCGGACAACATCCCGGGTCTCGATGAGACCTGGGCGCTTTCGCAGGAGACCGGCGGCTCGACCGCGACGCCGCCCGAGGGCGACCAGCAGATGCCGGTCCAGGAACCCGGCAGCCGCCCGCACCGGCCCAGCAACCACCAGCCGCAGGCGGACGCGCTGGTCGACCGGCCGAGCGGCCAGGTGACCGCGACGCTGACGAACACCGGCAAGGTGGGCGTCGGTTTCCTGGTCTACCCCGATGCCTATAAGCCCTTCACCGCCACGCCGGTGACCGTCCTCGCTGGCTCTCCGGGCAGCTACGTCTGGGACACCACGACGACCGACGGCCAGTACGCCTTCTCGGTCTACGGCCCTGACGGCTTCCTCACCAGCTTCGCCGGCGAGGTCATCCCGGCGGGCCAGGACAGCGGCCCGGTCCCGGTCGTTACCGCCGCCCCGCGGCGCGGGCCCTCACCCGCGCTGCGGATCGAGCTCGCCGACGAGGGGCAGCAGGAGGTCGTCTACACGCTCACGCCGAACGACTACGAGGGCCGGGAGCTGACCGTGACCGTCCACTCCGGCAGTTCACAGGCGGTCGACTGGCCAACGGACGCCTACGGCTACTACGACGTCATCATCACCGCTAACACGCGCGACGGCTTCAAGCGCCGCTACGCCGGCCGGATCGCCTGACCTCCACGACGCCTTCCCGCTGGTACTCGCCATGCCAGCGAGGACCAGCGGCCTCACGCTTCCGCACCCAGGCCCTGACGACGCGATCACCGGCGTCAGCTACCTTCCGTAACTGCCAGATCAGGCATGACCGGACGACCATCCGGCGATCTGGCTGGAGCTGCCCCTGTTCTCCGGGAATGTGATGAAGCATGATCCGCCGGGTCCAAGCCCCTGCGGGATCGGGAAACACCTCCGCCGTCCCGCGCCCCCTGACCGCGCGGCCAGACTCAAGGTCCGCGCAGACCTAGATGATCAATCCCAAGGGATGCCTGCGGAGGGTTTGGGGTGGGCGGCGGCCGAAGCCACCGCGAGAGGGTCAGGCGGCGGGCTGCCGGCCCTGGTTGTCGAGGTGGCAGCGGGCGGTCAGGCGTCAGGGTCGACTTCGGGGTGCGTGAACCGCACGGGCTTGCCCAGCGACCGGGCGTAGGCGATTTCGGCTCGGGTGCTGTCTCCGATGTAGTCGCCGACTACGAGCACCTCATCAGCGAGCCGGATCTTCGCCCGGTGCAGATCGCCGAGCCGGACCTTCAGTGCCTCGGCCTCGACAGGGTCGGACCGAAGTTCGTGCGGCGACTTCAGGTCACAGCCCGGTTTGACGACAATCTTTCCGGCTTTGGTCTCCCGCAGATCGGCCTCGTTCATCTCGGTCATGAAGCGGGTGGAGCCGCAGATCACGACGATACGCGGGAGGCTCAACAGCTTCTTCGCGTCGGCGAGCTTCTCCTCGGGGGTGAGCAGTTGCGGGTACGACACTGGTTCCTCCTGGCGGTGTGGTCCAAGGGGTGCCTGCGGAGACGAGAACGAGGGTGTCCAAGATCGTTTTGTGACGAACGACGTGGACACCCTCGCGACAGCACTCTATGCGGCGACCGACGACATGCTGAAGGAGCACCCCGGCCTGGCGCCGTGGCGCCCGCCAGCCGGCATTACGCCCCGCCTGAGCGATTCCGAACTGGTCACCCTCGCCACGATGCAGGCCATACCCGGCTACACCTCCGAAGCCAGATGGCTCCGCCATGCCCGTGCCCGCCTGCGCCACCTCTTCCCCTACCTGCCCCAGCAGCCCGGCTACAACAAGCGGCTGCGCAAGGCCGCCGGTCTGATGCGAAGCGTCAACCGGATCCTGGCCACCACCACCTCGGTGTGGAGCGACGACTATGGGTCGTGGACTCCACCCCGGTGGAATGCGGCCGCTCCCGCGAGACCGTCAAACGCTCCGACCTGGCAGGCTGGGCCGAATACGGCTACTGCGCCAGCCGCAGCCGCTTCTTCTGGGGCCTGCGCCTGCACCTGGTCTGCACCCTTCAGGGCCTGCCCATCGCCTTCGCCCTGACCGGGGCCAAGGCCGACGAACGCGAGACCCTCCTTGACCTCCTGGCAGCCGAATGCGAGCTTCTGCGAGAGCGCCCCCGACAGACTCTCATCGGCGACAAGAACTACTTCGGCCGTGGTTTCGAATGCGAACTGTCCGAGCATGGAGTCCAGTTGCTGCGGCCTGCCCGTAAAGGTGAACGGGAACGGCCTGGCGCAGCCCTGTTCAAGCCGCTGCGACAGGTCATCGAGGCCCGCCGGTCCCAGGCGAGGTGCTTCAGGTCGCCCTCCCCGCGTGGGCCCTGGCTTGGCGAGTAGTCGTAAGCGTCACGTAATGGCGGCGGGCTGCTCCGAGTGAACAAGACCAACGCCAAGGCCGAAGCGCTGGGGTGTCTGCACTGGTCCGTCCGCGCGGACCCATTGTGACCATGCCGGGCTAGGGCGGCGGCCGGTAGGCTCTGGCCGTGGTCGAGCAACGGCAAGAATTCCAGCGCGATCTGGAGGCCATCGAAGCCGAGGTCACCGGCCTGTTCGCCATGGTCGCTGACGACCTGCCCGGGGCAACCTACGCGCTCCTGAGCGGGAACAGCGAGGTGCTGGGGGTGCTGACCGAACGGGAGCGGGTCATCGACGTCCTGTACCGGGAGATCGACGAGCTGGCTAGCCGGGAGATCTTGCTGCAGGCGCCGGTGGCTTCAGACCTGCGGTTCTTGCTGTCGGTGCTGCGCGTCGTGCCCGAGCTCGAGCGCTCCCACGACCTCGTCGTGCAGATCGCCTCGCGGGCCAGTCACGGTCTCGGTGAGGAGCTTTCGCCGGGCTGCCGCAGGCTGGTCGAGCGGATGGGGGATCTGGCCTGGAGCATGTGGCGCCAGGTCGCGGATTCCTGGCGCCACCGCGACCGTACCGTCGCGCTAGCGCTGGGCGAGCGTCATGACACGATGAACGAGCTGCACGCCAGCTTGATCGCAGAGCTCGCCTCAGGACGCATGACACTGCCGGCGGCGATGGAGATGACACTGGTGGCGCGCTTCTACGAGCGTCTTGGCGACCACGCGGTCAACCTCGCGCGGCGGGTGATCTATCTCGCCGGATCTGCGCCCGGCTAGTCCCACCCGGATCTGGGTGCGGGCAAGGTCAGGAGAGCTGTTCTGGACGGCGTGGGCGCCGGGGGCCGGCGGCTGCTGATTCAGTTGATGGCTGTCGTGTGTTCATCTGGCGTTCATGTGCGGTTCGGGAGGGTGTCACCTGCGCCGGTTAGCTTTGTGCCGCGGCAGGAGACGGATCGCGGCAGGTCAGAGGCATGGCGGGCCGCCTGCAGGGGTTGGGGCGCCATGACCGAGACGCGGCCCGGGGACTTGATCGCGGCGCTGGATGAGGCCTCGCTGAGCCGGTTTCACCTGCGGGCGGTGCTGGTGTCGGGGATGGGGTTCTTCACCGACGCCTACGACCTGTTCGTCATCGGGATCGCCTCCACCCTGATCAGCAAGCAGTGGCATCTGAGCTCGGGCAAGCTCGCCCTGCTGAACAGCGTGATGCTGGCGGCGGCGTTCCTGGGCGCGCTGGTGTTCGGCCGGCTCGCTGACGTGGCCGGGCGCAAGCGCGCGTACTGGATGGTCGCCGCGATCATGATCGTGGGCGCGCTGGGGTCGGCGCTATCACCGTCATTCTGGACGCTGATCGGCTTCCGCTTCGTGCTCGGCTTCGGGGTGGGCGGTGACTACCCGGTCAGCGCGGTGATGATGAGCGAGTACGCCAACCGCAAGGACCGCGGCAAGCTGGTCGGCATGGTGTTCGGCACCCAGGCGCTCGGGCTGATCGTGGGGCCGCTGGTCGCGCTGGCCCTGCTCGGCGGAGGGGCCAGCGACACTGTGACGTGGCGGGTGCTCCTCGGCCTGGGCGCGGTGCCCGCCGCCGCGGTGCTGTACCTGCGCCTGCTGATGCCCGAATCACCGCGCTACCAGGTGCAGGTGCAAGGGCGGGCGGAGCAGGCGGCGAGCCAGATCTCCGCCTTCACCGGCGGCCGGGTCGGCGGCGACGGGTCCGCTGGGCCGCGCCAGGAGCTTGGGCTGCGGGCCTTCCTGACGGACCGCCGGTGGCTGATCATGCTGGCCGGGACGGCGGGCACGTGGTTCCTGCTCGACTACGCCTACTACGGGAACACGATCTCCACCCCGCAGATCCTCGGCCTGATCTCCCCGCACGCCTCGACCACAACCAAGATCGCCCTGCAGCTGGCCATCTTCGCGGTCGCGGCGGTGCCCGGCTACGTCCTGGCGATCGCCTGTCTGGACCGGATCGGGCACCGGCGGCTGCAATGGACCGGGTTCGCGGTCATGGCGGCCTGCTTCCTGATCCTCGCGGCGGTGCCGGGCCTGACTACGACCGTGGCGCCGTTCCTGCTGGTGTACGGGGTGAGTTACTTCTTCACCGAGTTCGGGCCGAACATGACCACCTTCGTGATGCCCAGCGAGCTGTACCCGGTGGCTATGCGCGCGACCGGACACGGGATCTCGGCCGGGATAGGCAAGCTCGGCGCGTTCATCGGGGTGTTCTTGTTCCCGGTGCTGTCGTCGTCCTTCGGCCTGCGCGGCACGCTGCTGCTCACCGCCGGGGTCTCTGTGCTCGGGCTGGCGCTCACCTTCCTCTTGCCCGAGCCTGCCCGCCGCAGCCTGGAAGACATGCCCGCCACCCCCTCGGCCGCGGCACCCCAGCCGCTGCTCGTGGCCGACCAGGCATCGGCCCCGTGAGGACCTGATCGCTGCTGACCGGCAGGTTCCCGGCGCTCGGTCTCCGGCAGGTGCCCGCTATGGCCCGCTGTCGACCAGGCCGCCGGAACCACGCGGGGTCATGTACGGGACCGGCCTCCGCGGCGACGCCGCGTCATGCTGGCGTCCGCGCTGGTATGCCCAGCATGAGTATGCGTGGGTGCGGTCATGGTGTGCGTAACATGGCTGTGAGGCGCCCCACCGGGTGGCCGATACCCGGACTTGTGAGCAGTGCGGGACCGTGTTCGCGCCGCGCCGGGAGCATGCCCGGTTCTGCCGTCCCCGCTGCCGGGTCGCGTGGAACCGCGAGCATACCGGGGACCCGCAGGCCGAGGCGAGTGCGCTGGAGTGGTCCATCACCGCGATGCGCGAGGCCATAGAGCGGCTGGCCAGGGATCAGGTAGTGGACCATGGGCAGGGGTTCGCGGTGATCAGCGAGGCAGTATGGTGCGTCACCATCGTCGACGCGACCTTGGTGCGATATCACCGTCATGCCTACAAGAGCGCCATGAAATCCCGGGCCCCCGCCCGGCGGCGGGCGGTCGAGGAAACGTTCGCGGGGTTGCGGTTCGTGCGCAACCAGATGGGATATCACCTCGACCCCGCCGATTTCATCCAGCCGGAGCAAAGCGAGCCCAGCGCTGATCGCGGTGTCACGGCCTGGAGGTGGAGGCCGGTGCCCGAGCCGGACCTCGGATCGCTGCCGCCGCGCGGGCAGGCGTGGGAGATGACACGGTACCGGGCGTATCAGGCCCAGCTGGCCGGTCACACCATCGGGGAGACATTCGGCCGGGTTGGCGCCTTCCTTAACCTGGCTGCCCCGCATCCGGTCGCGGCATAGCTGCCGGGCCCCGTACCCCGCGCACCCGGATTACGAACGCGGCGCTGGCAGCCACGTTCGCGCGGCCGCCAAGAAGGCCGGATCGGTGATGCGCTGCTTGTTTGGTTACGGACCGGGTTCCAAACGGAGCATAGGTTGCTGGCAGCGAGATGATTGCCGGGTACCCAACCGCCGGGAAACAGGAGGTGACGGTGCCGGATTCGCGTATCCGCGCCCTGCGAGTACGGCTGCGGACGCCGCCGGTGCTGGGCGGGCTGCTGCCCGTGCGCCGGTCTCAGGTAGCGGCGGACCTGCTTGCCGGTATCACCCTGGCCGCCGTGAGCATCCCGGTGTCTCTGGGGTACGCGAAGATCGCCGGGATGCCGGTGGTAACCGGGCTGTACACGCTGCTGCTCCCGATGGCCGCCTTCGCTATCTTTGGTTCATCGCGCCATCTCGTCGTCGGCGCGGATTCGGCCACCGCGGCCATCCTCGGCGCGGCCCTGACCGGATTGGCGGCCGCCGGATCGCCGCAATACGTCCGGCTGGCCGGGCTCGCGGCCCTGCTCACGGGCGGGCTGCTGCTGCTGGCCCGGCTGGCCCGGCTCGGGTTCCTGGCGAATTTCCTGTCCCGGACCGTCCTGATCGGGTTCCTTACCGGCGTCGGTATCCAGGTCGCTGCCGGGCAACTCCCCGACATGCTCGGGGTGACCGTCGCCGGTAAGAGCACCCCGGCCAAGCTCCTGGAGGTAGTGCGCACGCTGCCGCAGGTACACGGCGCAGATGTGGCGGTATCGGCCGGGGTCATCGTGATCGCGCTGGCTGCCCGCTGGGCCGGCCGCCGGATCCCGGGTTTGCTGATCGCCGTGATCGCCGCGATCATCGTGAGCCGCGCGGCCGGCCTGGCCAGGCGCGGCGTGGCCGTGCTCGGGGCCGTCCCGCGCGGGCTGCCGCACCTGGCGCTGCCCGCGCTCGGCCGGCACGACGCCGTCGCGCTGCTCGGAACGGCAGTGTCGCTGTTCGTGGTCATCCTGGCCCAGAGCGCGGCGACCTCACGCGCGTACGCCGGGAAATACGAGGAGGCATTCAGCGAGGACACCGACCTGGTCGGCCTGGGCGCCGCCAACGTGGCCGCCGCGCTCTCCGGCAGCTTCGTCGTCAACGGCAGCCCCACCCAGACGCAGGTGGCTGACAGCGCGGGCGGGCGCAGCCAGCTGGCCCAGCTCACCACCAGCGCGGTGGTGCTCATCGTCCTGCTGCTGCTCACCGGGCCGCTGGCCAGCCTGCCGATCGCCGCCCTGGCGGCGATCGTGTTCCTCATCGCCGCCGGGCTCATCGACGTCGTAGGGATGCGGCGCATCCTGGCCTGCCGTCGCCCGGAGTTCGCCATTGCGCTGCTCACCACCGCCGCGGTCGTGATCCTCGGGGTGGAGGAAGGCATCGTGCTGGCCGTCGTCGTCTCGGTCATCGACCATCTGCGGCACAGCTACAACCCGTTCAACAGCGTCCTGGTGAAGTCGCCGGCCGGGCACTGGCAGCCTGCCCCGGTCCTGCCCGGCGCGCGGACCGAGCCAGGACTGGTCATCTACCGGTTCGGCACCAGCCTGTACTACGCCAACGCCTCCCGCCTCACCGACGACGTCACGGCCCTGGCCGCGCAGGGGAGCCCGCTGCGGTGGATGGTTCTCGACGGCGCGGCCATCGGCGACGTCGACTACACCGCGGCGGCGGTCCTCACCCGCGTCATCGAACACCTCCGCAAACGACACATCCGCCTCTCCGTCAGCAGCGTCCTCGGCCCGGTGCGCCAGCAGCTCGACCACTACGGCATCAGCGCCGCCCTCGGCCCCGGCGCCTACTACGACACCCCCGGCGAGGCACTCGAAGCCTTCCACGCCGCAGCAGAGGTTACCGGCGAGTAAACGGCGCACGCAACGGCCCAGGCAAGGCAACGAAGCCGCCGAGGCAGAATGCCTTGCTACCCCGGTGATGTCATGTGCTGGACGCCATCGCCTGCCGGTGCCGATCCGCTGGCTGACCTGAGGGCGAGACACCCCTTCCGGCGGGCGCATGCCGCATCTACCGTTGACAACGGTTGCTCACAAGTTCGTCACGGAACGTGGTTGAACCTCCGCGGGACAAGCACGCGGAGCTGCCGGTCTATGCGCTTGGCAGCAGCTCGGCGCTTGTCAACCGCAACGCTCAGATCAGGCCGTTCTGTACCGCTCAGCCGCAGCGAGTCCACCATCGAGGGGCCCGCGCATACTCGGCATCGATAGGAACCATAAGGAAGGCA
>PLDT01000176.1:0-507 GCA_003136255.1 Actinomycetota bacterium
CCACCGCTGAACCGCTGACGGCCACTGACTTCGCCGCCGACGAGCGCGCCTCGAAGGCCGCCCGCCGGGCGATGAGCCAGATCGGGCCCGCGGTGGTGTTTCCGCTCGGCGCGCCGGGCAACGTCCGCGGCGTGCTCACCGTCGGACGCCGCCACGGCGCCTTGCCGTTCCCCCAGGCCCAGGCGGACGTGGTGGCCTCATTCGCCGCGCAGGCGGGCGTCGCGCTCGAGCTCGCGGCCAGCCGCACCGAAGCCGAACGGCTCTCGCTTTACCAGGACCGGGACCGGATCGCCCGCGACCTTCACGACCTGGTCATCCAGCGGCTTTACGCCACCGGCATGTCGCTGGAGGGAACGATGCCGATGATCACCAGGCCGGAGGTCGCGAGCCGGATCAGCAACGCCGTGGACGCGATGGACGAGACCATCAAGGACATCCGGGCCACCATCTTCGCGCTGCAGGCCCATGATGCCGCCGGCCAGGTCCATCTGCGGGGCGACATCGTCG
>PLDT01000176.1:532-29803 GCA_003136255.1 Actinomycetota bacterium
TCCTGGTCATCGACGACGGGGCCGGGATCCCGGCCGGGGCGCACCGCAGCGGGCTCCGCAACCTGGCCGAGCGGGCCGAGGACCTCGGCGGCACGCTGCGGCTCAGCCCGGCCGATCCGACGGCGCCCACTCCGGGAACCAGGCTGGAGTGGCGCGTGCCTCGCGGCTGATAGCCCGAAGCGCCTCAGAAACGATCCGCGCCGTCGCCGTTCTCCTGGCCGTGAGCGCGAAGCCGCCGGCCGTTTAGTAGCTCGGGTGAAACCCGGATAAAGTGCTCCCGCACCCCGTGGGCCCATGAGCTGAGGTCTATCTTCTGCAGGCGGCCTATGTCATCGGGGTCGGTCACTTCTCGCGACGGTCCGATCGCGGTGACACTCCAGCCGGCCTGCTGGGCGTCCAGGCAATCGGTCTCGAACGCGACGACGTTGTGTCGGGTCGCGGCGGCGAGCTTGCCGTCACCGTCCGTTTTAATGACGATGTCACCTTGGTCAAGCGCGAAATAGACGAGCTCAACCGCAGGCAGCGCCTGCCGGGTGTAGATGATCCGGCCTATGGACACGGATGCCATGAGCTGGCGACATTCATCCCTGGACAGTTGCTGCCGCGCCGGGCCGTCGGAGTACATAGCAACGAGGATGCCGGGAGCTGACCAGTTAGAACAGGGAACAAGGTCCCTAGCCGCCGGGCCCTAGGTGCCGCTTTCTTCACGGTCACGCCAACTCTAGGCGGGGTCGCCGCGGGCCGCATCGGCCGACGGGCCTGCCTGGCAAGGGACCTAAGGCCCTGATGCCGAGGACCAAGAGCACATGCTCGTTCACAAATCGTGATCTAACGTCGGAAACCTAGCGACGAGGAGGTCGCCGTGCCCACGCCAGCTACCCAGGCAGAAGAGCGTCTTGAGCTGCTGCTGCAGACCAGGGACTTCCCGCCGCCGGCCGAGTTCGCGGCCCAGGGCGAGATCGTGGACCCCGCAGTATACGAGCAGGCAGCGGCCAACCCGCAAGCCTGGTGGGGCGACCAGGCCCGGCAGCGGCTGGACTGGGCCACCCCGTTCACCGAGGTGCTCGACGACAGCAACCCGCCGTTCTACCGGTGGTTCGCCGACGGCACGCTCAACGTGTCCTACAACTGCCTCGACCGGCACGTTCAGGCCGGCCACGGCGACCGGGTGGCCTTCCACTGGCACGGTGAGGAGGGTGAGCAGCGTGACCTGACCTACGCGGAGTTGCTCGCCGACGTGCAGCGGCTGGCGAACGGGCTGAAGGCCCGCGGCGTCAGCAAGGGAGACGTGGTCGGGATCTACCTCCCGATGATCCCCGAGGTCGTGGTGGCGATGCTGGCGTGCGCCAGGATCGGCGCCCCGCACAACGTGATCTTCGGCGGCTTCGCCCCGTCCGCGGTACGGGAGCGGCTCGAGGTGTCGGCTGCGAAGGCGCTGATCACCGCCGACGGCGCCCGCCGCAAGGGCAAGACAGCCCCGGTCAAGACGGCCGTCGACGCTGCCGTCGACGGCCTGGCTACGCTGGAGACCATCGTCGTCGTCCGCTCCGCGGGCTCGCCGTGCGCCATGCGGCCTGACCGTGACGTGTGGTACCACGAGTTGCTCGCCGACGCTGACCCGCACTGCCCGGCCGAGCCGATGGAGGCCGAGCACCCGCTGTTCCTGCTGTACTCCTCTGGGTCCACGGCCAAGCCGAAGGGCATCGTACACACCACCGGCGGGTACCTGACCGGTGTCGCCACCACCACCGCCATGGTGTTCGACCTGGACCCGGAGCGTGACGTCTTCTGGTGCACGGCCGACGCCGGCTGGATCACCGGTCACTCGTACGTCGTGTACGGCCCGATGGCCAATGGCTGCACGTCGGTGATGTTCGAAGGCGCGCCCGACTACCCGGACAAGGACATCTGGTGGGACATCATCGAGCGGTACCGCGTCTCGGTCTTCTACACCGCGCCGACCGCCATCCGCGCCTGCATGAAATGGGGCGCCGGGTACCCCGCCAAGCATGACCTTTCCTCGCTGCGGCTGCTCGGCTCCGTGGGCGAGCCGATCAACCCCAAGGCCTGGCTGTGGTACCACACGGTCATCGGCGCGGAGCGCTGTCCGATTGTCGACACCTGGTGGCAGACCGAGACCGGCTGCATCATGATCTCCCCGCTGCCCGGCCTGACCAATACCAAGCCAGGCTCGGTCACCCGGGCGCTGCCTGGAGTGTCCGCTGCCCTGTTCGACAACGCGGGCGGCGAGATCGAACAGGGCAGCGGCGTACTCGTGCTGACCCAGCCCTGGCCTAGCATGCTCCGCACCCTCTACGCCGATCCCGACCGGTTCGTATCGACCTACTTCAGGCGGTTCGGTCCCCGGAACTACTTCGTGGGCGACGGCGCCCGCCGGGACGAGGACGGCTACTTCTGGATCACCGGGCGGATCGACGACGTCATCAACGTCTCCGGCCACCGGTTGTCCACCGCCGAGATCGAGTCGGCACTCGTCGCGCACCCGGCAGTGGCCGAAGCCGCGGTCGTCGCGGTCAGCGACGAGCTCACCGGCCAGTCGGTCGTGGCCTACGTCACGCTGTGCACCGGCGTGTCCGCCGAGCCCGCGCTCAAGGATGCGCTGCGTCAGCACGTGGCCGAGCGCATCGGCAAGCTCGCCCGGCCCAAGCGGATCATCTGGGCCGACGACGTGCCCAAGACCAGGTCCGGCAAGATCATGCGCAGGCTGCTGCGCGATATCGCGGAGGGCCGTAATCCCGGCGACGCCACTACCCTTCGCGACCCATCCGTGCTGGCCACGCTACAGCAGGCCACCACGCAGGACGAGCCAGAACCCGCAGGCAGGCCGGAGACGGGAAACACGCGATGACAACCTCACCGGACGCCCGAGGGACCCGGCCAGGCCTGGTCTAGGGGCGGGTGGCGCTGGTCACCGGCGGTACCCGCGGCGCGCCGGAAGAGATCGCCCGGGTGGTCGCCTTCCTAGCGGCCGACGCTTCCTCCTACATCACCGGGCAGATCTGGGCCGTCAAAGGCGGACTGGACATGTGAGGCCGCCACGGACCTCGGCCTTCCGCCGCAGCAAACGGCACCCCCGCCCTCGGCGAGTACGTACGCGGCTGACCCAGCGCAGCGCCGATCGCAGGCCAGATCAGGGGGCTCGGCATGAAAATGCTCATCGTGGGCGCGGGTGTGATCGGGACCGTGTACGGCGCCCACCTCGCGGCCGCGGGAAACCAGGTCTCGGTGCTGAGCCACGGGCGCAGGACTGAGGACGTGGCCGCGGGAGGCCTGTGCGCCCACGATGTGCTCGGCGGCGGCCGGGTCGACGTCGAAGCCGAAGTGGTACCGGATGCCAGCGGGGACTACGACGTCGTCCTGGTCGCGGTCCGGCGTGATCAGCTGGCCTCGGCCTGCGCCGAGCTCGCGGTGCTGGCCGGAAAGCCGGCCGTGGTCTTCTTCGGCAACAACCCGTCGGGCCGGACGGCCATCCCTGGTGACGTGCCCGGCGATGTCTACCTCGGGTTCCCCGGCGTCGGCGGCGTCATGGCCGGCGGGACCGCCGAGTACGTCCGCATCCGGCAGCAGCCCACCGCGTTTCCGAAGGCATCTGATCCCCGGCTGGCCGCGCTGGAAGCGACCCTGTCCGGCCGCGGGTTCGGCGTACAGAATGTCACCGACATGGGCGGATGGCTCGCCTACCACGCCGCCTTCGTCGCGTGCGTCGCGGCGGCCCTGTACCGCTGCGGGACCGATCCCATCCGCCTCGCCGCGGACCGTGCGACCCTCACGCTCATGTGCCGGGCCATCACCGGGGCTTTCGGCAGCCTACGCGCTGACGGTACCGCCGGGCTGCCGCGGAACCTCGCCGTCCTGCACAGCCCTGCGCTGCGGGCGGTTGCCGTCCGGTACTGGGCCCGGACCATGCGCTCGCCGATGGGCGAGCTAGCCTTCGCCGCACACTCGCGGCACGCCGAGGCGGAGATGCGGGCCCTGGGCGACGACATGGCCGCCCGGATCACGGACTCCCCCGCGCTGACCGAGCTGCTCCGCCCAGTCGAGCACCAGCCGTAGCCACCCGGTCGAGCACCAGCCGTAGCCATTTGCAGCAGACAGCGGCACAAACAACCGGAAGTTCCGCGTCGCCTGCGCGTTGACGGCCGACCCGGTCGCCGGCCCGCCAGACCGGCCCCCGCGCAGGGATAGACGGCGGGAGTCACCCGGTGGTTCCTGCTGAGTTCACTGGGTACTTCACGGCTGCGGCGGCCGCGGCCGGGGTCCTGATCGGCCTGCTGTTCGTAGCCGTGTCGCTCCGGTCGGAGACCGTCTTCGGTGACGGCGCGTCGGCCGCGGGGCGGGCCCAGGCGGGCTCCGCGTTCATCAGCCTGTCTAACTGCCGCATTCGCGAATTTGCGGATCCGGTGCGGGTAAATTTACGTCGCGGATAACGGGATGCCTGTTTTCTCAGCGATGGGTAGTCCAGCTCGGCCCGGTTCGGTCCCAGGCCGACTCCCACGCGGCTAGCCGCCGTCGGTCCAGCACCAGGCGGCACAGCACATAGACCGACAGCAGCACCAGCCCGGCGAGCCCCCCTACGATGGCGCCCGCGACCAGCGCGTAAATGATCATGACGGCCTGGTCGGCGGGCGGCGCAGCGGGCTGACCCGACTGATTCAGCCATACCGATATCCGGGCACCCGCGGACGCGCCGGCGATGTCTGGCGTCGTCGCGGTGGTCAGCACGCCGGATCGCTGACCGCCCCCCGGGACGAACCACTGCGCCTCGGCCTGTCCGACGCGGGCCAGGTCGCCGACCGCCGGGCCGTCCTGAAGCAGCACGGCCGCCGCCGGGCGCAGCCCGACGGTAGCCGCCCGCTGGGACTGATAGGTGTGGGTGCCGACGATGCACGCGAAGGCCACGGCCGACAGGAAGGCGACGGACAACGCGACCAGGACCACGCCCTCGATCCGGTCGACGGGTCGGCGCAGCGCGTTCCGCCCGGTGAGCAGCCGTGCCAGCCGGGACACCCGGCGGGCCTTGACGTTGGTGATCACGGGCGGCCGCCCTTCGCTGGGCGGACCGGGGCTGATGCGGAGGATGGCACGGCGGGACTCCTGGAAGGCACATCACGGTCGGGCTGGTTGATGTACCGCCAGGGTCCAGAGCGGCGGAGGCCGGGCGGGATCCGCGTCGTGAATCGCGTCACTAGCCCGGATGGCTGTCCCATAACGGTAACCCGTGCACGTCTGGTCAGGCCACCCCGTCGCCGGGCCGAGCGAAGCCGACCCCGCCCGCCCCTGAGCGGTGAGCCCGTATCCGCCTCCGCCCGGCCCTCTCCACCGTTCGGCTCCGCCCGTCCGAAGGGGGGCCCCTGCTGCTGGCGGCGGAATGCCTTATCCGTAAGGAAAAAGGAGTATCATGAAGGTGTTGCTCCGGACCCCGGCAGCTGCACCCGCGTCAGTTTTGCGGGAGCAGCCGCGGGACCGGAGCTTTTTTTGTTCGTACACGGCACGGTGCAGGCCAGACGCCACAGCCAAAGGACGGTGAGAACCCTCCCGGGAGAACCTCTTCTCCCATCGCGATCTCCCCAGCATGACCGACCACCGCGTACATCACCTGGTCACTGACCTAAGGAGTCGGTTATGGGCATCATCGCATGGATCGTTCTCGGCCTGGGCGCAGGCCTGCTCGCCAATATGCTAATCCCCGGCAGGAGATCACAGGGCCTCATCTTGACCTGCGTGATCGGGGTCCTCGGGGCGCTCGGCGGCGGCTGGGCCGCCACCAAGCTGTTCCACGTTCACACCCTGAACGGGTTCTTCAACCTGTCCACCTGGCTCACCGCCATCGTCGGCGCAGCCATCCTGCTGCTCATCTTCCACCTGATCAGCGCGCGGTCCACTGGTTCAAGCCGGTCCCGCCGCCGTTCCGGCCTGTTCGCCCGCTGAGCACCGCCAGCACGGTGTCTCCGCAAACGGCACAGACGTGCCGGGCGCCACGGTCTACCAGCGTCAGTCAATAACTCAGATCGGAGTACGTCATGATCATCATCGGGCTCGTCATCCTGATCGCGGCGGTGGTCGCCGGCGTGGCCGGCGTCCTGGCTAATAGCGGCAGCGGGCATCCGCTTACCCACCACTTCGCCGTGTTCGGCTACCACGTGACCGGCTCCACCGGCACGCTGTTCCTGAGTGGCATCGTGGTCGGGGCGCTCGGCATGCTCGGGCTGAGCCTGCTGCTGGCCGGCGCTCGGCGGACCTCCCGCCGCGGCCGCGAGGCCCGCCACGGGCTCACGCAATCTCGCCGCGAGACCGCCACCGTCACCCAAGACCGCGATGACCTCATCGGCCAGCGGGAGACCGCCCGCGCCTACACCGCCAGCACGCTGGATGACGATCCGGCCGCCAGCGGCCGCGCTCGCACCGCAGCCGCCGACGGCGGCCGGCACAGTAAATGGCACCTGTTCCAGCCCCGATCTGGCGCTGCGCAGCCGGCCGACCCATCCGACGCGTCCGTGCCCGCGGTAAACGAGGATGCCCCCGATGTCCCCGCCGACGCGTCCGTCGCCTCGGACTAGCCAGCAGCAGGCAGGCCACCGTGGGCATCGTCCCCGAGATTAATATCCGAATCCCCTCCCTCACCGTATCGAATAACCGCTAGGAGCTCTTCATGATTATCTTCGGCATTCTTCTCCTCATTATCGGCTTCGTCGCCGGGATCGCCATTCTCTGGACGATCGGTGTCGTCCTCGTCATCGTCGGCGTGATCCTGGCGCTCCTCGGCATGACCGGCCACGCAGTCCGCGGACGCAGGCACTACTTCTAATCGCTCGCCAGGCAGTCCCGCCCTGCTTGCGGGACTGCCCGACGGCTCGCCGCACCGGCATTTCATGATCTCGCGCGGCTCCACAATGGAGGACTGACAAATCAAGACCATGAATCCCGTGCTGACGGGGCCCCTCTCTCCGGAACTGCTGTACCGCATGGATGCGTACTGGCGGGCCGCCAACTACCTATCGGTCGGCCAGCTCTACCTCTACGACAATCCGCTGCTGAAAAAGCCACTCGAACTGTCGCATGTGAAACCGCTGGTGGTCGGGCACTGGGGTACGACACCGGGCCAGAATTTCATTTATGTTCACCTGAACCGGGTCATCAAGAAGTATGACCTGGATATGTTTTATATCGCTGGTCCCGGTCACGGCGGCCCGGCGCTGGTGGGCCACACCTACCTCGAGGGCAGCTACAGCGAGATCTATCCGGACATCAGCCAGGACGAAGCCGGGATGAAACGGCTGTTCAAGCAGTTCTCGTTCCCAGGCGGGATCTCTAGCCATGTCGCGCCGACGACGCCGGGATCGATCCACGAAGGCGGTGAGCTGGGTTATTCGCTCAGCCATGCTTTCGGGGCCGCGTTCGACAATCCTGGCCTGATCGTCGCCTGCGTGATCGGGGACGGCGAGGCCGAGACCGGTCCGCTGGCGACCGCGTGGCACTCCAACAAGTTCCTCAGCTCTGTCCACGACGGGGCCGTGCTGCCGATCTTGCACCTCAACGGGTACAAGATCAGCAACCCCACCGTGCTGGCGCGGATAGAGGAGGCGGAACTGGGCCAGTTCCTGCGCGGCTGCGGCTGGGAGCCACAGTTCGTGACCGGCGACGACCCGGACGAGATGCACCAGCTCATGGCCGGCGCCCTCGACGATGCCATCGAGGGCATCCACCGGATCCAGGGCGATGCGCGCAACTCCGGCGACGCGGCCCGGCGGCGCTGGCCGATGATCGTGCTGAAGTCCCCGAAGGGCTGGACGGGCCCGAAAGTCGTCGACGGCCTGCAAGTTGAGGGCACGTTCCGTTCCCACCAGGTGCCGCTGCTGGTCGATTCCGATCATCTTGAGCACGTCGGCCAGCTGGAAAGCTGGATGCAGAGCTACAAGCCGGAAGAGCTGTTCGACGCCGACGGCCGCCTCATGCCCGAGCTGGCCGAGCTGGCCCCCGAGGGGGACCGGCGGATGGGTGCCAATCCGCACACCAACGGCGGCGCCCTGCTCCGTGACCTGCGCATGCCGGACTTCCGCGTGCACGCCGTGGAGGTGCCATCACCCGGCGCCGTCGACGCCCAGGACACGCTGGTGCTCGGTAAGTTCCTCCGCGACGTGACCGTCTTGAACCAGGCGCAACGGAATTTCCGGGTGTTCGGTCCTGACGAGACGCTGTCGAATCAGCTGGGCGCGGTCTTCGAGGCAACCAGCCGCCAGTGGGAGGCCCGGACTCAACCGAACGATGAATTCCTCGCGCCCGATGGCCGGGTGCTGGATTCCATGCTCAGCGAGCACCAGTGCGAGGGCTGGCTGGAGGGCTACCTGCTGACCGGGCGGCACGGCCTGTTCAACTGCTACGAGGCATTCATCCACATCGTCGACTCGATGTTCAACCAGCACGCCAAGTGGCTCAAGGTCACGGCGCAGCTGCCGTGGCGGCGCAAGATCGCCTCACTGAACTATCTGCTCGCCTCCCACGTCTGGCAGCAGGACCACAANNACCCACCAGGACCCCGGCTTCCTGGATCACGTGGTCAACAAGAAAGCCGACATCGTCCGGGTGTACCTGCCGCCCGACGCGAACACCCTGCTGTCGGTCTTCGACCACTGCCTGCGGAGCAAGCACTACGTCAACGTCGTCGTCGCGGGCAAACGCGCCATGCCTCAGTGGCTCACCATGGACCAGGCCATCGTGCACTGCACCGAGGGCGTCGGCATCTGGCCTTGGGCCAGCAACGACCAGGGCGCCGAGCCGGACGTCGTGATGGCCTGCTGCGGGGACACGCCCACCCTGGAGGTGCTGGCCGCCGTCTCCATCCTCCGCGAGCAGCTGCCCGCCCTGAAGGTCCGGGTGGTCAACGTGGTTGACCTGATGAAACTTCAGTCCAGCAGCGAGCACCCGCACGGCCTGAGCGACACCGATTACGACTCGCTGTTCACCAAGGACAAACACATCATCTTCGGCTTCCATGGGTACCCGTGGCTGATCCACCGGCTGACCTACCGCCGCGCAAACCGCAACCTGCACGTCCGGGGGTACAACGAAGAGGGCACCATCACCACGGCTTTCGACATGAGGGTGCAGAACCGCCTGGACCGGTTCAACCTCGTCCAGGACGTGGTCGACCGGCTGCCGCAGCTCGGCGCCACGGGCGCCTACCTCAAGCAGATGATGCAGGACAAGCTCGTCGAGCACGGCCGGTACATCGCCGAGCATGGCCAGGACATGCCGGAAATCGTGAACTGGACCTGGGCGGCCCCGCATGATCGGTTCTGACGACTTGGTGCTAGTGCTCAACTCGGGCAGTTCGTCGGTCAAGTTCGCGCTTTTGCTCCCCGAAACTGGCGAGCGTCTCATGGGCGGCATCGGCGAGCGGCTCGGTACGCCAGAGGCGTTGCTGCGGGTCCAGTGGTTTCCGGCGGCAGCGGTGCAGGAACGGCTGCCCGGAGCGACTCACCGGGCTGTCGTGGCCCGGGTGCTGGATCACCTGGCCGAGGCCGGGCATTCCGGCGCTCATTTGCTCGGTGCTGGTCACCGGGTGGTGCATGGCGGAGAGCGGTTCACCGCTTCGATCCGGGTGGACGACGCAGTCATAGCCGCGGTCCGCTCGTTTAGTCACCTGGCGCCGCTCCACAACCCGGCGAATCTGGCCGGCATCGAGGCGGTGCAGGCCGTCCTGCCCGACTTGCCGCAAGTCGCCGTATTCGATACCGCGTTCCACCAGACGATGGCGCCGCATGCGTTTCGCTACGCGGTACCCGAGGAGTGGTACACGCGGTACGGGGTGAGGCGTTACGGGTTCCACGGCATCAGTCACCGCTTCGTCAGCGAGCAGACCGCCGTCGTGCTGGGCCGGCCACCCGGCGAGCTCCGGCTGGTCACCGCCCACCTGGGCAACGGGTGCAGTGCAACCGCGGTGCGCAACGGCGTGTCGGTGGATACGACCATGGGGCTCACCCCACTGGACGGGCTGGTGATGGGGACCCGCTCCGGTGATGTCGATCCGGGCCTGCTCGGCTACCTGGCCGGCCGGACCGGCATGGGGGTCGACGAGCTCACCCAGGCGCTGAACCTCGAAAGCGGGCTTGAAGGGTTGTCCGGCGTGGGCAATGACATGCGCACCGTCGAAGCCGCGGCCGCGGGCGGAAACGAGCGGGCCCGGCTCGCCCTTGAGGTTTTCGTGCACCGGCTGTCCAAGGCGATCGCCGGGCTGGTGGTCGGCTTGCAGCGGCTCGACGCGCTGGTCTTCACCGGCGGGATCGGGGAAAACAGCGCCGTCGTCCGTAGCCTGGTGCTCCGCCAGCTGGGTTTCCTCGGCCTGGCCGAGGACGCCGCGGCCAATGCCGACCATGGCCGGCGGACCGGGGGGCGCATCAGCGTGGTTAACGGGTCGGTCCTGGCGCTCGTCGTGCCGACGGACGAGGAGCTACTGATCGCCCGCGACACCGCCCGTGTCATTGCCGCCGACCGACGGCCTCTGGCGCACGCGAGTGCGGTGATGTCATGAGCCGGACCTTGCTGGTCGTCCCCACCGCGGCTGGCGCCAGCCTGGCCAGGACCTGCCTCGGCCTGGTTCGGGCCCTGGACCGGCGGGGCGTGAACGTCGCCTTTGTCAAGCCGGTGGCCCAGCCCCGGGCCGACGGCGGCCCCGACCGGTCGATCGCACTGGCCACGGCCACAACTGCGCTACGTCCTCCGGATCCGCTGTCCACCGCACACCTGGAACAGCACCTCGGATCGGGTGGACTCGACGCTGTGCTCGAGAAGATCGTCGCGGCCTGGCAGCCGGTGCATGACCGCTCCGATGTCGTCGTCGTCGAGGGGCTCAGCCCGGGCCCGGCCAAGCTGTACGCCGGCGGACTCAACCAGGCGCTAGCCAAAGCGGTTGACGCCGACGTCTTGCTGGTCGCCAGCTGGCCGGCGGCAGGCGCGGTGAGCGGCGAGGACCCGGCGGAGCCTGGGCCAGATCCGGCCGGGGACGCGGTCAAGCTTCTGGCCGAGTCGCTGGCTATCACGGCCAGCGGGTACTGGTCGGGTGAGCACACACGCGTGGTCGGCTGCGTGGTCAACGGCACGCCGGCGGGTGATCCGTCGGCGGCAGCGCAGCTGGGCGACGCGCTGGCCGAGCGCGGGCTCCGCCTTATCGCCGCGGTGCCGCACCGTCCCGAGCTGAGCTGGCTGCGGGTCCGCGACCTGGTCCGCGAGCTGGGCCCGCAGGTGCTCAGCGAGGGTGACCTGTCCCGGCGTATCAAAGAGGTGGCGGTGTTCGCCCAGGGCGTCCCTGGCGGCCTTCGCGTGCTCACCGAGGGCCGGCTCGTCGTGGTCCCCGGAGACCGCCATGACGTGGTCATGGCGGCCTGCCTCGCCGCGCTCAGCGGGACCCGGCTGGCCGCCCTGCTGCTGACCGCCGGGACCGAGCCGGACCCACGGGTATGGGCGCTGACCCGGGCTGCGTGCGCGACCGGGCTTCCCGTCCTTGTGGTCGACGACGACAGTTACGAGACCGCGACGCGGGTTCGTGACCTCGACCCGGGATTGCCGATCGACGACCTGGAACGGATCAAGGGCGTAGTAGACAATATCGCCGATGCACTGGACGCGGTCTGGCTAGAGTCGCTGCGCAGCTCCTCTAGGTCTCGCCGGCTCAGCCCCGCCGCCTTCCGCTTCCATCTGGTCGAGCTCGCCCGCGCCGCCGGCGCGTGCGTGGTACTGCCCGAAGGCACCGAGCCTCGCATCGTGCAGGCCGCGGTCGCGTGCGCCGAGCGCGGCATCGCCCGCTGCGTGCTGCTGGGACCGCCGGACCAGGTCGCCGGGCTGGCCCGCAGCCTCGGGCTGCGACTGCCCGACGGCGTCACCGTGGTCGACCCCCGGGCTGTCGCCGAGTGCTACGTCGCCCCGCTGGCCGAGCTGCGGCGGCACAAAGCCTGGACCGAGGAGATGGCACGCGATCACCTCACCGACCCCATCATGGTCGGCACCATGATGCTCCAGCAGGGCGAGGTCGACGGCCTGGTCGCGGGCGCGGTCCACACCACCGCGGCCACGGTTCGCCCGGCGCTGCAGATCCTGGGCACCAGGCCAGGCAGCCGGCTGGTGTCGTCGGTGTTCTTCATGTGCCTGCCGGACGAGGTCGTCGTCTACGGCGATTGCGCCATTAACCCCCGGCCCGACGCCGAGGAACTGGCCGACATCGCCATTGCCAGCGCGGCCTCGGCCCGGGCCTTTGGCATCGAGCCCCGGGTGGCGATGATCAGCTTCAGCACCGGCACCTCAGGTACGGGCAGCGACGTCGACAAGGTCGCCGAGGCGACTCGGATCGTGCGTGAACGCGAACCCGGTCTGGCCGTCGACGGCCCGTTGCAGTACGACGCGGCCGCCATCGCTTCGGTGGCGCAGAACAAGCGGCCAGACAGCACAGTGGCCGGGCGCGCCAGCGTCTTCATCTTCCCAGACCTCGGCGCCGGCAACACCACCTACAAGGCGGTGCAGCGCAGCGCGCAGGTACTGAGCATCGGCCCGATGCTCCAGGGCCTGGCCAAGCCGGTGAACGACCTCAGCCGCGGTGCCCTGGTGGACGACATCGTGTACACCGTGGCGCTCACCGCAATCCAGTCACGCGCCGGATAGCCGTTCCGCCAGGGGCCCAGCGCGATCGCTTGATATACTTAGCAAATGCTAACTATACGCATCGACCTCTCCTTGACAGCCGCCGCCGAGGAGGCGATGTGAGCGGGACCCGGTACGCCCGCAGCGGTGACCTGCGGATCGCCTACGAGTTGCGCGGAACTATGCACCGGCGGCGGCCACGGCTGGTCCTGATCCAGGGGATGGGTTTCGACCGTTCCGGATGGGATCCGGTGCTGCGGAAACTGCGGCACCACTTCCGGCTTGTGCTGGTGGACAACCGGGGGTTCGGGCGCAGTGACCGGCCGGCCGGCTTGTTTGGCGTAGCCGCCATGGCCGGCGATATCGTCGCCGTGCTCGATGCCGCTGGCATCCGCAGGGCCCACGTGATGGGGGCCAGCCTGGGCGGGATGGTGGCCCAGGAACTGGCGATTACCCACGCCGAGCGGGTCGACGGTCTCGTCCTCGCCTGCACGGCACCGGGCTGGCCCTTCGCCTACCCCATGCCCCCTGCCGCCCTACGGCTGATACTGGTAACCGCCGTCATCAGGGCCGAGGAGGCGCGGCGCCGCCACACGGAGAATGCCCTGTCTGCGCGGACCGTCCAGGACCATCCAGAACTCGTAGATCGCCTTCTCGAGCTGCAGGACTCCCAGCCGCCGCCGGACCCGCGAGCCCTGGCGGCCCAGGCTGCCGCGGGAGCGCTGTACGCCGGGCGCTGGAGGCAGGCGCGCATCCGGGCGCGCACGCTGGTCCTGCAGGGCGGCGCAGATACCGTGGTCGACCCGCGCAACGGAAGGCTGCTCGCGGACCGGATCCCGGACGCTCGGCTCGTGACCTTCCCTGAGCTGGGCCATCTGCTTTTCTGGGAGGATCCGGACGGCTTCACCGATGCAGTGACATCATTCCTGCTGGCCGGACGCGGAGGCCAGGAAGTATCCGCACGCCGCCGTGTCCGGCGCGGCGCTTGGCACCGGACCGGAACACGAGCGGCCGTTAGCCCGACCGGCCCGGCGACGCCCTGACCGCACATCGCCGAATGAGGCAGCGATCAGAAGTGGAAGATGACCCGGGCCGGGACAGTGCCGGCGAGGACGTCGTCGATGGACTGGTTGACCTCGTCGATCTTGTGGTCGACGGCGATTACCTTGGTGCGGCCGGCGGCGTGCAGGGCGAAGACGTCGGCGAGGTCGTTACGGGTGCCGACGATCGAGCCGATGACAGACTTGCCGTTGATGACGGTGTCGAAGATCGGCAGGCTCAGCGTCGCATTGCCAGCGGGCAGCGCGACGCACACCAGGCGCCCGCCGCGGCGCAGCGACTGGTAGGCCTGATCGAACGCCCCGGGCGATGCCGCGAGGGCGACGGCCACATCGGCGCCGCCGAGGGCCTGGATGGCCTCGACCGGATCGGTGGTCCGCGCGTTGACGACGTGGTCGGCGCCGAGTTCGGTGGCCATCGTGAGCTTGTGGTCTTCGACGTCCACGGCGATGACGAACCCGCCGGCGATGCGGGCGTACTGCAGTGCGAGGTGTCCCAGTCCGCCGACGCCGAAGATCGCGACCGTCTCAGCGGGAGCGACTCGGGCGACCTTGATCGCCTTGTAGGTCGTCACGCCCGCGCACGTTAGCGGCGCCGCGTCCCGGGAGGAGATGCTGTCTGGCACCGGCGCGGCGAACGCCGCGGGGACCACGGCGTACTCGGCGAATGTGCCGTTGACGGAGTAGCCCGAGTTCTGCTGCTTCTCACACAGCGTCTCCCACCCGCTGTTGCAGTAGCGGCACTCACCGCACGCGTAACCGAGCCACGCGATCGCGACCCGGTCGCCGATCGCACGGTTGGTTACGCCGGTGCCGAGCTTCTCGACGTAACCGACGCCCTCGTGTCCGGGAATGAACGGCGGTGTCGGCTTGACCGGCCAGTCGCCGTGGGCGGCGTGGATGTCGGTGTGGCACAGGCCGCTCGTCTCGATCCGGACTAGTACCTGACCCGCGCCGGGCTCGGGGATCGGAAGATCCTGCATCTGCAAGGGCGAGTGGAAATTAGTGACAACTGCTGCTCTCATGGTGTGTTCCTGTCAGGAGTGGCGGAAAGGACGTTTACGTCGGGTGCACTCGGCGAGACGCAGGCCGGGGAGCGGGTGACGAAGTGAAGGTTGTCCCCGGCCGGCAGGAAGTCTTCGGGTTCGCCGGAGGCGACATTGTCTGCCCCCAAGCTACACTTGAAGCGAAAAACTAGCAATATTTTTCCAGAAAACTGTGTCCCGTGACTGTGGAGGGGCTGGAGTTTCTCACCAGCCGCGCATCACTGACCGCAGCGCCTACGGCATCGGCGGTTGGCGGCGTCCTGGCTCGTACTTCCAGCGGGCGGAACGCTTGTGTGCTTGTACTTCCGGCGGCCGGAACGGCTCGCGTGCTTGACAAATCAATCAAATGCTTGGTATAGTTAGCAACATAATCCTGAGGAGGAATCATGACCAACACCCACACTGCGGGCGAGCAAGTCCAGGAAGAGTTCCTGAAGACGGTTCGCAGCAGCCAGTCAGCAGTAGTCGAAGCGATCCAGACCTGGGCCCACACGGTCCAGTCCGTCATGCCGGCGCTGCCGGATGCGAAGGTGCCATTTGCCGATAAGCTGCCCAAGCCGCAGGAGCTCATCGCGAGCGCCTACGACTTCGCCGAGCAGCTGCTGGCCAGCCAGCGGAAGTTCGCCGAGGATGTCCTCAAGGCGACCGCGCCGATGCTCACCAGCCAGGATGACGCCCGGGCCAGGAAGAACGGCTCAACGGCGAAGTAGTCCCTAAGCGCGCGGCGAACTATGCATGGTTCGCCGCGCGATCGTGGTGCCTGCGATATCCGAGCGAACTCGGGAAGGAACGGAAGGGGTCATGGACGTCGATCAAGGTTTCGGGGTCCGGGTACTTGAGGATCCGCTGACGAACAAGGGCACCGCGTTCTCCGAGGAAGAACGCTCCGGGCTGGGCTTGCGCGGCCTGCTGCCGGCCACGGTGGAGACGCTGGAACAGCAGGTGCGCCGCAGGTACCAGGCCTACCAGGAACAGCCCACCGACATTGCCCGGCACATCAACCTGCGCGCGCTGCAGGACACCAACGAGACGCTGTTCTACCGGCTGGTGTCCGACCACGTCGAGGAGATGCTACCGATCCTTTACACCCCGACGGTCGGGCTGGCCTGCCAGCGCTTCAGCGAGATCTACCGCCGTCCGCGCGGCCTTTTCATCGCCTACCACGACCGCGACCGTATCGGGGAGATCCTGCATAACCGGCCCCGGCGGGAGGTCGACGTCATCGTCGTCACCGACGGGCAACGGATTCTGGGCCTGGGTGATCAGGGCATCGGCGGCATGGGCATCCCGATCGGCAAGTTGTCGCTGTACACGGCGCTGGGCGGCATCGACCCGGCGCGCACCCTGCCGGTACTGCTGGATATCGGCACCGATAACGCCGGGCTGCTGGATGACCCGCTGTACCTGGGCTGGCGGCACCGCCGGATCGGCGGCACCGACTACGACCACTTCGTTGACCGGTTCGTCCAGGCCGTGCGCGCCGAGCTGCCCGGTGTGCTGCTGCAATGGGAGGATTTCGCCACCCCGCACGCCCTGCCGATCCTGGACCGCTACCGCGACCAGGTGCTGAGCTTCAACGATGACATCCAGGGCACGGCGGCCGTGGTCCTGGCCGCGCTCTCCGCGGGGGCAGCGGCCACCGGGTCGCGGCTGCGTGAACAGACCGTGGTGATGCTCGGCGCCGGGTCGGCTGGTATCGGAGTCTGCGAGCAGGTCGTGCGGGCGATGGCGGCCGACGGCCTATCCGAGCAGAGCGCCCGCGCCAGGATCTGCGTGGTCGACATCAACGGCCTGCTCACCACAGACCGCCCGGACCTCAGCCCGGCGCAGCGCCGTCTGGCCCAGCCGCCGACCGCCGTACCCGGCATGGAACCCGGTCGGCCGGCTGGGCTCATCGACGTGATCGACGCTGTGCACCCGACCGCGCTCATCGGACTGTCGACCGCGAGCGGGGCCTTTACCGAACAGGTCGTGCGCCACGTCGCCGCGCACGCCAGCCGGCCGGTCATCATGCCGCTGTCCAACCCGACCAGCCTCAGCGAGGCCCGCCCACAGGATCTCGCCGACTGGACCGATGGTCGTGCGCTGGTCGCCACTGGCTCCCCGTTCCCGCCTATGAGGGTCGGCGACGCCAGCATCCCCGTCGCGCAGTGCAACAACGTCTATATCTTCCCCGGAGTCGGCCTGGCTGTGACCGCCGTGCGCGCAACCCGCGTCACCGACGCCATGATGACCGCGGCGGCCGCCGCCGTCGGTGACGCGGCCACGATCCGGCACGACCCGCACGGGACCCTGCTCCCGGACCGTGCTCAGCTCGCTGGCACCGCGACTGCCGTGGCCAGAGCCGTCGCCAAGGCCGCGGTAGCCGATGCTGTCGCGCCCGCGCTGACCGATGACCAGATCGATCAGGCCATCGACCGCACCAGATGGCGGCCCCGCTATCAGTCCGATCACCGTGTCGTGAGCCGGTAAGGGATGGTACAGATGACGCTGCCCGCCCGGGCCAGGCCCGGCCGCAGCCCCTGATGACGTGATCGTCCGCTAGGCCAGCTCGGCTGCGCGTGTTCGGCGACCCGTACCTCGCACCACGGCCCGTTCGGAGGATCTAAGGCATTAGCCGAACGGACCGTGGTGCTTCGCCTGAGCAGTCTGTCGCGACCTGCGGGGTGAGCTCGCGGGTCACGCGGTGAAGATGTCAGCAGCTGTCACCGCTCGGGTCTGGGTGTCCGGGTGCTCCACGGTGTCTCTCGCGCACACCACATATCTGAGTTCATCGGTATCGGGGGTGAGGGCCGCGGCCTTGCGGATGAGGCCAGCCTTGATGCGCACGGCGTCCACACTCTGCGCCCACTTGGATTCGCCAACCAGGACGGGTACGCGGGTGAGCTCGCGCCGCGCTAGGACCACAGCATCGATCTCTTGCCGGCTGTCATCACTCCACCAAGGACCGACAGCCACGATTCCCTCGCCCAGTGCGCCCTGGTTGGCTACGCGCCGTAGGTACTCGCGGAATGCCTCCTCGTAGACCGGGCCCATGTGCTGGTCGAGGAATGCGGCTAGTGAGGACACGATGGTCTTGCCGAGACCGCGCTCGATCTCCGCCCTGAACCTCATCAAGGGACCTAGGTAGAACGCAAGGTAGTTGTCGATGATGCGGTAGATGCGGCGCCGTGACCGGGTGCCCTCCTCGGTGACAGGGAGCAGGCGCTCGATAATCCGCATTTCCACCAGACGGTCGAGGGTGCGCGTCGGATCGGCGCCGATGGCATCCTTGATCTCACTGTGCTTGGTCCGCCCGGCCGCGATCGCAGTGAGCACGCCGGTCGTATGCTCGCCGGCGCCCACCTCGGTGGCCATCACGAGCAGCCCCTCGGTCAGCAAGGGCGAACCCGGGCGACCGGTTAGTTCAAGCAGGTTCTCGGTAATCGAGGCGCGCTGATCCCACCAGGAGAGATACAAAGGCGTGCCGCCCGCGATCCCGTACACCCGGGCCCGGTCCGCCGGGGCCAGATGCGGAAGCATCAAAGCCGCCTCGTGTGGGCGGAACTGATGCAGCAACAGTGTCAGGTCGAACCGGCCATACAGCGGCGCTCCGTACTCGCGCATTTCATCGATCGTCCGGATCGCCGAACCGGAAAAGATGATCCTTAGCTGGGTGTGCCCGTGAACGTCATCGAGAAAAGCACGGAGAATCCCTGCCAGGGCCGGAGACGACCCGATCAGCTCCGGGAATTCGTCGAGGATGAGAAGGACACGTGAGTCGCGAGCGGCCCGTGCCAGATGATCAAGGATGTCGCGCCAGCTTCCGTACGGCGCAGTGGCGAGATCCCTCATCCTGTCCGGCAGGACGGCGGCTATCTGCCGGGACAAAGTGGCGATCTCTGCTGCCGCAGTCTCACCAGTCCCGGTGTGGAACACGACTGGCGCGTCTGTAGCGGCGGCGAAATGCTGCAGGAGCGCCGTTTTGCCCACTCGCCTCCGGCCCCAGACGAGCGCAGGCCGTGCGTCCGGTCGCTCCCACCACGCTTGCAGGGCCGCTAGCTCATCCACCCGGTTGACAAATGGCATCGCACCATAGTATCAGTCAGTGTGAACGACATGAACTGCTACCGACACCTAACGTCGGTAGCAGTGACTGTCGCTAGACCGCTGGCTCAGGTCGCGGTCCATCCCGTGGCCTGGCTAGCTGCCGAGCAGGGCCGTGATCGGGTAAAAGCTGAGGCCCGGCGGGAGCAGGCCGAACCGGACCATGGCGCTGATCACGCGCTGCAGCCGGACCGGGTCCACCCCGGTCGGGAACGCGGGCAGCGAGATGGACGCCGCGGTTACGGCCGAGATGCCCAGGTAGCGTTCAATGACCTTCTCCACCGCGGAGCGGTTGGTGTCAGCGATCTCCTGGCCTTCGGACAGCCCCCGGACGAACGCCTTCAGCGTGTTCGGGTACTTCTGCGCCCACTCCTGCGTGACCGCGTAGCCCTCGATCGGGAAGTCCAAGGTGGAGCCCTGGTCCAGGTCGGCGAGCTCCTGCAGGCCGGAGTTCTCCTCGTCCAGGCTGACGAACGGCTCGGCCGTGAATAACGCGCTGACGACGTTGCTCCTCAGCATCTTCCGCACGGCCGGGAACGGCACGTAGCTGTTGAGCGTCACCTGATTCGGCTGGATGCCGTGTTCGACCAGCAGGGAGTCGACCAGCAGGGTCCCGATGTCGCCGGGCGCCCTGCCGATGGGGCGGGAGGGTCGGTAGGCCGGATGGGTGGGTCAGGAGTGCGCGGGCGGAGGCGGCGTGCCCGGCTGATCGGCCGGGTCGGCGAGGAATGCCTTCATCACCGCGGCGAACTCGGGCGCTGCGAACGCGCCCCCGTGGCCTCCGGGCACGCGAGCGAAGCGCCCGGCGGGCAGCAGCGCGGCCAGTTCGTCGGCGTCCGAGCGCTCGTCCCGGTCGCCGATCACGACGAGCGTCGGGGTCGTGATCCGGCGCAGGTCGTCCTCGGGCGTGGGGACGAGCGAGCCCAGCACGCACAGCAGCGCCCGGGGGNNGGCGATCCCGTCGGCGAGCGCGGTGAGCGCGCGGCGGTTCGCGCCGCCGCCCTGCGGGCCGGCGATCTTCGCGAGCCCCTGCCCGGCCACGACGGCGCGACCGGGCTCGGCGCCTCGCGCGAGCAGGCGCACCACGATCCGGCCGCCGAGCGAGTAACCGCCGAGGTCGTACTCGCCGGCGCCGAGCCCGAGGTGCCTGATGAGGGCGAGCGCGTCGTCGGCGAGCACGTCGGGCGGATAAGCGGGCGGATTGTGCGGTCTCGGGCTCTGTCCATGACCGCGGAAGTCGGGCAGGATGAGGCGGAATCCCGTCTCTGCGAGCGTGTCGCCAGGGCCATGGTCAAGCCAGTCCGATCCCATGCCCATGAAGCCGTGCAGCAGGATCAGCGGCCGGGCCGACCCGGTCTCGCGGTAGGCAAGCTGCACGCCGTCATGGCTGGGGAAACGGGGAACGTCCATAGTGTGCCCGATCCTAGACGAGGTGGCCTCCGCGCGCCCCGAGCGCAGCGCCCACGCGGCATGGTCTCTCTCGGGCCGTGACACAATCGCGAAAATGCGCATAGCGGTGTTCGGCACCGGGCCGGTCGGCCGGGCGCTGGCCGGCGGGCTGCTGAAACGGGGTCACAGCGTGGCGATGGGAACGCGCGCGCCTGACGATCCCGCCGTCGTGGCTCGGCTGGCGGACGACCCGGACCACCCGAACGCCGCCGGGCACCTGGAGATGGCCAACCACGCACTGCGCGCTATGGGTCTAGGCGAGCTGACCAGCCTGTGAGACCGCCGTGAGCTTCAATCAGGTGCTCGTTGACCAGCCTCAGCCGGAGATTGCCGGTTCGGCGGTGATCCTTGGTGAGGCCCACGTCGGGGCCGGCGCGATTCTGGCGCAGGGCCTGGTGGTGCGCGCGCACGGCGGAGCGGTGAGCATCGGCAACTACTCGGCCATCCTGGAGAACGGGGTGGTGATCGGTACGCCGGAACATCCCGTCCGGGTGGGCCAGCGCACCGTCTTCGGTCATCGCGCCGCAATCGTCGGGGCGACCATCGGCGACTTGTGCGAGATCGGCAACGGCGCGATCCTCATGCCGGGCTCCCGACTCGGCAGCGGGTGCATCCTCGGCGAGGGCACGTTGGTCCCGCCGGGCACCGTCATCCCCGCCGAGTCGGTGCTGGTTGGGCGCCCGCCCCACGTCATCCGGTCGGCCACTGACGCCGACCGGGAGCGGCTCGCGGTGCTCCGCCAGCACCAGACCAACCTCACCGACCACCCGGGCACCATCGTGCCGGGTCCGATGCGAGCAGGAGACCACATGGGAACCCTGTACGCCTACCGTGACAAGAGCCCGTCGATCGGCGCCGGCACAGTGCTGTTCGACTCGGCGGAGATCACCGGCGACGTGGTCATCGGCGAAAACTCGCTCATCGGCGCTGGCGTGAAGATCATCGGCGACTCCCACGGCCCGGTCCGCATCGGCTCCCGGGTGCAGATCCTGGAGAACACGGTGCTGCACCTGCTGCCCGACAACGAACTGATCATCGCCGACGACGCGGTGATCGGCCCCGGCGCGATGATCCACGGCTGCCACATCGGCCGCGGCAGCATCGTCGAACCCGGCGCGATCGTGTGCGACGGCAGCGTGGTCGGGGCCGAGTCGATGGTCCGCGCCGGTGCCTGCGTCAAGCAACGCGACCGTTTCGATGACCGGTCGGTCCTGGATGGCTTCCCCGCCAGGCTGGTCGGCACCTTGACCGGACCGCCGCCGACGCCAGGCTGGGCCTTGCCCCCGGACGCGATCGCAACTCTGCGCAGGGTGCAGCGATGATCGCGCCTCCCACGAGGAGGCAATGGTCCACGGGCAAGCCTGCGCCGGACAATATCCGCGGTGGGACTTGGTACCAGGGAACATAGACGACGGGTTTCATCACCGTGACGATGAAGCTGTGCTCGGCCGCGGGCCCCGGGCATACTCCGTGGCGGCCCAGCGGACGCGCATAGGTAAGGATGGCGTGATGAGCGACGACCGTGACCACACCATCGCTACCGCCACGGTGACGAGTGAGGAAACACCGTACGGTGTGCGCATCAACACGGGGGGCCATGCGGTGCGCGCCGACGAACCGGTCGACCAGGGCGGTGCCGACACCGGTCCGGCTCCGTTTGGCCTGCTGCTGTCCGGGCTTGGTGCTTGCACCGCGATCACGCTGCGAATGTACGCCGAACGCCAGAGCTGGCCGCTGGCTGGCGTGGATGTCGAGCTGACCTACGTCGTCAAAGACCGGAACACCAGGTGGATCGACCGGCTGATCACCCTGCACGGCGTCGACGACGACCAGCGCGCGAAGCTGGCCGAGATCGCGGAGAAGACCCCGGTCACCAGGGCGGTCCGGGCGGGAACCGAGATCCGCACCACCACCGGGGCGGCCTGACCGGTGGCGACGTACCCGTCGGAGCGGCCCGGGCAGCGGGGAGCACTGATCCCATGACCAAGCGGATCGTGGTAATCGGGGCGGACGCGGCCGGGATGAGCGCAGCCTCGCAGGCCAAGCGAATCGCCGGCGACGCGGTCGAGATCGTCGCGTTCGAGCGCGGAGCGTACAGTTCCTACTCTGCCTGTGGCATCCCGTACTGGGTAGCGGGCGATGTCGACGGGCCGGAGGGTCTGGTCGCCCGTTCGCCGGACGCGCACCGCCGCAACGGCATCGACCTTCGGATGCGAACCGAGGTGGAGAAGATCGACCTCGCGGCGGGACGGGTGCTCGCTCATGACCTTGCCGCCGGGCGATCGTTCTGGGAAGGCTTTGACTCTCTCGTCATCGCGACCGGCGCGGTCCCGGTGCGACCGACGCTGCCGGGTGTGGACGCCGACGGGGTGTTCGGCGTGCAGACTCTTGACGACGGCGCCGCGCTCCTGGCGGATCTGAACCGCGCGCAGCCGCGGCGGGCCGTGGTGGTCGGCGGGGGCTACATCGGCGTGGAGATGGCCGAGGCACTTGTGCGACGCGGGGTCGCCGTCACTGTCGTCGATCAGGCCGCAGAACCGATGACGACGCTCGACCCGGACATGGGGGCGGCGGTAAACCGGGCCATGGAGGACATCGGCATCGATGTACGCACCGAGACCGCCGTCAGCGGATTCGAGACCGGCAACGACCACAGGATCCGCTCGGTGCTGACCGGCGACGGCTCAATCCCGGCCGACATCGTCGTCCTTGGCCTCGGGGTACGGCCGAACACCGCGCTCGCACAAGATGCCGGCCTGGAACTGGGGGATCACGGCGGCCTGCGCACGAACGTGCAGATGCAGGTTCTGGGCTACGACCATATCTGCCACGTTTCCCGGGGTGGTCGGCACGGCGGTGAGCAAGGTGTGCCATCTGGAGATCGCCCGGACCGGGCTGCGCGAGCGCGACGCCACACGCGCCGGGTTCGAATACGTGACCGTAACCGTGCGGTCCACCACGAAGGCCGGCTACTTCCCGGGCACCCAGCGGATGAACGTCAAGATGACCGCCGAACGCTGCACCGGACGTCTGCTGGGAGTGCAGATCGTCGGTCTGGAGGGATCGGCCAAGCGGATCGACACGGCTGCGACAGCGCTCTGGAACCGGATGACGGTAGAAGAGATGACCGCCCTGGATCTCGCCTACGCTCCGCCGTTCGCGCCGGTATGGGATCCGATTCTCGTGGCGGCACGGCAGGCCGCCGGGGCAGTGCGCCAGGCCGGCGTCGGCCGGCGATGACGCGCCTTTCATTCACGCGGTAAGTATCCGGTTAGCCAACGCCCGCTATTTCGGCACGAGTGAGCAAGGTGCCCACGGGATGCCGCCTGGGCCGGCGCGGCGGGATGGTTAGCCTGGGACCATGACCGTGAGCGGGGGGACGATGAGCGGCGATCTGGCGCAGCTGGCGCGGCGGCTATCTACGGGCGCAGTGGTGACCGATGAGGGGGTTATCGAGGGTTACCGGCGTGACCGTGCGGCCACCGTTCCCGCGGGCCGGCCGCGGGCCGTCGTCCGGCCAGGCACCGTCGCGGAGGTGAGCAGCACGTTGCGGTGGGCGTCGGAGAACGCGGTTCCGGTGGTGCCCAGGGGCGCGGGTACCGGGCTTTCCGGCGGTGCGAACGCGATCGACGGATGTCTCATGCTCAGCCTGGAGCGGTTCACCGCCATCCGCGAGATCAACATGAGGCATCAGTGCGCTGTCGTCGAGGCCGGGGTCCTCAACGCCGACCTGGGCCGGGCGGCCGCGGCCGCCGGGATGTTCTACCCGCCCGATCCCGGCAGCTTCGAGATCTGCACGATCGGCGGTAACCTCGCCACCAACGCGGGCGGCATGCGATGCGTCAAGTACGGCGTGACCCGGGATTCCGCGCTCGGCCTTGAAGTCGTCCTGGCCGACGGCACCGTACTGCACACCGGCAGCGGCGCCCGCAAGGACGTCGCCGGATACGATCTCACCTCGCTGTTCATCGGGTCGGAAGGGACCCTCGGCGTGATCACGTCGGCCACCTTGCGGATCCGCCCGCGCCCGCCGCGCGACCCGGTGACGTTCGTCGCCTCGTTTCCCACGCTCGCCGCAATCGGCCATGCGGTGGACGCCATCGCGGCCAGCGGGGTCGTGCCCAGCATGCTCGAGCTCATCGATCAGGCCACGGTCAACGCGATCGAGGACTACCGCCGGATGGACCTGGATCGCGGCGCCGCCGGGTTGCTCATCGGCCAGGCCGATGGTGCCGCCGCGGATGATGAGGTGCGGCGGATGACGCGGTGCTGCGAGGAGGCGGGTGCCGACCTCGTGGTCCAGGCGACGACTGCCGAGGAATCGGACCTGCTCCTTGAGGCGCGCCGCCTGGCAGGCACGGCCGTCATGGCCGCCGGACCGACGGTCATCGAAGACGTCTGCATCCGGCCCGGGCAGCTNNGCGCCGAGACCGTGGCCCGGGCCATGGCCGCGGGTGAGCGGCTCTGCGATCACGCGCGCCTGCTCGGCGGGACCGTCACGGGTGAGCACGGCGTCGGGGTGCTCAAGCAGGCCTGGCTACGGCAACAGCTCGGACCCGCGTCGCTGGCCGTGCACCAGGCGATCAAAACGGCGCTCGACCCGGCCGGCATCCTCAACCCTGGCCGGGCCTTCTGACGCCACGTGAGACTCGAGCGGGCGGCAGCCGTAATCACTCTCCAGATAACCCAGAGCTACCGGCGCGGCACGCCAACCAGGAGGTAATTCCACGCCTGCCGAATCGGTACTTGCAGTGAGGCGCTTCATCGGCAATAGCACGGGAATCGCCGAATTCATGAGATATACCCGCACAGCGGCCGTCGCGATTGAATGCCGGGTCATGGACCGGTGAGTGCTCCCGTGTCGTAGCTTGGGAGTGACGGTGTGGCCCGTTCTGATGGATGCCGGACTTTTGACGGCCTGCCCGGCGATCAAGACGATGAACACGGCATGCCGCCTTGAGGGAGTATCAGATGACGCAGTCCGACGAGGACCGGGTGCGGCAGGCCAACGCGGCCTTCGGGAGCGGAGACCTCGGCGCGCTGCAGAGTCAGTTCCTCGCCGAAGACGTGGTGTGGCACGTTCCCGGCCGCGGCCCGCTGGCGGGCGACTACCAGGGCATCGCTGAGGTGATCGCGTTGTTCAGCAAGATCTCCGAGCTTTCCGGGGGGACGGCACGTTTCACGCTGCACGACGTTCTCGCCAACGGCAATCACATGATCTCGCTCGCCACGGTCACTGCCGAGCGGGCGGGCAAGCAGTATCAGGACAAACTTGTCCATGTCATGCAGGTCCGCGACGGCAAGGCGACCGAGGTCTGGACGTATGCGGCTGACCCGTTCGCGGCCGAGGAGTTCTGGTCATAGCGCCGTCGCGGTACTGACGCTGGGACCTGCGGGTAAAGCAGGCCCTGGTCTTGCGCTATTTCCGCCCCCGCCGGGCGATGACCTGGTAGAAGCCGCCGGCGGTCCGCGGCCCGCGATTGTGCGGGGGGCACTGGAGGGTCGCGCCGGCTGCAAGGCGTTTGACCAGATGGCCGGGAAGCTGAAAGCGTGATAGCGATGAATGAACTGTCGCGTACCGCCGTGCCTTGGGCTCCACGTGGCCCTGCGTTCAGTCAGCCCGGCCTGGCCAGGCCGGTGGCCTGGGCCACACCGCATGATCTGGATCGGCTGCGCGCCAGCCACGCACGCGGAAAGCCGGACAAACCGCTGGTGCCGACCAGTGTTGCCTCGCCGCGGCTGGGCGACGAGCTGTTCGCGCGGCTCCTGACCTACGGCACGCCGCACGAGACTCATCGGGGCGATGTACTGTTCCGGCCGGGTGATGAAGACGTCGATCTGATCGTGGTCGACCGGGGTTCGGTGGAGGTTGTCCGGACGAAAACGGCCGACGTGCCCGCCGCGACCGTCGCGGCGGTGGATGCGGGCGGCTTTGTCGGCGAGCTGAACCTGCTGACCGGGCAGAATGTCTACCTGCTGTGCCGGGTGCGGGAGGGCGGCACGGTCTACCGGGTGTCGCCAGAGCGCCTGCGGCAGCTCATGGCCAACGACGTCGAACTGTCCGACATCGTCTTCAAGGCGCTGATCGCCCGCCGGGAGCTGCTGCAGCGCAGCACCGCCGCCCTGGCGGTGGAGATCGTCGGCAGCGACAGGTCGGCGGCGGCGCTGGCACTGCGGACTTACGCCGCCCGCCAGCGCCTGATCCACCTTTGGTTCGACGCCGACACCCCCGCGGGGCGGACGATGATGGAATCCTCCGGCCTGACCGAGGACGACCTTCCCGCGGTCGTCATGCCCGGCGTCACGCTGAAACAGGCCACGCCGGGCGGGCTGGCCGACAAGCTTGGCCTCAGCTACCGTCGTTCTTCCGCCAAGCCGGCCGACGTCACGATCGTCGGCGCGGGTCCGGCCGGCCTGGCGGCCGCGGTCTACGGGGCGTCCGAGGGCCTGGATACCGTGCTGCTGGACGCCGTCGGCACCGGCGGGCAGGCCGCGGCAAGCTCCCGGATCGAGAACTACTTCGGCTTCCCGTTCGGCCTTTCCGGTGCCGACCTGACCGGCCGGGCCGTGCTCCAGGCGCTGAAGTTCGGAGCCCAGCTGGCCAGTCCGTGCCAGGCGGTCAAGCTCGACACCGACCGGAAGGGCGACCTGCTCCGTCTTCAACTGCAGGGCGGGGAGGTCATCGACAGCAAAGCCGTCATCATCGCGACCGGCGCCCGCTACCGGGCACTGCCGCTGGAACGGTGGCCTGACTTCGAGGGCGCCGGTATCTATTACGCGGCCACCGAACTAGAAGCCCGGGGCTGCATGGGCAGCCCGGTCACGGTAGTCGGCGGCGCGAACTCCGCGGGTCAGGCGGCGCTGTACCTGGCCGGGCGAGGCAGTGAGGTCTCACTGGTCGTCCGCGGCCCGGACATCGCGACCGAGATGTCGGCCTATCTCGTCGACCGGCTGCTGGCCCACCCGCGGGTCACGGTGCGATCCCGCAGCGAGGTCACCCGGCTGGATGGCGGTGACTTCCTCGAGGAAGTCACCATCACCGACCGGACGGCGGACGCCGCGCAAGCCCAGCCGTGCTCGGCCTTGTTCTGCTTCATCGGCGCCGAGCCCGCCACGAACTGGCTGACCGGGATCGCGACCGGGGACGATGGTTTCATCCGGACCGACGTCCAGCTGACCGACGATGACCTCGGACCGGCCTGGGCCACGATGGGACGGCGGCCGCTTCCGTTCGAGACCAGCATTCCCGGCGTGTTCGCGGTCGGCGATGTCCACTCCGGCTCGATGAAGCGGGTCGCCGCAGCCACCGGCGAAGGCGCCAGCGCCATCGCCTCGGTACACAAGGCCATCGCCACGCTGGCCTAGCGATCAAAGGATGCGGTCAATCCGCATCGGTTCAGGGGCTTAACGATCAGGCCGAGTCAAAAGGTCACTTCCGCCTCAGCGGAATTGGCTCGAACAATTTCAGATCGCCGACTCGATGGCTGGCCGCCGGGCTCGCTTCAGGGGTGGCTGCACGCAGATTATTGGGTCAGGTGCATTCTGAGCTTCCTGGTTAGATAATCGGGGCATGCGCCAGCTCCCGACGGGGACGGTGACGTTGCTCTTCAGTGACATCGAGGGGTCAACGGCGCTGTTGCGTCGGCTCGGTGATCGGTACGGCGAGGCGCTGTTCGCGCAGCGGGCCCTGATGCGTGCCGCCATCTCCGATAGCCGCGGCCTGGAGATGGGGACCGAGGGGGACAGTTTCTATGTGGTGTTCGAGTCGGCCGGCGACGCGGTGCGGTGCTGCCTGGCGGGGCAGCGCGCGCTAGCTGGCTATGACTGGCCCGGCGGGGTGCCGGTCCGGGTCCGGATGGGCCTGCATTCGGGGGAGCCGGCCTGCCAGCAGGACCATTACGTCGGCATGGATGTGCACCGGGCGGCGCGGATCGCGGCGGCCGCGCACGGCGGGCAGGTGGTGCTGTCCGAGGCGACGCGGCAGCTGGCCGAATCGCAGCTGGCCGGTGAGGTGTCGCTGCGGGATCTGGGCTGGCACCGGCTGAAGGACATCGAGACGCCGGAGCGGATCTACCAGCTGGTCGCGCCTGGACTGCCGGAGCGGTTCCCGCCGCTCAAGAGCCTGGGTGCGCAGAGCAGGCTGCCGGTGCCGCTGACGCCGCTGGTCGGCCGGGAGGCTGACCTGAGGCAGGTCTGCGCCGCGCTGACCCGGCCGGGGGTCCGGCTGGTGACGCTGACCGGTACCGGCGGGGTCGGCAAGACCCGGCTGTCGCTGGCCGCGGCGGCGTCGCTGAGTCAGGCGTTCCCGCACGGCGTGTTTTTCGCGGCTCTGGCGGCCGTCCGCGATGCCGGGGTGATGTGGAAGACCATCGCCGACGGCCTGGACGTGACCGGCGACGGGCCCGCCGCCGACGCGGTGACCGGGTACCTGAGCGATCGCCGGGCGCTGCTGGTGCTGGATAACCTCGAGCAGCTAGACGGCGCGGCCGGGGTGGTGGCGGGGCTGCTGGCGGCCGCGCCGGGCCTGGTGGTGCTGGCGACGTCTCGGCGGCTGCTGCATCTTCAAGGTGAGGAGGAGCTGCTGGTGCTGCCGCTGGAGCTGCCTCGCGACGGGTCAGTCGAGGAGGTGGCCGGGTGCGGCGCGGCGCGGCTGTTCGTGCAGCAGG
The DNA here is from genome assembly GCA_003136255.1 of Actinomycetota bacterium. Lineage (GTDB taxonomy): Bacteria > Actinomycetota > Actinomycetes > Streptosporangiales > Streptosporangiaceae > Palsa-504. Next base: position 29,486 of record PLDT01000176.1, read on the forward strand.
CGGCCATGGCCCGGCGAGGCTTCGCGGTCATGCCGGCCAATGCCGCCGACGTCGCGGCCATCTGCGAGCGGCTGGACGGGCTGCCGCTGGCGATCGAGCTGGCCGCCTCCCGGGTCAGGCTGCTGGCCCCGCGGGCGCTGCTGGCCCGGCTGGGCCACAGCCTGGACCTGGCCGCTGCCGACGTCGGGCGGCCGTCCCGGCAGCAGACCCTGCGCAGCACCATCGCCTGGAGCTATGACCTGCTGGCCTCCGACCTGGCGGAGGTGTTCCGCCGCGCCGGGGTGTTCGCCGGGGGCTGCGACCTGGACGCGCTGGCCG
>PLDT01000440.1:0-11745 GCA_003136255.1 Actinomycetota bacterium
GAAGGGCTGCGCTGGCTGTGGCTCGCCGGACGCGTGGCCGATGAGCTGTGGGACGACGAGAGCTGGGAGGTGCTGTGCACTCGCCACGTCACGCTCGCCCGGCAGGCGGGTGCGCTCACCGTGCTTCCGATCGCGTTGCGGTCCCGCATCTTCGTGCACGTGTTCGCGGGCGAGCTGGACGAGGGCGCGGCGCTGATGCAGGAGGTGCGCGCGGTCACCGAAGTGACCGGGACCCAGCTCGCGGCCTACGGCGCCGTCGCGCTCGCGGCCTGGCGAGGTCGCGAGGCCGAGGCCACCGAGCTCATCAGGGCCACCATCGACGACGTCACGAGCCGCGGTGAGGGCATGGGGCTGAGCATCAGCTATCACGCGCGCACAGTGCTCTACAACGGCCTCGGCCGCTACGCCGAGGCCAGGGCCGCGGCCGAGCAGGCTGGCGAGCATGACGATCTGGGCATCTTCGAGTGGGCGCAGGCCGAGCTGATCGAGGCGGCGTCCCGGAGCGGCGAGCCAGAGGTCGCGGTCGCTGCCCTGGACCGGCTCGCGGAGACGACCCGCACCGCCGGCACCGACTGGGCGCTGGGTATAGAGGCCCGCTCGCGGGCATTGCTGAGTGCGGACGACGCCGCGGAGGACCTCTACCGCGAGGCGATCGAGCGGCTCGGCCGGACCCGAATCCGCGTCGAGCTCGCCCGCGGCCACCTGCTCTACGGCGAATGGCTACGCCGCCGCGGGCGTCGCCTCGACGCGCGCGAGCAGCTGCGCACGGCCCACGAGCTGTGCACCGCGATGGGCCTCGAGGCGTTCGCCGAGCGCGCTCGCCGTGAGCTGCTGGCCACCGGGGAGACGATCCGCTCCTACGGAGTCGAGGCGCGCGAGGAACTCACCGCCCAGGAGGCGCAGATCGCCCGGCTGGCCGGGGAGGGGAAGACGAACCCGGAGATCGGCGCCGAGCTGTTCATCAGCCCGCGCACGGTCGAGTGGCACCTGCGCAAGGTGTACCCCAAGCTCGGCGTCAGCTCCCGCAGGCAGCTCCGGGAGGCGCTCGCCGACGCCGCGCGGACCTAGCCCCATCTTCGTCCCGGCACACACAACGAGGTGGACATCGACACGCAGTTCGAAGAACTCACCATCGCCGCCTTCCACACCGCACTGCGGAACGGCGAGCTGACCGCCGCCGAACTCGTCGACTGGTACCTGGCCAGGATCGCCGCGCACAACACGGCCGGTGCGAAGCTCCAGGCTGTGGTGACGGTGAACCCCCAGGCGCGCGCCGAGGCGGCCGCTCACGATGCGGCCTTCGCGGCGACCGCGAGGCTCTCCGGACCGCTGCACGGTGTGCCCGTGCTGGTCAAGGACCAGGCCGAAACGGCCGGCCTGCGCACCACGTTCGGCTCGATCCTGTTCGACGCCTACGTGCCGGCCTGCGACGCGACCCTGGTCACCAAGCTTAGGGAGGCGGGCGCGGTCATCTTGGCCAAGACGGCCATGTGCGACTTCGCGGCGGGCTGGTTCTCCTCCTCGTCGCTGACCGGCCACACCAAGAACCCCTACGACTCGGAGCGGGATTCCGGCGGCTCCAGCGCGGGCACCGCCGCCGGTGTCGCCGCGAACTTCGGGCTCGTCGGGATCGGGGAGGACACCGGCGGGTCCATCCGCGTCCCTGCTTCGTTCAACAATCTCTTCGGTTTGCGCGTCACCACCGGGCTGATCAGCCGCGCCGGGTTCTCGCCGCTGGTGCACTTCCAGGACACCCCGGGCCCGATCGGGCGAACGGTCGGCGACGTCGCGACGCTGCTCGACAGCATCGTCGGCTACGACCCGCAGGATCCCTTCACCGTAACGGCGTCGGCCGCCCCCGTCATCGGCGGCTACGCGCAAGCGCTCGACCTCGACGTCCCGCTGTCCACCTGGCGGATCGGGGTGCTGGAAACGGGGTTCGGCTCCGACACCGATCCCGCCGCTGCGCCGGTCAACCGCGCGGTCCGGGCGGCGCTCGCCCAGCTCACCGAGCTCGGCGTGGCCACGACCCCGGACCTGCAGATCGGCAACCTCGCCTACTGGATCGCCAACACCTCCGTCTACCTCCGGCAATCGAAGTCCGATATCGACGACTTCCTCGCGCGGCGACCCGACGCGCCCGTGTCGAGCTTCATGGAGATCTACGACAGCGGGCAGTTCCACCCGCTGAACGACCTGTTCCACGGGATCGCGGCCGGCCCGAGCACGACCGAAGGCGACGCGGAGTACCTGCGGCTCCGGCTCAACCAGGAGCACTTCAGGCGGCTGGTCCTGAACATCTTCGCCGTGCACCGGCTCGACTTCTTGGTGTACCCCACGGTGCAGGTGCTCCCGCCCACGCGCGACGAACTCGCCGCCGGGAAGTACAGCGCCCTCACCTTTCCCACCAACACCGTCATCGGATCCCAGGCCGGACTGCCAGCGCTCACCATTCCGGTCGGCTTCACCGAAGACGGCCTGCCCGTGGGCATGGAACTGCTCGGCACCCCGCTGGCCGAGACGAAGCTGCTCCAGTTCGCCCGCGCCTGGGAGACCTTCAGGCGACCCTGCCAGACGCCCGCCCTCCTGCGTCGGCCAGCGCCTCGTGGAGCTGTCTACGGGAGCTGATGCCGAGCTTTGGGTGTACCTTGCGCAGGTGCCACTCGGCCCCGCTGTAGCGTGCGGGATCACACCCAGCCCGCAGCAGCCAACTACGCAGAATGTCGGACCTAAACGTGAAGATAAACGCAGGTCAAACGTGAAAACCATTGGGAGCCGGTGAGCGGGATCGAACCGCTGACCTGCCGTTTACAAGAAGNNAGCTGCGCTGGGATTATTCTGCGCGTCGTCCCACGAACCGTTCCACGCCAATGGCGGGCAAGCGTCTATGGCCGCAACCGAGCGTGGTGGGCAGAGGCCGCCGCAACGGCGCCCGCGATTTGCCATGGTCCGAAAGGACAGTCGATTAGGTCGTTGCACTGCCGAATCGGGCCGTACTTGGATCAAGGCGGCGCGCTGCGCGCGCCGCGGGTCGGCGCCAGCGCTCGGCCTCTGCCTTGGGAGGCCCGGCCGAGCGCGCGCCGACTCTCTGCCGCAGCTCACTGCACTAATAGCGCTCATTCGGCACGGACGTGAGTGCTGCTCTCCCGGCCGTCGTCCGCAGGTCCTGGCGCGCGGGGCAGGCTACCCCAGTGGCGGAATCGTCGGCAGGGCCGCGCTGGCCGTATCCAGACCACTACCGTCGCTGCGGCCGGACAGCCAGGCCAGCATGGCGGCAGGCGGTCCGGTGACGTCGACGGGCGGGCTGGTGCCGATGTGCAGCATGCCATGACCGGCGAGAGTCATGGGCGGCGCATCGGCGCGGCGGTCCATCCGGGCGGTCACCTGAGACAGCTCGGTGGCGACGAAGTCGGCGGGCCAGTCGGCAGGCTGGTAGCCAGCGGCGAGGTCCACGTGATGATATTCCAGTTCCCGGCGCATGCTGGGGAGGACATCGCGGACTGGTCGGCGGCCTGCTCCGAGCGAGATCCCAGGCGCGTCCCACAGCTGGCTTGGGTGCTCCCGGATCGCGGTCAGGCATTCCTGGATGGCACGATCCAGGTCGGCGCGGATAATCCCCGCCGGTCGGCGCGCACCAGCGTCGATGGCGTCGGCGCGGGCTTGTTCGGAAGGGTATTGCTGGCCGATGCGGCCAGCCTGGGCAGCCCGCAGCAGCCCGGTGCGGGAGTCGGCGGACTGCGCGATATGGATGAGGACGTGCGCCCGCGTCCAGCCCGGCAGCGCCGATGCGTCGTGCAGGTCGTCGTCGGTCAGCGCCTGTGCGGTGGCCACGAGGCGGGCCGCGCTGTCGGCTATCGCAGCCCACTCGGGCGTATCTGCTGCTGTCACGTCTGGAAGGATATTCGCCCGGGCACGGCTGGGATGGCGTAAGAGACCCTGGCTGGGCTCAGGTCCGGGGATGGCCCGCTGAGTGTACGTGTCCGCCCCTCCAGTCTCAAGCGTGACTGTGACCGCAGGACCACGAGCACAGGCGGAAAGTGCCTGGCCACGATCGGCTGCGGACTAGGCAGGATTATGTCCCCTCCCCGCTCTTGGCGGGTGCAGGCCGCCCGCACCAGGGTCCCGTATCGAGTCCGAGTCGGCGAACGCCAGCCCGGACGGGTCGACAGTCAGGTGCCGCGCGTCGCTGACGAGCTGGCCCGTCAGCGCATGGCCCAGCTGGCCACGTTCGCTGAGCCTGGCCGCGGCCCTACGGCCAGGTCAAGGCTGAGGAGATGACGGGGTAGATCTGGCCGTCAGCTTTGCGAGATAGGCGGCGGTTCGTCGGTCGACCTCGGGGACCGGGTCTGCGTAGTGCCGGAGCGTGGTCGCGCCGCCGCCGCTACGTCCGAGGCACGCGGCGGTGTTGCGCAGATCGAATGAGTGAGCGCCAGGCGAAGTTTACGGCGCTAACCGGCGAGGCAGCACTCCGCCAGATGCATGGCGATCCCGAAGTCGTACGCGACCAGCTCCACGCGCTTGCCGCTGTCGGTGGACGAGCTGTTGTCTGTGTCCTGCCGTCCCGCCGCGTGCCACCCTCGAGCGGCCCTGCGACGATCTTGCGGTTCGCCGTGGTGCCGGACCTAGGCGCCGTTTACCTGCCCGGCCTGTCAGGCGGCGCCTGCAAGGCATTTGAGCAGCTCCGAACATAGGCGCTGTCGCCCGGCAGCATTAGCACGCCTCATCTGAGAGATAACCGCAACTTGACAGATCGAGCGCCGTCAGTCTGCAGTTTCAAAGTCGACGTCGACGATTCATCACGCGCCCCAGGACACGCGGGGACGGCGGGATCGGACCGGCCTCGGGATCGCGCTTTGGGCGTACCGCGGGCGGCTTATTAACCAGAGTTTGGGTGTCAGCAAGTCAGTGTTCTCAATTGGCGGCAACCCATCGTCGAGCCCGCGTAGCCGGTTGTAGGTATCGCGCATAGCCGCACGGTCGGGCAGGTACTGGTTGCCTGCGGCACGCCCTAGGACGGTTAGCGTGCTCGCCAACGTGATCGAGCCAACTGGCTGGCCGCTGGAACCTAGCCGTTGCAATCGGCCGATTTCGGATGTGGCAATCGCGGCGCCAGGCCCGTCATCCATGAGTATTGTCACCGATTGCCCAGACTCGGCGGCCACGACGGCATGCGCTATCACCATGGTCTCACCTAGATCCTTTGGCTGTCTTCTGCGTTGGCCCATCGGGAGTCCACTGATTCGCTGAACTACGGTCGCCAGTTCCGGCGTCACGTCATCGGACAGTATCTGGATCCAGCGAGGCGTCAGCTTCTTCCACACTGTCGCGGCCGCGCGAAAGCGGTCATCTTGTCGGGACTTCTGCAGTACTTCGTCTTGAACAGCCTCGGGCACACTGAGCGGCCCAAGGACCGCAATCAGGAGACGTTCCTTGTTGGCGGACAGGAAGTTCAGGCCGGGACCGGCATCGATGATCGGCCTGACGCTCATCTGTCATTTCTCGCCGCTGTCGTGTCCTCGCTGTCATCGTCGGCGGAGCCAAGTGCCTCATCCAATGCGGCGAGGTCAACATGCACGTCGGGCAATTCGGCCGGATCCGCCCACGCTATCGGCCGCTCAACCGGAGTCACGCCGGCTTCTTCTAGCTCCTTGATTACGGCCTCCAGGCTCATCGCGCGCAGTGTGGCGATAGCCTGCGCAGACAGTACGCCTTCCACGTAACCCGTGATCGCCCTGGCGAGCAGCCGCTGCGGCGCTCGGCGCCGGTCAGAGCCGGCTTGCAGGAGCTGGTATTGGTCTGTCCAGCCGAATCTAGCCGCCAACTGTGGCGCGCTCAGCGTCATCCACTCTTGCTTAGTGGCCTCATTTATGTACCCGGCCTGGCGCATTGCGATCGCGGCGATCTTGGGGGACACCAGGAACCGCTGCACAACCGCCGACAGAGTTGACGGGCCGACCGGGGACCGCGGTTTGATGAACTCCTGAAGGCCCTCGACGGGAACCAGCAAATGGCGCGCGAACGCATCAGCACGAATCTCCGCCGGGCTACGATCGCTCCAGTCGCCCATATCGCTGTCGACCCAGTCTTCGAATAGGACGTGGCCTAGTTCGTGGGCCAGCGTACTCCGCTGTCGCATGGGGTTCCTCGTGCGCGCAACACCAATAAACACGGTTCCGCGGGCTGGATCCCGCATGGTCATACCGTGCTCATCTGGGCCCACGTCGAGCACGGCCACATCGACCCCGGTCGCCTGCTCGATGACCTCCAGTAGATCACCTAGCGCCTGCACGCCGAGATGATGGTCGTGACGGAACCGCGCAGCAGCCGCGCGGCCCTCAGTCTCCGCAGTCAACGTTTCCCGACTCGATAAGACCGTTAACCGGGATCGCCTGAGCGGAAAGGTAATCGTCCAGCTCAAGGAAATGCAGCAACGCTTCGCGCATACGGTCCATATCTGCGTGATTCGTAGCGCGTGCCGCGCACTCGGCCCGCTCAGCTACCGTCCCTGTCCCAGTCAGTTCCGCGACTGTGACTCCCGTCGCCCAGGCGATGGCGATCAGTTCAGGCATCTTCGCCGCTCGCTGACCAGAGACGACCCTGGACAAGGTTGGTTGTGAAGTGCCAGTCATGTCCGCAAGTGCGCGCTGACTGAGGCCTGCCGCTATGCGAGCGTGCTCGATCCTTGCGCCAACGTCAGTTGTGGTCACGGCAACCTCCAAAACCTCTGAATCACGATTGCCATGTGTGATTCAGTGTACGTCAAGACAAGCCTCGACGCCACGCCCAGCCGCACTGTCTCTCCAAACACCATACGGCCCGGCACGCGCAACGCTCGGACCGTCACGATGGCATGTTTTCGCTCAGCCGTAGCCTACGGCCAGGTCAATTTTGAGGAGATGACGGAGTACGCCTGGCGGTCAGCTGGGCGAGGTAGGCGGCGGCTCGTCGGTCGACCTCGGGGACCGGGTCGGCATAGTGCCGCAGTGTGGTGGCACCGCCTCCGCTGTGACCGCGGCGGGCGGCGGTGTTGCGCAGGTCGAAGCCGCCGGCCAGGAGCTGGCTGGCGGTGTAATGCCGTCCGCCCTTAATGTCGAGCTTCACCCCGGCGGCATCCGCGGCCGCGGCGATCTGGTGGGTGACCCAGTCCGGGTTCCACGGCCGGGCATGCGCAGGGTCGTTGGAGAACAGGTACGCGTTATCGGGCAGGCCAGCACCGACCGCGGCCAGCGCGGCCGCTGTCTCGTCCAGGTAAGTCGCGATCAGGGCGCAGCTGTCCGGGTCGATGGCGAGCCAGCGGTCCTGATGCGTCTTGGTGTCCTTGCGTACGCGCTGGCCGCCGCGAACTACGTAGTTGAAGGCGACGTGCATCAGGCCCCGGTCTAGGTCGATGTCGCGGATCTGCAGGCCGCACAGCTCACCGCGGCGCACGCCGGTGACCACCACCAGCCACAGATACAGCCCCAGGGCAGCGTCGTGCGCGCGAGCCTCGGCGATCACCTTGGCGACGTCTTCCGGCGAGGTAGCCGGGATGGGCCGACGGATAGTGGTGGGCGGCTTGGCCGACTCGGCGGGGTTACGGTCGGTCCACTCCCACCGCTGGGCGGCGGCGAACGCGCCGGACAAGATGCTGTGGATACCGCGGATGGTGCTGGGCTTCATCGGATGGCAGACGTGCGGATGGCACCCCGCCCGGCCACAGTCGTGGCCGGGACCAGGCCGCCTCCGGCTCAGGCGCGGATCACCGCCGGGCTCTCCGGCCACGACCGCGGCACGACCATGCCGCACGATGACCAGACCGTCCGCGGCGAGCGCCTCCAGAGCGTGCCGGATGACCCCGGTCCCGATGCCCTGCAGGGTGCTCATCTCGGTGATCGATGGCAGTTCGTCGCCCGGGACGAGGACCCCCAACCGAATGGCCTCGGTCAGCGTTGCGGCGACCTGCTGCCAGGCCGGGTGCGAGTCGCGCGGGTTGATCGTTAGCACCGGGACGTTACGGTGCTCGATGAATGGCTTGCCCGTACAGGACAGCTCACCGCAGCGCTTGAGCTCCGCGTACAGCTTGTCGAGAATGGGACCGCGCACCTTCCGTACCCTCATGGGCCCAAGGGCAGGCTTGATGGTGCGACGGATGAACCCCTCGTTGGTCTGCCTCGTGGAGACGTCCCACTCCGCGACCGCCGCGTACTCGTCCATGAGCCTCGCCACCGTCGCGCCCGACTCGGGCGTGCGGCCTTCGGACGCTTCCTTGAGCAGCCTGCCGAGCTCGATGCGCGCCTGCTGCTCGGTCTTGACCGTGGTCTTAAGACGGATCGCACGCCTGGTGAGCGCATCCATCCCGGCGTACACGGAGACCCGGAACGATCCGCTCGGAAGTTGCTCTATGTGACCCTTTGCAACCCTTGGCATGACATCAGAGTAGGTCGAGCCAGTGACATTCGTTCCACGAAACGTTCCACGCACTGCGGAGCGAAGAGAACAAATATCCCTCTGACCTGGGAGCCGGTGAGCGGGATCGAACCGCTGACCTGCCGTTTACAAGACGGCTGCTCTGCCTACTGAGCTACACCGGCGGGGAGACACAGTGCATGGTAGCCGACCGTTCGCCGACCCGCGAAAACCCGTCGCTCACCTGCGGATTCTCCCATAGCCGCCCGGGTGGCGCCGGGCATGCCTGGCGCAACCTGAGCTGTCCGGCTGGCCCCTGTGAGCGTGTGTGCGCCTTCGTGACCTCCGACGGCATCGGGACCGATGACTGTGGCGCGACGGAGCCGTTATGCGTTACCTCCGATGGCATCGGCGGGACCGATGGCTTCGGCGGGACGGAGCCGTTAAGGGACGGGCACGGCCGGGTGGTGGCGGGCCAGGATCCGGGCGTGGTGCGGCTGGTTCGGGCATGGTCTCTTCCCTTGGCATCTGGGGGCCCGCTGCAGCGTCCTCGGCGGCCGCTGGTCAGCGGCCGACCGGAACGCTGCGACGGGGAATGTATCCCTCAGGCACCGGGATCGCCAGCCGGGACGCGGCATTGCGAGCGTCGTGGGCACTAGCGATCGTGATGACCGCATCGGTGCGCATGAGCTCCTCCGGTAGCCCCGGGAAGCTGGCCGCTGGTGGCGGCTGACGTCCGGTGTCTGGTTTGAACCTATACCTGCACTGAAAAACTAGCAATAATTTTCCAGAATCTGGTGACCTATTAATTTGACCGGCTGGACCTTCCTGACCTATCACGCCCGGGTTCTGCTGTGCGTCGCCCGGGCGCTGCTGACCGATCTCGCGGACCGGGCCGGCCGCATACAGCACCGGCCCGCGAAGGCATGGCCTTCGGCTCTAGACAGCGGTCAGCTTCCGGCCCCAGCATGGGGCCGTGCCTGAGATGACTCGCCAGGACGGCGCCGCGATCGAGGTGCGGGGCCTGACCAAGTCCTACGGCGACGTGCACGCCGTCCAGGGGATCGACCTCCTCGTCGCCCGCGGGCAGATCTTCGCGCTGCTCGGCCCGAACGGCGCCGGGAAGACGACCACGGTCGAGATCCTCGAGGGCTACCGGTCACGCGACGGCGGCACGGTGCAGGTCCTCGGCTACGACCCCGCGCGCCAGCGGCGGGCACTGAAGAGCCGGATCGGGATCGTCCTGCAGTCCAGCGGCATGGACCGCTACCTCACCGCGGCGGAGACCGTCGCGATGTACGCGGGGTACTACCCGCGGCCGCGGCCGGTAGACGAGGTGATCGGGCTGGTGGGCCTGCAGGCGAAGCGGAACACCCGGGTGTTGCAGTTGTCCGGCGGGCAGCAACGGCGGCTGGACGTCGCGATCGCCCTGGTCGGCAACCCGGACCTGCTGTTCCTGGACGAGCCCACGACCGGATTCGATCCCTCGGCCCGGCACGAGGCGTGGGAGGTCATCAAGAACCTGGCCACGCTGGGCAAGACGGTGCTGCTGACCACGCATTACATGGACGAGGCGCAGTACCTGGCCGACCAGGTCGCGGTGATCAGCGGCGGCCGGATCGTCGCGCAAGGACCGCCGGCCACCATTGGGAACCGCGAACGGGCCAGGGCCAGGATCCGCTACCGGCTGGCCGGCGGGGCCACGCCGCCGGCCGACCTGTTCACGCCGCCCGGGCCGGACGGGCTGACCGAACTGGTTCCCGACGACCTGACCGCCGCGCTGCACCGGCTCACCGGCTGGGCCCTGGAGCAGCACGCTGAGCTCACCGGCCTGGAGGTCATCCGGCCGACCCTCGAGGACGTCTACCTGGAGCTGACCGACAGCCCGGCCGGGCAGGCCGGGGCGGCGAGCACGGCGGAGCCAGCCCTGCCTGGGCCGGCCGACCCGAAGGAAGGCCGCGCGTCATGAACGGCGCAGCGCTGACGCTGACCCAGGTCAGGTACACGAACAAGGCGTTCTGGCGTAACCCGGCCTCGGCGTTCTTCATCTTCGCCTTCCCGCTCATGTTCCTGGTGATCTTCACCGCGCTGCTGGGGCACGGCACGGTGCGCGTCTCGCCGGCCAAGGTGGTCGACACCTCCACGTACTACGTGGCGGCCATGGCCTCCTTCGGGGTGATCTCGGCCTGCTACACGAACATCGCGATCAGCGTGACCACCCAGCGCGACCTCGGCATCCTCAAGCGCCTGAACGGCACGCCGCTGCCGAGCTCGGTCTATCTCGTGGCCCGGATACTGCACTCGCTGTTCGTCTCGGTCCTGCTGGTGGCGATCACCGCCGCCTTCGGCCGCCTGCTCTACAGCGCCAGCATCCCGGCCGGCGTGACCCTGCTGCGATTCCTGGTCATGCTCCTGGTCGGGGCGGCCACCTTCTGCGCGCTCGGCTTCGCGGTCACCGCGTTCATCCCCAACGCCGACGCCGCTCCGGCGATCGTCAACGCGTCCATCCTGCCGCTGCTGTTCCTGTCCGGGATCTTCATCCCGCTGGGCAGCAACGCGCCCGCCTGGATCGCGTGGATCGCCAGGATATTCCCGGTCCGGCACTTCGCCGAGGGCATGCAGGCCGGATTCCTCGGCACCGCGTTCGACTGGACCGACGTGCTGATCGTGGCGGCCTGGGGCCTGGGCGGCCTGCTGTTCGCCGTCCGCTTCTTCAGCTGGGAGCCGAGGGCCTGAGCTCCTGGCCGCGTATGGTGGCTATCTCGTACAGGGCGATGCCGGTGGCCACGCCGGCGTTCAGTGACTCGGTGGAGGCCGTGATCGGGATGCGGATCAGCACGTCGCAGGCCTGGGTCACGATCCGGGACAGGCCGCGGCCCTCTGAGCCGGTGACCAGGACCAGCGGCGCGGTGGCCAGGTCCAGGTCGCGGACCGCGGTGTCGCCGGCCGCGTCGAGGCCGGCTACGAAGATCCCGGCTTCCCGGTAGGACTGCAGCGCGCGGGCCAGGTTGGCGGCCCGGGCCACCGGGATGCGGGCCAGCGCCCCGGCCGAGGCCTTCCACGCACCCGCGGTCACGCCCGCGCCACGACGGGAGGGCACCACCACGCCGTGCGCGCCGAACGCGGCGGCCGAACGGGCGATGGCGCCGAGGTTGCGGGGATCGGTCACGCCGTCCAATGCGGCGATGAGCGGCAGCTCGCCGGCGTCCGCGGCACGGGCCAGCAGGTCGTCGGGGTGTGCGTACTCATAGGCCCGCACCCGCAGGGCCAGGCCCTGGTGCAGCGCGCCGCCGGTGAGCCGGTCCAGTTCGGGGGCGCCTGCCTCCAGGACGGCTATCCCGCGGTCGGCGGCCAGCTTGA
>PLDT01000262.1:0-529 GCA_003136255.1 Actinomycetota bacterium
GCGCCGTTCGGGCCGAGGATGGCGACGGTCTCACCGGGGGCGATGGCCAGGTCGACCGAACGGACGGCGCGGACGTTGCCGTACGACTTGGACAGGCGCGAGAGCACGATCCCCGCGCCGGCAGCGTTGGTAGTAGCCATGCCCTAAGGCTGGCGCGGCGCGGGTCTGGCCTGTAGTGCCCTGGCCCACGACTTCCGGGTGACAAATGTCAGCCGCCAGCGCTGAACCGCCTGCGGCCCGGGCTTTACGAGAAGCGGGCGATCTGGCGCATCTTGTTCATCGCATCCAGGGCGGCGACCTTGTACGCCTCGGCCAGGGTCGGGTAGTTGAACACCGCGTCGACCAGGTAGTCGACGGTGCCGCCGCAGCCCATCACGGCCTGGCCGATGTGGATGAGCTCGGTGGCCCCGGTGCCGAACACGTGCACGCCGAGCAGCCGGTGGTCCTCCAGGCACACCAGCAGCTTGAGCACGCCGTAGGAATCGCCGATGATCTGGCCGCGGGCCAGCTCGCGGTAGCGGGAGATGCC
>PLDT01000262.1:554-9186 GCA_003136255.1 Actinomycetota bacterium
ACCACGATCCGGCCGCGCTGGTCGGCGGCCAGGCCGGCCGCGTCCAGGTTGAGCGCGTCGCTGGCCCCCTGGCGGCCGGCCGAGTACATGACGGTGTCGGCGGGGATCTTCTTGCCGCTGGCCAGGGTGGCGATGGCGCCCTCGGGCCGGGCCTCGACCGAGACCACGGTCTCGCCGAACCTGAAGGTGACGGCGAGGTCGCGCAGGTGGTACTTGAGCGCCTCGACCACCTCGACGTCGCAGAACTCAAGCATCCGCTCGCGCTGCTCGACCACGGTGACCTTGGTGCCCAGCGCCGCGAACATGGACGCGTACTCGATCCCGATCACCCCGGCGCCCGCGACGACCATCGAGCGCGGCACCTTCTGCAGGTGGACGATCCCGTCGGAATCGATCACGGTGCGCTCGTCGAACTCCACGGTGGCGGGCCGGGCCGGGCGGGTGCCGGTGGCGATCACGATGTTGGCCGCGCTGGCCTGGCGGCTGCGGCCGTCGCCGTCGTCGACCCGCACCGTGTGCGGGTCGAGGAAGCTGCAGGTCCCGGTCAGCATCGTGACCCGGTTGCGGGACAGCTGGCTGCGCACCACCTCCATCTCGCGGCCGACCACGTGGGTGGTGCGGGCGGCCAGGTCGGCGATGGTGATCTCGTCCTTGACCCGGTAGCTCTGCCCGTACATCTCCCGCTGGTCCAGGCCGGTCAGGTAGAGGATGGCCTCGCGCAGGGTCTTGGACGGGATCGTGCCGGTGTTCAGGCACACGCCGCCGATCATGTCCTTGCGCTCGACGATCGCCACCCGCCGCTCCAGCTTGGCGGCGGCGATCGCCGCCTTCTGGCCGCCGGGGCCCGAGCCGATCACCAGGACGTCGTAGTCGTGCACATGATCAGTGTGACTACTCCCGGCCGGGTTTTGAAGCCCCGGCGGGCGGCGGGCGGACGGTGGTCACCACGGGGTGGCCGCCGGGGCCGGTGCTCACCGTGACCCGGGCGGCGTAGACGCGGGCGATCAGCTCCTCGGTCAGCACCGCGGCCGGGGCGCCGGACGCCTCGACCCGGCCTTCGGCCAGCAGCACCAGGTGGCCGGCGTACTGGCTGGCCTGGGTGAGGTCGTGCAGGGTGCAGAGCACGGTCACGCCCCGGGTCTGGCGCAGGTCGTCGACCAGCTCGAGGGCCTGCTGCTGATGCCCGAGGTCCAGGTCGCTGGTTGGCTCGTCAAGCAGCAGCACCTGGGGTTCCTGGGCCAGGGCCCGGGCCAGCAGGACGCGCTGGCGTTCGCCGCCGGACAGACGGCTCAGCCGCCGGGCGGCGAAGCGGGTCACGTCCAGCCGCTCGAGCGCCTCGGCCGCCTTCGCCCGGTCCGAACGGCCCGGGGCGCTGAGGTAACCGAGGTAGGGGGTGCGGCCCAGCAGGACGTAGTCCGCGACCGTCATGTCCGGCGGGAGGACCGGGATCTGCGGCACGTAGGCGATGCGGCGGGCCCGGCCCCGGCCGCGCAGCGCGGCGAGATCCATCCCGTCCAGCGTGATCGTGCCGCGGTGCGGCAGCAGGCCGGCCACCGCGCGCAGCAGCGTGGTCTTGCCCGCGCCGTTCGGGCCGATCAGGGCCAGCCAGCCGCCCGAGGACACCGCGCAGGACACGCCGTGCAGGACCGGGACCCGGTCCAGATCCACGGCGACCTGGTCGATCGCGATCGCGTTCATGTCCGGACCGCGGCGGTGGTGCGCAGGATCCAGACGAACACCGGCGAGCCGACCAGCGCGGTGACCACGCCGATGGGCAGCTCGGCGGGCGACACGATGGTGCGGGCCAGCGTGTCGGCCAGGACCAGGAACCCCGCGCCGCCCAGCAGCGACAGCGGCAGCACCAGGCGGTAGCTGGTGCCGGTCAGCCGGCGCACCACGTGCGGGACCACGATCCCGACGAAGCCGATCAGCCCGCTGACGGCCACCGCGCTGGCCGCGGCCAGCGCGCACGCGGCGACCACGATCAGCCGGGTGCGCCCCGGGTGCAGCCCGAGCGCGCGGGCCTCCTCGTCGCCCACCGACAGCACGTCCAGGTGCCGGCCGTGCAGCAGCACCACGGCCACGCTGACTACCGAGTAGGGCAGGATCTCCCCCGCCTGCTGCCAGGTCGCGCCGGACAGCGAGCCGAGCAGCCAGGAGTAGACCTGCTGCAGGTCCTGCGCCGACCGCTGCAACACGTAGGTCTGGACCGCGGTCAGGAACAGGCCCACCGCCACCCCGGCCAGCAGCAAGGTGGCGGTGCCGGAGCCGCCCACCGCGCCGGACAGGTAGGCGACGGCGACCCCGGCCAGCGAGCCGGCGAAGGCCGCGATCGGAACGGCCGCCGGGCCTTGGTGACCCAGGTAGACGATGGCCAGCGTGGCGCCCAGCCCGGCGCCCGCGGACGAGCCGAGCAACCCGGAGTCGACCAGGGGATTACGGAACACGCCCTGGTAGCCCGCCCCGGCCACGGACAGCAGCCCGCCCACCATGGCCCCGAGCACGATGCGCGGCAGCCGGATCTGGAACAGCACCGCGCGGTCCAGCGGGCTGAGCCCGGACGGCAGGTGCACCAGCGGGATCCGGTCCAGGAGCGCGGTGATGGTGTCCAGGGGATTGAGGTCGGCCGCCCCGATCAGGGCGCTGACCAGTGTCGCGGCGACCAGGAAGGCCGCCGCGACACCGTAGGCACGCGCGGCCGGCAGCCGCCTGCCACGCGTGCGGATCACTTCGACGCCTGCTCGACCGCCTGCGCGATCTCGGTCACCAGTTGCGGCAGCCGCGGGCCCCAGCGGGACGCGATGTCATCGTTGAGCCCGACGACCTCGTGGTCCTTGACCGCGGGGATCGCGGACCAGCCGGGCCGCTTGGCCACGATGGCGGGGGTTTGCCCGCCGTCCGCGGCCTGGTTGTCGGCCAGGAAGATGATCTGCGGCTGGGCCTTGAGGATGTATTCCTCGGTCAGCTGCGGGTAGCCGCCGTCCGAGGCCTGGTCGGCGGCGTCGGCGATGTTCTTCAGCCCGAACAGGGCCACGATCTGCCCGATGAAGGTGGCCGAGGTGACCGAATAGTACGGGTTCGCGGTCAGCTCCCAGTAGTAGGTCAGGTTCGGGTGCGACGCGCCGGCCTGCTTGACCGTCGCGCCGATCTGCGCCTTCATCGAGGCCGTGGTCTGCTCGGCCTGGGCCAGGTGACCGGTGGCCTGACCGATCTGGTCGATCTGCTGGTAGGCGCCGGCCAGGTTGGCCACGGCCGGCTCGATCAGCACCGGGATGCCGAGCTTGGTCAGGCCGGAGACCAGGCCACCGGAGTTCTGGGACGCGATGACCAGGGCCGGGTTGTACTTGGCGATCGCCTCCAGGTTGGGGGTCAGGCCGCTCAGCTTGGTGACCGGGGCGTTCGCCGGGTAGTCGGAGTCCTGGTCGACCGCGACGACCTGCGGGCCGGCCCCGACCGCGTACAGGTCCTCGGTGGCGGTGGGCGCGAGCGAGACGATCCGGGCCGGCTTGGCCTTGATCGTCACCGCGCCGTTGGCCGCGGTCACCGTGACCGGGAACGCCGATCCGGCGGCGGCCCCGGCCGGGGAGGCAGCCGGGGGGGTGGATGGGGAGCTGGACGGGGTGCTGGCCGACGGGGCGCTGCTCGACGCGCAGCCGGCCAGGGCGGCGGTCGCCGCGACGGCGGTTACCGCCGCGAGCGCGATTCTGGGTATCAATGGCTTCCTCCCGATAAGCGGGAAGGAAGGCGAGACCGCTGGCGGCCGCCGAACGCCCGCCAGGACGGATCGCCCTTCCCACGAGGGTCGATTTCGTCAAGCGCGGCAGGAGGCGACCTGGCTTGGGCCCGGGCGGGCCGTCACAGTTGCGGGACAGCGCCGGAATGGTCCTTGTGACTAATGAGCAAATGATTACTGAGCGGACTTCACCGGCTTCGCTACCTAGCGCACCGTCAGGCAGGCTACTACAGGGGCGGACCCTGGGTGAGCTTGAGGCTGCTGGTCGTGCGCTGACCGGACGGGCTGACCCAGGTGATCGAGATCACCGAACCCGGGCGGAACTTCGACACCGCGCCGGTCAGGCTCTCCGGGGAGCCGACGGCCTGGCCGTCCACCGCGGTGATGACCGATCCGGCGGTCATGCCCGCGGCCGCGGCCGGGCCGCCGCAGATGGTGCCGAGAATCAGCGTGCCCGAGCTGACGTTGGCGATACTCGTCGGGGTCGCTAGGTAACGGTCGCTGGTGTAGCAGCCCTGGCTGCCGTTGCCGTTGCCATTGCCGTTGCCGCCCTGCCCGCCGAAGCTGTTGCCGCCGAACCCGCCGTTCTGCTGCTCGGCCTGGGCCTGCGGGTTGCTGTTCGCGCCCTGCCCGATGTAGACGCCCATGAAGGGCGGGTAGCCGATGGTGACCGTCGAGCTGGCCTGACCCGAGCGGATCTGCTGGACCACCGCCAGCGCGTTGTTGATCGGGATCGAGTAGCCGGTCGCAGACTGCTGCACCGCGAAGCCGCCGTCGTTGCCCGCGGTGTCCATGCCGATGACGTCGCCCGCGGTGTCGGCCAGCGGGCCGCCGGAGTCACCGGAGACGATATCCGCGTTGGTCTCGATCATGTTATGGAGCGTTTCCTCGGTGACCGAGCCGCCCTGGTCGCCCGCGGTGATGGTCTGGTTCACCGCGGTCACCTGGCCGGTGACGGGAACGATGGCGCTCTGCCCCTCGGCGTTGCCCATGGCCACCACCGAGGCTCCGGTCGTTACCGACGAGGAGTTACCGAGCGGGACGGTCCGCAGGCCGGACGCGCCCTCCAGCTGGATCAGGGCGATGTCCCCGGTCACGTCGTAGCCGACCACCTTGGCCTGGTACTTATGGCCGGTCGCGGTCTGCGCGGTGATCGCGGTGGAGTCCTCGATGACGTGGTTATTGGTCAGCACCAGGCCGCTGGAGGTGATCACCATGCCGGTGGCCGCGGCCTGCTCGCCGTTGTACTGCAGCGTGGTGTTGATGATGACCAGGCCCGGCGCGACCTTGTTCACGATGGCCTGCTCGCCCGCGGTGGTGCTGGGGCTGCTGCTCGGCTGCGGGAGCGCGATGCTCGGCTGCGGGACGGGGTTCAGCGCGCCGCTGGTGGGCTGCGCCGACGCCGACGGCGCGGTACTGGAGGCGGGGTGGTACAGCGCCACGACCGAGCCCGCGCCCAGGGCGCCGGCCGCCAGGGCCACAAGCAGGTAGCTCAGCAGGCCGACGCGGCGCCGGGGCGGGCGCGGCGGCATGGGCGGCATCGGCATAGTCGGCCCGTACGGGCCCGCGGGAGGCTGACCGTAGCCGCTGTAATCCTGCATCGCAATCACGCCTTAGGGTCGGGCGGCGGAATCCTTCCCTCCAGTGAGCACCATCAAGCTGATAATCAGCTGAGGGCTCGCTGCAGATTCTTCGGGTCGCCTCAGTAAAAGATTATTTCAGCCGAACGACCCGTGGCGCGTGCTCTTGGCCTTCCCCGAGCGTTGCGCGGGAAGTTCGCGCTGCTGCGGGGCGGACTCGTCCTCGGGCAAGGGTTCCGGTCCGGCGCTGTTGTCCACCGGCACGTCGGCCGGCAGGCCAGCCTGGGGATCGGGTACGGCCGGAGCCGCCCGGCCGGCCCGGGGATACGGGACCGCCGCGGGCTCACCTTCCTCCTCCTGCTGCTGCTCGACCCGCCCCATGGCGTCCTCGAGCAGTCCGAGCGCGACCTCCCGATCCAGCCGCGTGCCTCGTTTTCGGCCTTTCCCCGGCATCTCCTTACCCCTCCCTGCGACTTACTGCCTGCGATCGGCGCACATGCCCAGTACGCGGGAAATCATTCGCGCAACCGGGGCCCCAACCGTTTTAGTGAGGGATGAGTGACGATCTGTTACAGGATATACCCTTGCCGACCGCGGCAGGTCAGGGGGCCGGGAGCGGGTACCAGGCTTCGTTCGGCATAAATTTAGGGTCTGGCCAGCCGAGCCAGCTCCGGGACGAAGTACGGAGCGTTCACGGTGCCGAGGCCGGTGGCCAGGTTGTAGCCCGGCCGGGCGCTGAAGCCGGCCACCGTCTGCTCGCGGCCGTCCTGACTGAAGGACACCGTGTTGTCACCCGAGGTCACGCCCACGATCCCGGGCTTACCGGCGGCCGCCAGCTGGTACAGGGCCGGATTGATCAGTCCCAGGGAGTGGCCTGCCACCTGGTCGGCCAGGGCCACGATCCCGGCGAACAGCGGCGTNNCGGCTGCCGCCCACCACGTCGCGCACGCTGTCCTGGTAGGCGGGCCGGGTGAAGAACAGGGACATGCCGCCGCCGCTGGCCAGCGGGTTCGGGCCCGGGTCGCCGTCGGTGAACTCGTTGGTTTCGCGGCTGTAGGTGTCGTTCCACACGGTCGGGGCCGCGGGGGTGCCCCGCGCGGTGAAGTGCAGCTGGGTCCCGCCGACCGCGGTCACCAGCGGGTCGCTGTCCGGCCACGACGTCACCCGGAACGCGTAGTAGGTGGCCTGGTCCAGCCCGAGGTCGCTGGCGCCCGAGTCGCCCGAGGCGGCCAGCACCGTGACGTGGTCCCGGTCGGCGAGCTGGTACGCGCCGCGCAGAGCCTTGATTTCACTGGCCGAGGAGAAGGTCTCCTCGGTGGCGCTGAAGCTCTGGCTGATCACGTCGCCGAGGTGGTGCTTGAGCACGTACTCCTCGGCCGCGACGATCTGCGGGAAGCCGTGCACGCCCTCGGTCTCCGAGACCGGCGTCTGCACCAGCAGGATGTTCGCGCCGGGCGCGACCGCGTGGGCCCACTCCACGTCCAGCGTGGTCTCGCCCGCCCAGCCGACCATGTCCGAGCTGGCCGGGTCGTAGGCCGGCACCCGGCCCGCGGGCTGGATGATCCGGAACTCCGGCGGGGCGGGCAGACCGTAGGCGCGGTCGAAGACTCGCAGGTCGTTCCGGATCGTCGGGGAGCCGTAGGAGTCGACGATGACGATCGTGGCGCCGTGGCCGGTCACGCCCTTGGCGTACAGCGCGGGGAGTCCGTAGGCGCGCCGGATCTGGGCCGGCCCGTAGCAGGCGACCTGGTACAGCTTCTCGCAGTCGGCCGTGCTGAGCAGGCCGGCCTGGGCCCGGCCGACGTGGATCACGCCGGGGCGGACGCTGACGCCAGCCAGGGCCGGTGTGGCTGCTGCGGGCGCCGCCGTGGGCACCGCCGCGGGCGCCGCCGTGGGCGCGAGGCCGGCTGCCGCACTCACCGCGACCAGGCAGAAGCCGATCGCGGCCGCCGTCAGCCTGCCTACCGGCATGAATCGCTCCCTCCGCCAGGCACGGTCACCCTGACCCACATAATCTGATGCAAAGCGGAACAATCTAACGGCGAGCACCGCAACTCGCCTGTAGGCATACCCACCTGCACGTTAGTCCACCGTCAACGCGGCGGGGGGTCTGGCCGCAGCGGCAGAGGAGAGCAACATGCGCTTCCGGAGTAGCGTGGCGATTGACCTCGGCACGGTCAATACGCTCGTCTGGGTAGCGGGGCGCGGCATCCTGCTCGAGGAGCCTACCGCGATCGCCATCGACACGGCGGTCGGCAAGGTCGCCGCGGTCGGCCTGGCCGCGGACGCGCTGGCCGACAAGGAACCGCAGGACATCCAGGTGATCCACCCGCTGCGGGACGGGGTCATCGCCGACCTGGACGCGACGGCCGCCATGCTGCACGAGTTCTTGCGCCGGACCCGGCGGTTCGGCGTGCTGCGGCCGAACGCGCTGGTGTGCGTGCCCAGCGGCGCCACCCCGGTCGAGCGGCGGTCCATCGTCGCCGCGCTGAGCGTCCGGCGCCCGCGCTACAACGTGCGGCTGATCGACGAGCCGGTGGCCGCGGCGGCCGGCGCCGGGTTCGACCTGACCGGCGGGGCGGGCGGGTTCGTGGTCGACATCGGCGGCGGGACCACCGAGGTGGCCGCGGTCGCGGGCTGGCGCGTGGTCCGGGCCAGATCGCTGCGCAAGGCCGGCAACGCGATGGACGAGGCGATCGTGCAAGCGATCAGGAACGAGATGGGGCTGATCATCAGCCAGCGCGCGGCCCGGCAGCTCAAGATGACGCTCGGCGTGACCGGCGGGGCCGAGGGCTGGGCCGAGGCCGTCGGCCTCGACGCCGGGCAGCGCACCCCCCGGACGGATTACGTGCCGGGCGGGCTGGTGGCCACCGCGCTGGAGCCCATCGTGGCGACGATCGCCACCGCGGTGCACGAGATGCTGTCCGAGATTCCGGCGGGCCTGGCCGAGGACGTGGTACGCGGCAAGATCAGGCTGGCCGGCGGCGGTGCGCTGCTGCCCGGCCTGGCCGGCCGGATCGAGACCGCCGCGGGCATCGGCGCGGTCCTGGTCGAGGACCCGCTGCGCTGCGTGGTCCGGGGCGCGGCCGAGATCCTGGAGCGGCGCGGCGACAAGGGCAAGCACGGCGGGCCCGGCCTGCGGCAGTTAACGTGTTATCCGGGCGGTCGGCCCGGCCGGCTGCTTGCGGTTCGCTTCTGCGTGTGATATCGACTCGTTCTCGTGTCGCCTGCCTCTGCTAGCTCGTCTGGCCCACCTGGCTCGGGTCGGCCGCAGGCTGCCAAGCTGGGGCTGCGGCCCGGGCAGCGGGTCGGCCTGCAC
>PLDT01000187.1:0-13329 GCA_003136255.1 Actinomycetota bacterium
GGACCCGGGCTACGCGCCGGACCTGGGTTACGGGCCGGACCCGGGTTACGGGCGGGACCCGGCGGGCATCCCGCCGATGGAGTCGCTGCTCGACGCCAGGCACGCGCTGCCGGAGTTCCGGACCAGCCAGGCACCCTGGCCGGCTCCGGGCCCGGGATTTTCCGGGGCGGCCGGGCGCGTGCCGCCGTCGCGGTCGGCACCGCCGGCCCCGGCCGAGACGTCGGACAGCCTGACCTCCGAGTCGCTGCTGCACGGCAAGCGGACCACGACCGGATCCGGCTGGCGGCACCGGGTCTCCCGGGTGACCGGCGGCCTGCTCCGGCTGGGCGAATCGGCCGCCGACATGCGCCGCCGCGATCTGATCAACCGGGTCAGGACCCCGGTCGCGGGCGGGCACCACCGGGTGGCGGTGCTGAGCCTCAAGGGCGGCGTGGGCAAGACGACGACCGCCGTCGGGCTGGGCGCGACGTTCGCCACCCTGCGCGGCGACCGGGTTATCGCCGTCGACGCGAACCCCGACCGGGGCACGCTGTCGGACAAGGTCCGGCTCGAGACTGCCGCCACGGTCCGGGACCTGCTCAACGAGCGGGACCAGATCCGCCGCTACGCCGATGTCCGGGCGTTCACCACCCAGGCACCGAGCCGGCTCGAGGTGCTCGCCTCGGACCGCGACCCCGGTGTCTCCGTCGCCTTCAGCGCGGACGACTACTGCGACGCGGCGCGGGTGCTCGAGCACTTCTACTCGATCTGCCTCACCGACTGCGGCACCGGGCTGCTGCATTCGGCCATGTCGGGCGTGCTCCGGCTGGCCGACCAGATCGTGGTGGTCAGCTCGCCCTCGGTCGACGGCGCGCGCAGCGCCAGCGCGACCCTGGACTGGCTGGAGGCGCACAACTACGGGGACCTGGTCCGCAACGGCGTGGTCGTGCTCTCCACCATCCGCCCGAGGAGCAAGAGCACCGTCGACCTGGACCGGCTCGAGCACCACTTTGCCGCGCGCTGCCGGTCCGTGACCCGGATCCCGTACGACCCGCACCTGGAGGAGGGCGCCGAGGTCGACCTCGAACTGCTCAGCGCCGAGACGGCCGACGCGTACCTGACCCTGGCCTCGCTGGTGGGCGACGGGCTGGCCTGGCCGCGGCGGCTGACGTCCCGCTCCGGGTTACCGTACGCTGGATCCCACAGGAGGGCTCGCCTAGTGGCCGATGGCGATGGTCTTGAAAACCATTAGGGCGGCAACGTCCTCGTGGGTTCGAATCCCACGCCCTCCGCACTGACCTCGGGAACCAGTTCTGACCTGGGCCTATGCCCGCTGAGCTCACGTCGGAGGCCAACGCATGACACGGCGGCCAGAATCTACCGCACGTCGTTACGGCAAGGTTTTTGATGAGATCGCGGCTGAGTACGACCGTCACCGTCCGGCTTATCCTGACGAACTCGTCGACCAGGCGTGCCGGGTCGCGGGGATCGGGAGCGGCGATCGTGTGCTTGAGGTCGGGTGCGGAAGCGGCCAGCTGACGCGCGGCCTGGTCGCCCGGGGCCTGCACGTCACCGCACTCGAACCAGGCCCGAGCCTCATCGCACTGGCCAGGCAGAACCTGGCCGGTGCCGGAGAGGTGGAATTTGTCAACGCTCAGTTTGAGGATGCATTGCTGCCCCGCGAGCAGTTCAAGGCCGTGTTCTCCGCGTCCGCGTTTCACTGGGTTGACCCTAAAGTTAGCTGGCAGAAGGCCGCTGACGTACTTGTTCCCGGTGGAACGCTCGCTCTCGTGCAATACTTCGGGCTCGAGGAGCAGCGCAGCAAGCCAGATCAGGAAGCAGCACTCGCTGCCATCGCAAAGGTGGCCCCGGAGATTGCCGCCGATTGGCCGGTCTACCGGGATCTCGACGCCACGCTCGCTGGGGTGGAGCAACGCCGCGGCAACGTCTCGCAGGTATGGGCCTGGCTCGGCAGCTACGACCTAGGGCAAGATTATGCCGCCGGTTTGTTCGGCGATGTTCAGGTAGCAGTCATGCCCAAGCTCGCCGAGCACACTCCTGACCAGCTCAATGCTCTCCTTCGCACGATGTCGTTTTACGCTCGGATTTCACCGGACCAGGGTCAAGCCCTTGAACGTGAATACCAGGCCCTTTATGAACGACTCGGGCGACCGATTCGCGCGAGCATGGTCACCGCTATGGTCACGGCCCGGCGTGGCACCGAGGCAGGGCGTTAACGCGTCCTGGCAGGCCCGCCGCCGCGATCCCGGTATTCTTTGCGCATGGCACGCGACGAGGAGCACGGGGTTACGCCTCAGGGCGAGGATTTTTCGGCCTGGTACAACGAGGTTGTCGCGAAGGCGCAGCTTGTCGACCGAGGTCCGGTCAAGGGCACGATGGTTATCCGCCCGTACGGATACCGCCTGTGGGAGCTGCTGCAGTCCGAGCTGGACCGGAGAATTAAGGACACCGGTCATGACAATGCCTACTTCCCGCTGCTCATCCCCGAGTCCTATCTCCGGCGCGAAGCCCAGCACGTCGACGGCTTTGCTCCGGAGCTGGCGGTGGTCACGCACGCCGGGGGGAAGGAGCTGGACGAGCCTCTTGTCGTCCGGCCGACGTCCGAGACCATCGTCGGCGAGATGATGGCCAAGTGGATCTCCTCTTACCGCGACCTGCCGCTACTTCTGAATCAGTGGTCAAACGTGGTCCGCTGGGAGCTGCGGCCCCGGATGTTCCTTAGAACGACCGAGTTCCTCTGGCAAGAAGGCCACACGGCGCACGCAAACGAGGCCGACGCGCTGGCCGAGACCATGCTTGCTCTCGACTTCTATACTGAGGTCGCTCGCGATGTGGCCGCCCTGCCCGTTGTTCCTGGGGAGAAGACGCCTGGTGAGCGTTTCGCTGGTGCGGCACGGACATTTACCATCGAGGCGATGATGCGCGATGGCAAAGCGCTTCAGGCGGGAACGTCCCATTACATGGCGACGAATTTCGCCAAGGCGTTCGGAATCCAGTACACCAGTGATTCAGGCCGCCTTGAGCTATGCCACACCACATCCTGGGGAATGTCGACCCGGATGATTGGCGCGGTCATCATGGCGCACGGGGACGATAAAGGTCTCGTGCTACCGCCCATGCTTGCCCCGTATCAGGTAGTTATCGTCCCGATCGGCCGAGGCGAACAGCTCGATCGCGTGCTTGCTGCCGCGCGGACTTTGACCGCCGAACTCAGGCAGGCGGGCATTCGCACGCACACCGATGACCGAGTGCAACTGTCACCGGGATTCAAATTTAACGATTGGGAACTACGCGGCGCGCCATTGCGTCTTGAGCTTGGACCACGCGACCTAGACGCCGGGACAGCGATCATGGCCCAGCGCCTCGGCGGCGAAGGCAAGCGGACGATCCAGCTCGCGAACGCAGCGCCCGTGCTCACCGCCGCGCTCGAGGAGTATCAGAAGTTCCTGCTTGAGCGAGCTACCGCCTTCCGCGATTCGAACACCATGGTCGTTAATGACTGGCCTGCTTTCCAGCAAGCAGTCTCGACGGGCTGGGCGCAGGCGTTCCATTGCGGCAACCCGGCATGCGAGGACGACATCAAGGCCGAGACGGCCGCCACACCTCGCTGCGTTCCGCTGGACGGCGGGCTCGAGGCCGGAACGTGCGTGCGATGCGATGGCCGGTCGGCATACGACAAGCGGGTGATCTTCGGGCGTTCTTACTGAGTCCTACCTGGTCAGGACGCGCTCCGCGCGGTCTGGCTGGCACCGAACGCACGTCCGGCCTGATCGGCCAGCGTGACGGCGACCAGCCGCGCCTGCAGTGAAGGCTTGGAGCCCGGCTTGGCCTTGAGCATGAACCGGCCGTAGTACCGGCCGTTGCCGAAGGTACGCAGCTCGACCTCCGCCGCGGGCAGGCCCGACAGCTCAACATCCCATCGTGACCGGCCTATCGTCACGGTCCCGTCCGGCTCCAGCCGCGGCGGGTGGCCGATCAGGGACCCGTACTCGAAGCGCGCTCCTTCCAGATCCAGCAGCTCGACCAGTTGCTCCTTGACGCGGTTGACCACCGCATCAGGGGTCCTGGCCGACTTCGCCAGCGAGGCGGTTTCGTGGATCTGCGTGAGGTAACCCGCATCGGTAACCGCGACGACCTTCAGCCGCCGGGCCCGGGCCGCGAGCTGCGAAACAGCCAGGCCGGTGAGCAGCAGCAAGACGGCCGTCGTGACGTCAGCCGAGCTGCGGATCGTGAACCGGTAATACGGCACGGTGAAGAAGAAATCGAACCATAGCGCCGCCCACACCGCCGCCACGGCGCCCGCGACGCGGTTCCCGATCGCCGCCACCCCGACTATGACCACGACCAGCAGCAGAGCCACGTTGGCGTTCGACCAGCTGGCCCGGAACGGCAGCAGCACCGCCGCCACCGCCAGCGGGACCGCCAGCGCGGCCACGATCGCGATGCGGTCCCTGGTCAAGTAGCGAGTCATGGGGCGCTCCGGGGGAGGAATTCAAAAGACCATGCCGACCAGGCTTCCCGGCGCACCTAATCACGAGCATAAGCCCCGCTGACCTGGCCGCCAAGTAACCGCTCGGCTGAGCCTGGTCGCGGGCGAGTAGTCTACGCGGCATGGGAACCCAGGCCCTGCCGCCGGTCAGCGTGCTCGAGCTCGCCGGCCTGTGGCAGTTCGCCCCGGTCGTGACCGCCTTTGTCGTGCTGGCGGCCGGGCTCTATCTCTGGGGCGTGCAGCGGGTGCGTCGGCGCCATCCGGCCCGGCCGTGGCCGTGGTACCGGTCCGCCCTGTTCCTGGCCGGCCTGGCCGTGATCGTGATCGCGACTGAGAGCGGCGTGGGCAGCTACGACGACGTGCTGTTCTGGGATCACATGATCCAGCACCTGCTGCTGCTGATGGTGGCGCCGCCGTTGCTCGTGGTCGGGCAGCCGGCCACGCTGCTGCTGCACGCAAGCCGGAACCCGGTACACACCTGGACCAAGAAGCTGCTGCGCTCTCACGTGGTGACCTGGATCACCTGGCCGCCGTTCAGCGTCGCGCTCTACATCGGCGTGATCGTGGGCACGCACCTCACCAGCTTCATGAACCTGGTGCTGGCCAACGAGACCGTGCACAACGCCGAGCACGCTCTGTTCCTGGTCGCGGGTTACCTCTATTTCCTGCCGCTGGTGGGACGGGAGCCGATCCGGTGGAAGGTCTCCTATCCGTCCCGGATCTTCCTGCTCTTCATCGCCATGCCGGTGGACGCCTTCACCGGCCTCGTGCTTGGGTCCGAGGGCAGCAACCCGTTTCCCAACCTGGCCAAGGGCCGTCCTAGCTGGGCGCCGAGCCCGCTCAGCGACGTGCACATCGGCGGTGCGGTGATGTGGGTCGGCGGAGCGGGCCTCATGTTCGTCCTGCTGCTGACGGTGTTCTTCGCCTGGACCCGCGAGACCCGCAGCGACGGCGGGCTCGGCTGGCTCGAGGTCGCCCGCCGGACGAACTTCGCCGCGCAGGTCGGCGCGAACCCTGTCGGCGGGCACCCTGAGGCGGGAACCGATCCGGGGGTACCGGCGCAAGCCACTCCGGCCAGCGCGAACGAGAGCCTGGACGACGACGACGAGCACCTGGCCGCGTACAACGCCTACCTCGCCCGCCTCAACCAGCAGCAGGATCACTGAGCACGACACGCCGGTAGGGTTTTCTAGCCAAATCTAGGGTTCAGGGTAGATCTCGCCATAGAGTCCGATGCCATGGATCCGGTGCGCAATCCCTACGCTCCCGGCGCCGGCCAGCGGCCGCCCGAGCTGACCGGGCGGGACCGCGAGATCAGCCAGTTCGAGGTGGTGCTGGAGCGGATCGCCCGCGGCCGCCCGGAACGGAGCATGGTCCTGACCGGGTTGCGCGGCGTGGGTAAGACGGTGCTGCTGAACACGTTCCGGTCGATGGCCCTGCAGCGCCTGTGGGGCACCGGGAAGATCGAGGCCAGGCCGGGCCAGTCGATCCGGCGGCCGGTGGCCGCGGCACTGCACATGGCGGTACGCGAACTCGCGCCCCGGCACCGGGCTCCGGAGCGGGTCGAGTACTTCCTCGGTGTGCTCAAGGCGTTCGCGCTGCACGACCCGAAGGCCCCCAAGGGCAGCACGGTCACGGTCGGGCTGGGCATTGATGCGCCCGTGCAGCGCGGCCGGGCCGATTCCGGCGACCTGGAGGTCGACCTCACCGAGCTGTTCGCCGAGGCGGCCTCGGTCGCCGCGGACCTCGGCGTGGGCATCGCCCTGTTCGTCGACGAGATGCAAGACGTACCCGCCGACGACGTATCGGCGCTCTGCGCGGCCTGCCACGAGCTGTCGCAGACCGGCGGCCCGCTCATCGTGGTCGGGGCCGGCCTGCCGCACCTGCCGTCGGTGCTCTCGGCCAGCAAGAGCTACTCCGAGCGGCTGTTCCGGTACGCCAGGATCGACCGCCTGGACCGGGAGGCCGCCGACCTCGCGCTCATCGCCCCGGCGCAGCGGGAGGACGTGACGTTCACCGCCAGCGCCCTCGACGCGCTGTACGCCGCGGCCGACGGTTACCCCTACTTCGTCCAGGCCTACGGCAAGGTCACCTGGGACGTGGCCGCCTCGAGCCCGGTGACGGCCGCCGACGTCGGCATGGCCGCCCCGGAGGCGGAAGGCGAGCTGGCCGTCGGGTTCTTCGGCAGCCGGTACGAGCGGGCCACCCAGGCGGAGCGGGAGTACATGCGGGCCATGGCCGCCACCGGCGATGACCCGGTGCCGACCTCGGTGGTGGCCGACGAGCTCGGGCGCAAGCCGTCGAGCCTGTCGCCGGCCCGGGACGGGCTGATCAAGAAGGGGCTGATCTACAGCTCCGAACGGGGCCTGATCGCGTTCACGGTCCCGCATTTCGGCAAGTTCCTGCGCTCGCAGCCAGCCTAGGCGGGTGGCGGGCGTTAGCCTACGGCTCCATAAGGCCGTCTAGCGTTCGCTCTAGAGTCCTCTAGATAACGACAGACTCGCGCGCTCCGGCCGGCCCGGGACTGTCGGCTTCCGCGTCGAGGACCGCCACCCGGATGGGCGGCCTGCGGGCTTGCAGGTAGATGGCGAAGACGATGTCGACGGCCCGTCCGTGCGCCGACCCCGGATACACCACGAAGCGCCAGCACCCTTCCCGCCACACGTCGTCGGGGGCGGCGGCGCAGACCTGGCCCGCGTACCGGCGCCACTGAGAGCTCGAGTGCAGCGCGGTCAGCGTGCGGCCGACCGGCAGCCGCCGCAGCTCACACGGCTCGGAATAGCCGAGCCTGACCAGGATCTCGCCGACCTCCGGCGACAGGAACGCGATGAGGGACAGCTCAAAGGCCAGCGCGGCGAGCCAGAGTTCGGCCGTGCTCGGCGAGGACGGCATGCGGAGCGGAGGCACTCCGATGGTGGCGGCGGCGGCCGCGCACAGCACCCCGGCCCGGGTGATGGTCCGCCACCCGATCGGGGTCTCGCTGAACTCGCCGAAGCAGCCGCAGCCGACGTCGGGCCGCCGCTGTCGCGTCTCGTTCAGCGCGCCCATGGCGACGAGGAAGAACAGCGCCGTCCCGGCGCGCACGATGGTCGCGGGCAGGCCCGGGCCACCCGCGCCCACCTTGCCCGCGGTCGCGATCAGCCCGAGACCCAGGGTGAACTCGGTCGCGTACATGGTCATCATGACCGGGCGCCGCAGCCGCAGCGGGAGCAGTCCGTCCGGAACCAGGACCGTGCTCAGGGACCGGGTCCGCAGCAGCCGCCACGCCTTGGCCGCGCAGCCGCCCAGCAGCAGCGCGGCGAGCAGGGGAATCTGCAGTTCCCTGACCGCGGTGAGCATTGTCTAACCGCCGATCCTCATCGTGGCGTTGAAGCAGCCGGCTTCCAGGGCACCGCCGAGTTCCACGAACGCGGCCATGGTCAGGTCGGCGATCCGGCCCTTGCGCGAGGTCCCGCACGTGACGCAGCGATCGCAGAACAGCCTGGCGGTCGCTCCGCAGCTGGTCACGGGGAGCAGCCTGCTGCGCTCGGCGCAGTCGTTCTGCAGCAGGAGCAGGCTTCCCACCGACAGGTAGGGGAGGCGGACGCACCCGGGCCCGGTGGCATGGGGGTCCACCGCGTGCAGGTCACCGGAGCAGGCGGCCGGCGCCGACCCGGTCCGCTCGCAGCTCGTCTCGGGGTCCAGGGCGGGGTAGGCCAGCCCGAGCAGGCCCTCGGGCTCTTCGCCGGGCTCGTGCCAGACCGCCGTCCCGCTCACCGGATCGGGTACGTGCCCGTTGACCAGCGGTGGCGCGGGCGGGTGGCCGGCCAGGTAGGGCGGCTGCGAGGTGGCGGGGATCAGCGCCCGCAGGAAGCCGTCGTGCTTCAGGCCGATCACGTCGATCAGGTAGCCGGGCTCGAGCCGCGGGAACCGGACCTGGATGCGGCCTGCCGCCTCGGCGGCGATGATCACGATCTTGCGTCCCTGGGCGGGGCCCTCATCGACCAGCAGCGTAGCGGGTCCCTCACGCTCGATGATCGTACCGGTCACCCGGCCGATCTGAGCCCAGATCCGGTCCACGGCGGGGCCGCCCGGCTGCTGGCGCCTGGCAATTGCGTGATCGCCTTGCTTGAGGGCCGCGGCCGGAATCTGGCCGCCGCGCCAGGCCCGTGCGCTCGCGGTCAGCGGGAAGCGCTGCTCGCCCTGTTCGGTCCGCAGCACGAGCACGTGCGGGCTGACGTCCAGGACCCGGCCGGTGACGGTATAGACCAAGGTGGTCGCCGCGGCCTCGATGTCTTCACCCGTCACGGCGAGCAGATGGCCCGCTTCGTCTCCCCGCCCCAGCACCGCTGCCTTAAGCAACGATCTGCGTGCGAATCGTCCCGGACCGGTGAAGTCTGTGACATCGTCGCACCAACGGGGAATCTCAGCCAAATGCCGCACTTGCCCTCCGTGGGATTGCATGGGGCCTTGAGTATGACCATGCTTGGTGGGGGCAGTTACGTCAAGTCATTCAGGCACAATTGTCCGTGAGGACAGAGAGATACATCCACGGCGGATACGTGGAGGTCGGCGCGCCGAGACGGCATCTTGTGCACTTAACGTAATCATGCCGACTACCTTAAGTAAGGTAGTCGGCATGAGCTTTGTCGGCGATCACGAGGATTCTCCGGCCCGCGACGACGATGCCGCCTTCCGTGAATACGTTGTCGCCCGCGGGTCGGCCATGCTCGGGATCGCGGTCATGCTCACCGGCAACCGGGCCGACGCCGAAGACCTGGTCCAGGCGGCCCTGGCCAGTACGTATGTAGCCTGGCACAAGATCAACGACCACGCCGCCCTGGACGCTTACGTGCGGCGCGCGATGATCAATACCCACATCTCGTGGTGGCGGCGCCGCAAGCTGGACGAATTCCCCACCGACGAGGTGCCCGATCAGGTGGTGGCGGACCACGCGCGCGACAGCGACCTAGCCGAGGTGGTCCGGCACGCCCTGGACCGGCTGCCGCAGCGGATGCGCGCCGCGGTCATGCTCAGGTACTTCGAGGACATGACCGAGCCGGAGATCGCCGCGCTGCTCGGCGTCAGCCTGGGCACGGTGAAAAGCACCGTTTCTCGTGCGGTCGCCCGGTTGCGCATTGACGCCGAACTCGGCGAGGATTCCGGCGCCTTAGCCTTAACTCGGGAAAGCACGACTTATCCCGCTTTATCGGTACGAGCGGGCATTAATTGCGGCCAGAGGGTCTACTGCGGGCTGCCTGACTCATGGCACTATCAGGTATGCAGGTCAGCACCCACAGGAGGTAGTTCGGTGCGCAGCACGATGATGGACGTCCCGCTGACGATCGCGTCGATCATGCGCTACGGGACGTCGGTGTTCGGTGATCGCGAGGTGGTGACCTGCACCGAGGATGGCGTCCGGCGCCGCACCTACGCCGAGGCGGGCCGCCGCGCCGCGCGGCTGGCCAACGCGCTGCGCCGCCTGGGCGTCGACGCCGACCAGCGCGTGGCCACCTTCATGTGGAACAACGCCGAGCACCTCGAGGCCTACCTGGCCGTGCCGTCGATGGGCGCGGTACTGCACACGCTGAACATCCGGCTCGCCCCGGCCGAGGTCGGCTACATCGCCACCCACGCCGACGACTACGCCGTCATCGTGGACGCCTCGCTGGTCTCGAAGTTCGCCGAGGTCCTGCCGCACGCGCCCGCCGTCAAGCACGTGATCGTGTCCGGGGCGCCGCTCAGCCAGACGCCCGGGGCCGACGAGCTCACCGGGGTGGCCGTGCACGAGTACGAGGAACTGCTGGCCGCCGAGCCGGACTCGTTCGACTGGCCGGCGCTGGACGAATTCTCGGCCGCGGCGATGTGCTACACGAGCGGGACCACCGGGCATCCCAAGGGCATCGTCTACAGCCACCGGTCCACCTACCTGCACTCGATGGGTGCCTGCCTGGGGAACGCCTTCGCCCTGTCCGAACGGGACCGCGTGCTCCCGGTCGTGCCNNAACGCGTGGGGCCTGGCCTACGCCGGCCTGCTGTCCGGCGCGGCCCTGATCCTGCCCGACCGGTACCTGCAGCCGGCCGCGCTCGTCCGGCTGATCGGCGACGAGCGGGTCACCGTGGCCGGCGGGGTGCCGACCATCTGGGCGGGCGTGCTGGCCCACACGCGGGCCGAGGGCGGTGACATGTCCTCGCTGCGCCTGGTCATCGCGGGCGGCTCCGCGGTCCCGCACGCCATGCAGGTCAGGTACGAGCAGGAGCTCGGCGTCCGGCTGCTGCAAGCCTGGGGCATGACGGAGACCTCGCCGCTGGCCAGCGTGGCCAACCCGCCCCCCGGCGTCAGCAAGGAGCAGGAGTGGTCGTACCGGGACAGCCAGGGCCGGGTGTTCTGCACCGTCGAGGCCCGGCTGGGCGGAGACGGCGGGGCCCTGCTCCCGGCCGACGGCGAGGCGGTCGGCGAGATCGAGGTCCGCGGCCCGTGGATCACCGGGTCCTACTACAAGGATGACGACCCGGACAAGTTCCACGACGGCTGGCTGCGCACCGGAGACGTGGGGACGCTGGACGAGCGCGGGTTCATCCGGCTGAGCGACCGGGCCAAGGACGTGATCAAGTCCGGCGGCGAGTGGATCTCCTCGATGGAACTCGAGAACGTCCTGATGGCCCACCCTGACGTGGCCGAGGCCGCGGTCATCGGGATCGCCGACGAGAAGTGGGGCGAGCGGCCGCTCGCCGCGGTGGTGCTGCGGTCCGGCGCCGAGGTGACCGCGGAGAAGCTGCGGGCCTTCATGACCGAGCAGATCCCGCGCTGGCAGCTGCCCGAGCGCTGGTGCTTCGTCGCCGAGGTGCCCAAGACCAGCGTGGGCAAGTTCTCCAAGCGGCAGATGCGCGAGGCGTACCAGCGCGGCGACTACGAGATCATCGAGGTGCACTGACCGGGTCGGCGGGACGCTTTGCCCGGGCCGGTCAGGGCCGGTACGCTATGGCCCACCGCACCGCTCGTGCGGATGGAGGATTCGCCTAGTCCGGTCTATGGCGCCGCACTGCTAATGCGGTTTGGTGGCAACACCATCCGGGGTTCAAATCCCCGATCCTCCGCATCGGCACTGCAGTCCTGCCCGGCCGCAAAGTCCGGGCAAATCCGCTGCTTTGTTTCCTGTGCTGCGGCGCCCGCCGCGGCGGCATCGGCCCGGGTAATCGAAGCAGCGACGGAGAGGAGGCCCGACCATGACGGGGCCCGAGCACTACCACGAGGCGCAGCAGCTTCTGGCCGACCCCAACTACGGCGAGCCGAAGGGGATTGGCCGCAGTGAGACCATCGCCGCCGCCCAGGTCCACGCGACGCTCGCGCTCGCCGCGGCCACCGCGCTCAGCGGCGACAGCCCTCGTGACGTGCAGGCGTGGCGGGATGCCGCCGCGACCAAGCCGGCCGACACGCGCGGGTCGTGACGGCCTGCGGTGATATTGCTCTCTGCTAGGTCATTTCCATAGACTAGGCCTGGCTTAGCGACCGGACCGGGAGGACGCATGCCAGTCGACTGGGTTGCCGTTGGCCTCGACAACGGCGGAACCATGAATAACGGAACGATCCTTGATGGCAACGGCCGGTTCCTGCTTGACCGCCTGGTGGAGGCCCCCAGCAACGTCAGGGAGGGTCCGGACAAGGCCATCCAGTCGCTGGTCGACTCGGTGCATCAGGTGCTCGAACTTACCGGCGTGCCCAGGGCGTCGGTCCGGGCGGTGGGTCTGGACACGCCGGGCCCGGCCAGCAGGGACGGGGTCATCTCGTCCAAGGGCGCGACGAACTTCGGCCACGCAGGCTGGCGCGGTTTCGACATCCGGGGAGCGCTGGCCGATCGCATCGGGCTGCCGGTGATCTACAACAACGACGGGAATTCGGCGGCGCTGTACGCCCACCACGTGCGGTTCGGCGTGGAGTCGGGCCAGCGCGGTTCGGTGTCCGCGATTGTGGGGACCGGGCTCGGGGGCGGGGTCGTCGAGGGCGGTCAGGTGATCAAGGGCGCGGCCGGCATGGCCGGGGAACTCGGCCATGTCCCCATCCCGCTGGACGGCCTGCTCGACCCGGGCCAGCCGATGCCAGTCTGCAACTGCGGGCAGTCGGGCGATGCGGAGAGCGTGGCCTCACTGACCGGCATCCAGAACAACCTGCTGCCCTACTGGCTCACCAAGTACGAAGGGCACGAACTCGGCGGCCTGCCGATCGGCCGGGCGGCCAAGCTGGTCCGCAAGTACGCCGAAGACGGCGACGAGATGGCGCTGGCGATCTTCAGGCAGCAGGCGATCGCGCTGGGCCGGCTTTTCACCATCGCCGCGAACTTCCTCGATCCCGACGCCTACTTTCTCGGCGGCGGGGTGGTCGAAGCCGCGCCGCACTTCCGTGACTGGTTCTTCGCCGAGGTGCGCGCCAACACCGTGCTGCGTGAAGAGCAGGCCAGGGCCGCTGAAATCACCCTGGTTCCGGACCTCGACATGGCGGGCGCCCGCGGTTCAGCGGTCGCCGCCCACGACTGGTTCCTCCACCAGGGGCAACGGGCCGTTCCCGGCGGCTCCTAATCCCCGGGCGGCCCGGGCGGCCTGGCTGAGCGGGCTGGCCTGCTCGCCTATTCGCCGCCTTCCGGCGGATTGCCGCCCATGAACATCAGTCCGCACACCTCGAGATAGAGCTGCTCCGGGTAGGGGAGGAACCTGATGTTGCGCATCCTGCCGTCCATCCCCGGCGCGAGAATCTCGAACTCGCCGTAGCCGAGGAACCGGCCTGTCGTGGACCGCCGGAACTCTATGTCCGTCACCTTGGGGAGGGGAATCATGTTCACCTTTTTGGTGACCAGGCCGGTCGACAG